>JBIKID010000001.1:0-156377 GCA_044361815.1 Ilumatobacteraceae bacterium | reverse complement strand
TTGCGTGACATTCGTGCCGAAGTCGATGAACTTACTTCGCTCTCAAGCGAACTCTCGGCGCTTGCAAGCGACCAACGCCTTGTAGAAGACCCAACGGCTGTTGACCTTGGCGAGATTGCTACCGAAGTTGCATTACGTGCCAGTCGACGCACTGGCCGTGTTGTAACGGTGGTTGCAAATGAATCGCAAGTTGTGACTGTGCGCCACGACCAACTCGAGCGAGCACTCAGCAACTTGGTCGACAACGCGCTCAAGTTTTGTCCAGTTGCACTTCCAGTTGAAATTATTGTGACCAACAATCAAATTGATGTTGTCGACCATGGTCCTGGTATCAGTGATGCTGACAAGCCACTTGTGTTCGATCGCTTTTATCGTGCAGCAGCAACCCGAGCACTACCTGGCTCTGGTCTTGGTCTTGCAATAGTCAAACAATTTGCAAACGATCATGGCGCAAGCGTTTCGGTATCCGACACGCAAGGTGGCGGTGCCACCATCACTATTACGTTTATTTAAATTTTAGGTTTCTTGCGCGCACCCTTGCGATCGTAGGCACGTTCGTGCACAGCCTTTTGTTCTTCGAGTTCAAGTTCTTCGGCCACAAGCATTTTCATGTTTGCAAGTCGCTCTAACGACACATCACCACGTTCTACTGCTGCTTGCACAGCGCAACTTGGTTCATCTTCGTGTTTACAATCGCGAAACTTGCACGACTCGGTCAAAGTAAAAATATCGCTGAATGCCAATTCGATTCCATGATTGCTCATCCATAAACTCACCGCGCGTAAGCCCGGCGTATCTATGAGCCAGCCACCGTTTACAAGGCGCACGAGTTCGGCTGCCGTAGTGGTGTGGCGGCCGCGCCGGTCCCCTTCACGCACCGCACCGGTTGCTTGACCATCATGGCCGGACAGAACGTTAATCAGCGTTGATTTGCCCACGCCGCTGGCCCCTAACAAAGCAATTGTCTGCGGCGAACTTGCGATGTTCTTTTGGGTGTCATATATATACGTATAGGCACGCAACCCGTCGAGCCCTACCCCAGTCTTGGCGCTTACACAATGCAGTGGCACGCCAGCGAGCACAGGATCAACTCGGCGCACCATCAGCGACAATCCGTCGGCGTCCATCTCGTCAATTCTGTTAAACACCAATACCGGATGTGCGCCGCTGTCAAAAGCCAGTACAAGTTCGCGTTCAATGCGCCGCAAGTTTGGATCTGGGGTTGCGGCTTGCACGACAAGCACTGTGTCAATATTTGCTGCAACAGTTTGTGACTCCGCGCGCACGGTGTCTGACGATGCACGTTTGGTAAGTGCCGAACTGCGCAACAACACGTGATCAATTTTCTCTAAGTCATCGGAAATAATCACCCAATCACCAACAGCAACTTCGGCACCGATGTTGCGCACACGCTCTACACCATCAACTGCGTCATGCACTCCACTTGTCAGAATCGTGCTCCATCCGCGATCGATTCTGCTCACTCGACCAAGCCTTCGATCACGTTGCAACGACATCATGTCGTATTTTTTTTCGATCAACTCCGTCGCAAGTCGCTCATTCCATCCAAGTGCAAGAGCATGTGCTGCATCGTCACGAGTGGTGGCATTTGCCAAACCTTCATGTGCGTCATTGGTCATTTCATTACTCACGCTAGCGAAATTAAACCCTTACTGCATTTGGCTTTACGTGGATAGCCTTGACAAGACAGTGCAAAACCACGTAACGATGAAAAGTCATGTCTAAGCCCCTCGTCATAGTCGAGTCCCCCGCCAAGGCCAAAACGATCGCCAAATTTCTTGGTGATGGCTTTGACGTACGCGCTTCCGTTGGCCACATCGCCGACCTACCAAGCAAGGGCTTGTCTGTCGATGTCGACAACGGATTCAAGCCGACATACGAACTGACCGAGCGTGGCAGCACCATTATTAAGGAACTAAAAAGCGTTCTCAAGACGGCCAGCGCCCTCTATCTTGCAACCGACGAAGACCGTGAGGGTGAGGCAATTGCCGCCCACTTGTTTGAGTACCTCAAGCCAAAAAATATCGAGACGAAGCGCATGGTGTTTCACGAAATCACCAAGGCCGCGATTGACGCAGCCATTGCCAATCCGCGCGACATTGATTACAAACTTGTTGACGCAGCAGAAGCACGCCGCATTCTCGACCGCTTGTATGGGTATTCGGTGTCGCCAATTTTGTGGCGCAAAGTAAACCGTGGTCTTTCCGCAGGACGCGTGCAGAGCCCATCTATACGTTTAGTAGTTGAGCGCGAACAAGAACGCATGGCTCACATCTCGGCTGCGTACTGGGATCTCGAAGCCGTTACTGCCACCTCGCCACAGTTCACTGCAACACTGCAGTCAGTTGATGGAGTGCGCATTGCAACCGGCAAAGATTTCAATGAAAAAGGCATCGCCAAAGAAGCCGTAGTCGTTATTAATGAGGCACGCGCCCAAGAGCTGTCGGCAGGCCTACAAGGCGCCACTCTCGAAGTGCGCAGCGTAGAAGAAAAGCCATACCGCAAGTCTCCAAAGGCTCCGTTTATGACGAGCACTTTGCAGCAAGAAGGCGGCAACAAGTTGCGCATCACGGCAAGCGAAGTCATGCGTGTTGCTCAGGGTTTGTATGAAGCCGGTTACATCACATACATGCGTACCGATGCGGTAACGCTTGGTGCCGAAGCGCTGCATGAAGTGCGCACCACCATCGCATCAACATATGGTGACGAATTTTTGTCAGCCACACCTCGCGAATACAAATCAAAAGTCAAGAATGCGCAGGAAGCCCACGAAGCAATTCGTCCGGCATTGCCATTGCGGAGCCCAGAAGAACTTGCGCCAGAGTTGCGCGCTAACGAACTCGCGCTGTACCGATTGATCTGGCAGCGCACTCTCGGATCTCAAATGAACGACACGTTGGGCACCACACTTACCGTTCGCTTGGGTGCAATTACTCCAGGAACAAACCCTGCCAACTGCGAGTTCTCTGCGAGCGGAACCACCATCACATTTACTGGTTACCGACAGGCATACCAAGAAGTTGTCGAAGAGTCGGCCGACGATGCAGAAGAAAAAGAAGCGTTGTTGCCTGTGCTCAAAGTGGGTGACGGAGTTGCAGTTGAAACTATTAACGCTCTCGGTCACAACACGTCGCCACCATCTCGCTTTACCGAACCAACCTTGGTCAAGAAACTCGAAGAGCTCGGCATTGGTCGTCCGTCAACGTATGCGTCCATTCTCGGCACCATCATCAACCGTGGCTACGTGTGGAAAAAAGGTCAAGCGCTTGTTCCATCATGGACAGCGTTTGCTGTGGTCAAGTTGATGACCAACTATTTCGCCACGCTCGTTGACTACACATTTACTGCAACAGTTGAAGAAGAGTTGGACGAGATTGCCGAAGGCAAGCGCGTACGCGATGCATGGCTTGCAGAGTTTTATTTTGGCAACGGCAAAGAATTGCCAGGCCTCAAGCCGCTTGTCGAGCACAACATCGAAAACATTGATGCAGCAACGCTCAATGCCTTTCATGTTGGCCTTCACCCAGTGAGTGGCGACATGATCGAAGCCCGTCCGGGCAAATTTGGTCCTTATATAAGGTGTGGCGAGCAGACTGCCGGCATTCCCGACAGCATGGCCCCAGATGAGTTGACGGTCGAAACCGCAATCGAGATTTTGGCCCGACCAAAGTTTGAAGAACCAATTGGCGAAAAAGATGGTCTTCCTGTTTATAAGAAAACTGGCAAGTACGGCCCATACGTCATGTGGGGCACACTCGACGATCCTCCTCCAGGCATGGAAAAAGCAAAGATGGTTTCATTGTTTAAAGACATGACCATTGAGGCCCTGACGATTGATGATGCACTTCGGTTGTTGTCGTTGCCGCGCACTGTTGGTTTCGACCCAGCAGATGGCGAGATCATTACTGCACAAAATGGTCGTTACGGCCCATACATCAATAAGGGCAAAGAGAGTCGCACGCTCGACACCGAGCAAGAGTTGTTTACGTACACACTCGACCAGTCGTTGGCCAAGCTTGCAGAGCCACGCGTATATGGTCGACGCGGTCCAGCAAAGCCACCGTTGCGCGAGTTTGGTGTCGACCCAGTGAGCGGCAAACCAGTACTTGCAAAAGATGGCAAGTTTGGTGTGTATGTCACTGACGGCGAAACAAATGCGAGCCTTACTCGTGGTGACCGTTTGGAATATGTGACGCCAGAGCGCGCATTCGAGTTGTTGGCTGTGCGCCGCGATGCCGACCCATCGCTCAAGCGCAAGAAGGCTGCTAAGCCAGCCAAAAAAGCCGCGGCAAAGAAAGTTGCTAAAGCGCCTGCGAAGGCAGCGAAAAAAGTTGCAAAGAAAACTGTAAAGAAAGTCGCCAAGAAAGCTGCACAGAAAAAGTCCTCATGACTCTCGGCCGCTACATCGCCTTTGAAGGCCTTGAGGGCTGCGGAAAATCAACGCACGTCACTCGGCTCGCCGATGCAATTGGTGGAGTTGCAACTCGTGAACCCGGTGGCACTGCAATTGGTGCGTCGCTTCGGGGAGCAATGTTGGATGCATCTAACACCATGCTCTCGCCACGTGCCGAAGCACTCATGATGTCGGCAGATCGCGCGCAACACCTTGACGAACTTGTGTTACCAACATTGCGCTCGGGCAAGCATGTTGTCAGTGATCGCAGTGCATTTTCGTCACTCGCTTATCAGGGTTATGGGCGCATGCTCGATATTGACGAACTGAAGCGTTTCAACAACTGGGCGATTGCGGGCAATTGGCCAGACCTAGTCGTATTTATTGATGTTCCACTCGAACAATTGCTCGAGCGTTTAAAGAAGCGCGAGCTCGATCGCTTCGAGCGCGAAGACCGAGCATTTTTCGAGCGCATCTTCACGGGCTTTCACGCCATGGCTGCTGCAGACCCAGCACGTTGGCTCGTTGTTGATGGCACGCCGCCAAAAGAAGAGCTGGCCGCAACAATTCTCACCCAGGTTTGCGAACGACTTCAGATCACATTGTTATGAGTGCATCAACTAGCACTGCAACAAGCGTGTGGCAGACCGTTGTTGGTCAGTCTCATGCCGTGCAACAGTTGCAACACCTTGCATCCCAGTCGGTGCATGCCTATTTGTTTGTTGGGCCAGAGGGATGCGGCAAAGAAGAAGCCGCCCGTGCATTCTCCACCGTGCTCATCACTGGTTCGGACGACGCGACGAGCCGTGAAGCAAAACTCATTGCTCGCGGTGCATATTCCGATGTAGTTGAAGTGTTGCGCGAAGGCGCTGCTGTCGACAAAGACGAGGCCGACAATATTGTGCGGCTGTCATCAACAACACCAACTGAAAGCAAAGTGAAGATCGTGATCGTTCACGAACTGCATCTCATGCGTGACTCGGCTGCTGTGCGATTGCTCAAGACAGTGGAAGAACCACCAGAGCGCATGATTTTTATATTGCTGGCCGATCAACTTGTGCCATCACTTGCGACAATCAATTCACGTTGCGTTGTCGTCAATTTTGTGCGACCGGATGATGTACAGATTGCTGCAGCACTTGTGTCTGAAGGTATCAAACCTGATCTTGCTGCCTCGGTTGCTCGCGCCGCATCGGGCAATCTTGGTCGAGCACGCCATCTTGCCACCGATAAATTTTTGGTCAAGCGCCAAGAGGCTTTTGCATCGATTCCTTCTCGCCTCGATGGCACTGGTGCACAAGTTGCCGCACTTGTTGACGAGTTGTTCGAACACATCGATGAAGCAGCAGCACCATTGCTCAAAGCGCAAGTAGATGAACTCTCCGGTCTCGAAGAACGTGTTGCACTCACCGGCGAGCGTGGTAGTGGACGCAAAGCATTGCAAGACCGTCACAAGCGTCAGCTGCGCAAATTTAAAACAGATGAGTTGCGAAGCGGCCTTGCCACTGTTGCTGGTGCGTATCGCGCACTTGTTATCTCGCTACCCACTCCAGCAGATTCCGATATCTATATTCAGGCAATCGAACGCATTCATAAGGCAATGGGAGTACTTGGACTCAATGTCAATGAAGAGTTAGTGCTGCAAGCACTCTTCTTGCAGTGTCCATCGCTCATGCAAATGCCACACATCGCACCAGTAAACTGACCTGCTCAATAGCTAAATACCCGCCCAGGTAGCTCAGGGGTAGAGCAACGCACTCGTAATGCGTAGGTCGTGAGTTCGATTCTCATCTTGGGCTCCAATGCCAGTAAAGGTGTGCCATGAGTGGAACCCTGGCCGGGCCCTTGAGGGATTTGAGTCATCTATATATTAGGAATACCTTTTATTTGTTGGGGATAGTAGTTAGATTTAACACTATGACAAAAAAGACCCGCTCACTTTTCGTCCTCTTCGCATTCGCGGCAGGAACACTTGTAACACTCGCAACTTCACCGGCCAGCCCCGTAAAAGCGGCCGAACCTGTCGAGTCATCTGCGATTTACAAAATTACTCCGGTTGAATCAGAAGCCCAACCACTTGGATGTGTTTATAACTGCCCGACATTAAAAACGAATACACCGACGTTCGCAGTTCAGGACACAATTGGAAACACTGTTGCTACTGCAACCGAGATTGATACTTTCAATACATCCGCATGGGACCAAGCAACTAACACTACAAAATCGTATGAAGGTGGCTGTGCAATTGTTAGTGCGGCTCTCAAGTGCTGGGGCGACAACAGCCGTGGCCAACTTGGTAATGAGACCACAACTTCATCCCTCACTACCCCAGTCACAGCCACAGAAGGCGGAATTGCTCTTTCGAACGTAACTGATGTCTCTACTAATGGTCTTACGACGTGTGCCGTCGCCGGTGGAGCACTTAAATGTGTTGGCTCGGGCAACTGGGAGGGCAATTACTCCAAGCGCCATTCGATGTATAGCCACACCGTTACATATACGAATGGAGTGTCAAGCCGGATCAATTCAACTTCTCAAAAACTTGAAATCTTTAATGCAGCAAATACTGCGATCTACACAAAAACTGATACAAACTGGATTCCAGACACATTGGTGAGTAGCAGCTGGACTACGTTCACCGCTCTTGGGAGTGACGTAGCAAAGGTTCAAGTCGGTAGCAACAACAACACCTCGACTCCAACTATTTGTGTTCTGCTCACCACTGGAACTGCTAAGTGTGCAGTTGTCACTGCTGGAACCCAAACACAGCCTGCAGATTTAAATTTTCAGGCAGTTGAATACGACTGCAATGCTGGCACAACCGGAGACGGGGTATACGAAAGTACCTCGTATTGCAATTCTGCTGGTGGAAACTTTAAATCACGGGAGTATGGCCAAAGCGGAACGCTCACCAGTTCGGCAACATGGATTTGGGCTGATGCAGAAGTTACCGGCGCAGTCGATATCGCAATGCCAGCAGACTCATGGGGTGCATCGTCTATTTGTTTCGCAGGCGCAACAACAATTTGCCGGACATTCCAGGCAGGCGTTTTCGGCGCAAAGAAAACCGTTGAAAACGGCGAGAATTCCCAGGCTGTGTACATGACTTCTGGTTTTGGTCCTCCAGGGTTGTGTCTGTACTCGAATAACACCATCTCGTGTGGCGCTGGAACATATGGAACAAACGGCATCCAAACAGTGGCAGCCAAAGTAACGGCCATCGCCGTCATGGCAAAGCCACTGAATATCTTCTTTGGTACAACCCAGACGATGCAAAAACTATATTTTTTGCTCCCAACCGGACTTCTTGCCGCTGACGGTTGGATCTTTAGTTGCTCTGGTTGTCAATCGCAATCGGGAAGTGTTGTTTCACCAGTAACCGCTTTTAGCGCGTCAACTTCAACAGCCTTCACATATGCAAAGTCAGTAAACGGGAGCACCGACAGCGCCGATTACATCCCGATGACAGTCATGTCTGGCGATCGGAAAATGCGGTCATCAGTTGCAATCTCGGTAAAGACGGCATCAGGCGAGAACCTCACTGGTGTTTCCGTACGTTGGACTGCACCAGATGCGCCTGGTCTTTTGAGCAGTAGCGCAACTAGCACCTTGGCCACTGATGCCAGCGGTGCTGCTCGCACCACAGTGTCATCAGGTCCAGTGACATTTACATTGTCCGTACCAACTGTCACCGTATGTCCACCTGTTTGTACAAATGGGCAGCAGCCATCTAAGGAAACAGCTCCGACAACACCATCAACTGCCGGAGTGCTTGCTTCTGGAGCAACATTGCAAGCTGCATCAATCACCGTAATTGTTGGTGAATCAGGATCCATCACCATCACTGTTCCTGATGCTCCAGCAATCGTTGCGCGAAAGATCAGCGTCACCTTGCCAGACGGCACACCAGTGCCAAACGCAACAGTGCAGTTGAAGAACAACTACCTCACGTATGCATACACAAACTCTGGCACTAGCACTTCAACGTGGTCATCACGTCCGAAAGACACCAATGGTTATCTTGGCCAGATGAACTGTGCGTACTGCTTCGTTGCACCACCAAAGTATGCAACTGGTGCTGACGGTTCTGTTACTTTCTCCTCATTTAATCCAGCATCTCGATCATCTGCATACGACGCAGACGTTGCATACGACGACGGTGAGTTGAACCAGAATGTCAAAAAAACGTTCACTTCGATAACAGAGACTGTTGTGATGCCATTTATGGCAGCGATCAAGGTGACACTGCCCGATGCTGATCCAGCCACTCCTGCAAAGGAAACTGATGCTGATCCAAGTACTCCTGGTACTGACATCAATGTGGATGCAGCAGGTGGAGTCACGGTAGTGACCGACTTGGTTGACGAAGACAATATACCAATCACTGATTTTTCACAATCAGTGGAAACGGTGAACGCTGGTTCAAGTTGTGAACAAGGCGGACTTGTTGCAGCCTCAGACAAGGTCACCACCATCTGTGCTAGCGGTGGTGTCGCAGCTATGTCAGTCAATGAGACTTCACGTGTTCAAGCTTTGAGTGTCGTGAGCGCCAAAGCAAAAGCTGGCTGTAAAGCAATGATGACTGCAACGAGTGGCTCAAATGGAAAAGCCACCTTGAAGATTTGCCCCACAGTTTCCACCAGATACCGCATCCGGGCTACCGGAGCAATTGCAACGCAGACAATCTGCGTGCGAGTGAACAAAGTACCGTGTGTCACGGCAGCCTCGGTAGGGAAGAAATCACTAACGCTAAAGAAGGGCGGAGTCGCTACTTTCCCCGTTATCAGCAAAACGACCAAGATCAATGTTCCGAAGGGTGCCAAAGTGGTGCTTGTCGTTGCGGCAAAATCGAAGAAGTTCTGCTCTGTTTCTGGAACGACGGTAAAAGCGCTTTCCAAAGGTTCGTGCATCGTCAGTGTCAAGGTGACACCAAAGGCAACAGCCAAAGATAAGAAACCAAAAACCGTTACGACCAATATCACGGTCACGATCCCGTAGATCCTTCATAAAGAGGGGCTGAGTAGTTCGCTGCTCAGCCCCTTTTTTTATGTCCCAGCGATGGGCGCAGATATGCGAGGGTAAATCCCGAGCAGTTAGTTGAGCACACTGCCCTGTTGTACAAATTGAACTGCAGCCTCAAGTTCTGGTGACAAAAAGCGATCTGGTCCTGGGCCCGCAACAGTTTTGCGCAAACGGTCGCGCACAGCACCCGTAACTTTTGAAGGTTTGAGCGGCGCGCGTAAATCAAGTGCGCGTGCCGCGGCGAGCAACTCGATGGCTGCGATGCGCTGCATATTGACCACCGACAATCGAAGCTTGCGCGCAGCGTTCCAACCCATCGAAACGTGATCTTCTTGCATTGCCGAACTCGGGATCGAGTCTGCGCTTGCTGGCACAGCGTTGCGCTTGTTTTCCGACACCAACGCAGCTTGTGTGTATTGCGCAATCATCAGACCAGAGTCGACACCTGGGTCGTCTGCCAAGAATGGTGGAAGACCGTTTGATCGCGCCTTGTCGAGCATGCGGTCTGTGCGGCGCTCCGACATCGAGCCCAAGTCGGCAAGCACAATTGCCAAAAAGTCGAGCACGTACGCAACAGGTGCGCCATGAAAGTTGCCGTTTGAACTCACTCTGCCATCGGGCAGCACAACCGGATTGTCAATTGTTGATGCAAGTTCGCGTGTTGCAACAAGTGTTGCATGCGTAATTGTGTCGCGCACAGCACCAGTTACTTGCGGCGCACAGCGCAATGAATACGCATCTTGGACCTGATCGTCGTTCTCTAAGTGAGAGGCAACAATTGGCGAATCCTTTAGTGCGTTGAGCATGTTTGCGGCACTTGTCGTTTGCCCTGGGTGTGGGCGCAGTGGTTCATGCAACTCGGGCTTGAACACTGCATCAGTGCCGAGCAACGCTTCAACGCTCATTGATGCAATCACGTCGATCGAATCGCAAATCGTTTCCATGTCAGAAATTGCCATGATCAACATGCCGAGCATTCCATCGGTGCCGTTGATGAGTGCAAGACCTTCTTTTTCTTGCAATTCAATTGCGGTGATGCCGGCTGACTTGAGCAATTCTGGAACTGGTTGTTGCACGCCGTCAGCACCAACGGCCTCGCCCTCGCCCATTAATACAAGTGCGCAATGTGCGAGAGGCGCCAAGTCGCCACTGCAACCAAGCGAACCAAACTCGCGCACAACTGGAGTAATGCCGGCATTCAATAATGCAGCCATAGTTTGGGCAATCACTGGCCGTACTCCGGTGCGTCCCGATGCAAGTGTCTTGAGCCGCAATGTCATAAGTGCACGCACAACCTCGCGCTCAACTGGCTCGCCAACGCCTGCGGCATGGGAACGTATTAATGACCGTTGCAATTGTGCGCGTTGCTCAACCGATACGTATCTATTAGCAAGGGCACCAAAGCCTGTTGACACCCCATACACCGGCGTCGACGATGCAACAAGTGCATCAATATGGCCGCGTGATGTGGCCATTGCAGCAAGCGCACTATCGCTCAAGCGAACGGTTGCGCCATCGCGGGCAATGGCAAGCACATCTGCCATTGTCATGCCGCGCTCATTGATTACGACTTCAGCCACTTGAGCCCCCTTGGACGCATAGAAATCTACCGTAGAACGAACATTGGTGCAGTCGGATCACTTGGCTACGATTGAACCCATGATCGCAGTCGTATGGCACTTTTGGTTGGGCTTGATTCTTTTACTTGCAGGCGTAGGGGCAACCGTCAACGTAATCGTTGGCTATGTTGCCAAAGTCTCGTCACTCAAATACCCAAACCGTCGCCAACGCAACGCGCAAAAGTAGAGCGGCCGGGCTCATGCCTGCCGCGCTAAAGGATTTCCGCACACATTCGCTCGTCGTCGAATTGCTCACCAAGTGCACATTTGCATCGAGCAACACCGCAATTCATTGCGCAGTTTCTGGTGGCGCAGACTCAGTAGCACTACTCGTGTTGGCGGCAGCGCACAGCACCGATGTAACCGCATGGCATGTCGATCATGGTTTGCGTGATGGATCATCTGCCGAAGCACAGATTGTGCATGACATCGCACTTGCGCTTGGTGCAAAATTTGAATCGCGCACAGTTGCGATTGAGACAGGCAGCAACTTGGAAGCACGAGCGCGCGAAGCACGCTTTGCAGTGTTGCCCACAGATGTAGCGACGGGCCATACAGCCGACGACCAAGCAGAAACCGTACTTGTCAACTTGTTGCGCGGCGCTGGCATGCGCGGTTTGTCTGGCATGCAAGGTGGCTACCAGCACCCAATCTTGCAGTTGCGCCGCAGCGACACAGTTGCATTGTGTGATGCACTTGGCATCTCAGTTTTCCACGATCCGAGTAATGACGACGACAGGTTTCAACGCAATCGCATTAGGCACGAAGTGTTGCCTCTCTTGCAGTCAATTTCGCAACGAGACGTGGTGTCGGTGATTGCACGCCAAGCCGAACTTGTGCGCGACGACGACGCATTACTGGACGAACTCGCAAGTGCAATCGACCCAACCGACGCCAAAGCAATCGCAGCAGCACCCCAGGCACTCGCCCGCCGAGCATTGCGAATGTGGCTCGCTCATCCCTACCCACCAGATTTGGCAACGGTCGAGCGAGTGCTCTGTGTGGCCCGAGGTGAAGCACCGGGGTGCGATATCGGTGGTGGCCGTCAGGTGAAACGAAGCCAGCAACGCCTCAAAATTATTGCTCTTTTCTAAACATCACCCATTTTCAATGGTGTATCGTCTCGCGGTGATGTTGAATATTGCGCATAAGCGCCAGAGTCGGAGTTAGCAAATGCCCCCAAAGTTACGTGGAAAGTGGGCGCTCGGGATCACCCCGCGCAACCTCACATGGATCATTAAAGACAAGCTCGCTATTTGTGAACGCCCAGGTGGCTATGGCATCAATCATCGTCGGGTTCGCCGTCAAGAAGAGATTATTTGGCTCCGCGAGAACAATTTTGGCTGCGTCATCTCGATCATCGGTGCACCACACAACTTGCACAATTACGACGAACTCAATCTCACCTATCGCCACAGACCATTGGTCAATAGTGACGAAATGGACCCTTGGTTGCGCGTTTTTTACAACGACATTCGCGAGTTGGTCGATGGCGGCACAAAGATCATGATTCACTGCGAAGAAGTGAGCGACAAGCTTGTTGGGCTCATGGGCGGTTACATCAGGTGGTCAGGTCTTGTTGACGACACCGCGCAAGCCATCATTCTCACCGAGCGCATTGGCGGCCGACAACTGGATTCTGAATCACGCGAATTGATCTTGCGGGTTCACGAAATTCGTTAGAGCCTGCGCATTACTGTCATGCGCGTTGTTGTAGTTGGGGCAGGAATTGCTGGCCTCATAGCGGCGCAATCACTTGTTGAAAGTGGCCACCATGTTGTAGTTGTCGACAAAGGTCGTTCGCCAGGCGGACGTTTAGCAACAAGGCGTATTGACGATGCAACACTCGATCACGGCGCACAATTCTTTACCGTGCGAGATCCACTATTTAAATCACATGTCGAAAAATGGATTGCTTCTGGGGTGGTCACCGAGTGGTGCCGAGGTTTTGACAGCACTGCTCAAAACAATGATGGTTTTTCGCGATACCGCGGCGTGCGTGGCATGACCGATATTGCAAAGCACTTGGCACAAGGGCTCGATGTGCGATTTAACACGCTTGCATTTTCGATTGCACGTGGCAGAACAACCAAGTGGCAAGTCAATATTGATGACGGTTCAGCAATCGATGCTGATGCAATCATCGTTACTAGTCCGTTGCCTCAAACATACGCACTACTGGTTACCGCCGACATCGAACTTCCCGAGTCAATGATGCGCACCGAATACGACCGCACTATTTGCCTGCTCGCGGTTCTCAATCAGTCATCTGCTGTTGCTCGTCCCGGCGGATTACAAAACCCAGACGACACATTTTCGTTTATTGCCGATAACGCAATCAAAGGCATTTCATCTGCAGTGGCATTGACTTTGCACGCCAACCCTCAGTTCAGTCTTGAGCACTGGGATGCCCAACAGCAAGATGTGCATGACCTGCTACTCACGCGTGCCAAACCCTGGATTGGTGACGCAACAGTTGTGACGAGTCAAGTGAAGAAATGGCGCTTTGCCACACCTCTTACTATTTGGCCAGAGCGCTATTGGGCTAACGAAATGATTGTGTTAGCGGGCGACGCATTTGGTGGACCAAAGATTGAAGGCGCAGCACTCTCTGGGTTAGCCACAGCAAAATATCTAGCGAATAATTGAAGCAAGTAGCGCGGCTGGCGCTGCGCGCAATGCATCGGTAACAACACCTTGTGGCATGTGATCACATTCTGTCTCGGCCATGTGTACATAGTTGTTTGCACTCTCAATAGCGCTTTGAATGCCGGCATGTGCACGCACGATTACAAGAGCACGCTCACGTTCGGTTTGTGAAAGCGGCTTGCCCAAAAAACTTCGCAGTTCGTCTGAATCACTCGACTGTTGTGCAAGAGTCAACAACACTGGCAACGTATACACGCCTTCTTCCATGTCGTGTCCTGCACGCTTACCAAGTTCTGCATCAGTAGCGATCACGTCCAAGATGTCGTCAACAATTTGAAACACCATTCCAAACGCTGTTCCATAATTTGTGAGCGCATTAACAACGTCCGCATCGTGACCAGCAACAAGTCCACCGATGCGAGCCGATGTTGCAAACAACGAAGCAGTTTTGCCTTCGATGCTCACAAGATACGACGGCACTGTTCGTGCAACCGAGTAGGTGTGTTGCAGTTCTTCGATCTGGCCTTCACACAATTCGGCAATTGTTCGAGCCAAGAGCCCCGCAATTTCGTTGCCCAACGCCGCAGCGATGCCTGATGCACGTGCCAGTAAAAAATCGCCGGCTACAATCGCTTGCAGGTTGCCCCACTTAGCATTAACAGTGTCAACACCTCTGCGTATTGTCGACTCGTCCATCACATCGTCGTGGTACAACGACCCAAGGTGCACAAGCTCGCAGGCGATGGCGCCTTGAATAACATCGTCCGACACTTCGGCTTTGCCGCCCACTTGCGCCGCCGCAATTGTCATCACGGGTCGCAGCCGTTTTCCACCAGCAACGATGAGATGCGATGCGAGTTCGGTCAAATATGCATCTCGGGTGCGTACCGCGGCAAGCAATGCAGCCTCTACGCGCTCGCGATCGCCATCCATAGACCGCAGGGCAAGAAGGGGTGATGCAAGGGCCATTCCACAAGGCTACGCAGGGTCGCTTGTGAAATGGCGAACGTGGCGCCCACTGTCACAGCATGACTGGAGCACACTTCGCAGATACACTTCTCCACAAGTTCACAAGTTTCATCTAGACGTGAAAAGGCGGTCTATTCAGTGTTCGAACGCTTTACCGATAGGGCCCGCAGGGTCGTAGTGCTGGCTCAAGAAGAAGCCCGCCTGCTCAATCATTCGTACATCGGCACCGAGCACATCTTGCTCGGCCTCATTCATGAAGGCGAAGGCGTCGCAGCCAAAGCTCTCGAGTCACTCAACATTTCGCTCGAAGCAGTGCGCGCGCAAGTTGAAGAGATCATTGGTCAAGGTGGCTCGTCGCCATCTGGCCACATTCCATTTACACCTCGCGCCAAAAAGGTGCTCGAGTTGTCATTGCGCGAAGCATTGCAGTTGGGTCACAACTACATCGGCACCGAGCACATCTTGCTCGGCCTCATTCGCGAAGGCGAAGGTGTTGCTGCACAAGTACTCGTCAAGTTGGGTGCAGACCTCAGTCGTGTTCGTCAACAAGTCATTCAGTTGTTGTCCGGTTATCAGGGCCCTGCAGGCAAAGGCGAAGGTCAAGCTGCTGGCGCTAAAGAAGAGCCACAAGAAAAAGGTGGCAGCCAGATTCTTGATCAGTTTGGTCGCAACCTGACACAACTTGCGCGCGACAACAAACTCGATCCTGTTATTGGTCGTCAAAAAGAAATGGAGCGCGTGATGCAGATTTTGTCACGCCGCACCAAAAATAATCCAGTACTCATCGGCGAGCCTGGTGTTGGTAAGACAGCAATCATTGAGGGCCTTGCTCAAAAGATCGTGCGCAACGATGTGCCAGAGACACTCACTGGCAAACAGCTCTATACACTCGACCTCGGTGCACTTGTTGCAGGCAGTCGCTATCGCGGTGACTTCGAAGAGCGTTTGAAGAAAGTGCTCAAAGAAATCAAAACTCGTGGCGACATCATTTTGTTCATCGACGAGATTCACACGCTTGTTGGTGCAGGTGCGGCAGAAGGCGCCATTGATGCAGCATCAATCCTCAAGCCAATGCTTGCTCGCGGCGAGTTGCAAACCATCGGTGCAACAACACTCGATGAGTTTCGCAAACACTTCGAAAAAGATGCAGCACTCGAGCGCCGCTTTCAACCAGTCAAAGTTGGAGAGCCAGAAGTTGCTCACACCATCGAAATCTTGAAGGGCTTGCGCGACAAGTACGAAGCACACCACCGTGTCACAATCACCGATCAAGCACTTGTGGCTGCAGCCAACTTGGCAGACCGCTACATCGCCGACCGTTTTCTGCCAGACAAGGCAATCGACCTCATCGACGAAGCTGGCAGCCGTTTGCGCATCAAGCGCATGGCAACGCCTCCCGACTTGAAAGAGATCGAAGCCAAGATCAACGACGTGCAAGAGGCAAAAAAGAAGGCCGTTGAAGAACAGCGCTTCGAAGAAGCCGGTCGTTTGCGCGATCAAGAGCGTGCGTTGCTCGAGGAGCGTCTCGAAAAAGAGACTGCTGTAAAGGCAAGTGGCATTGACTTGTTTGACGAAGTAGACGAAGAAGCAATTGCCGAAGTGTTGAGCATGTGGACAGGCATTCCTGTGTACAAACTCACCGAAGCAGAAACGGCCAAGTTGCTCAACATGGAAGCTGAGTTGCACAAGCGAATCATTTCGCAAAACGATGCAATCAAGGCTGTCAGCCAAAGCATTCGTCGCACACGCGCAGGACTCAAAGACCCAAAGCGTCCAAGCGGTTCGTTCATCTTCCTCGGCCCAACAGGCGTAGGCAAGACCGAGCTCGCAAAAACACTTGCCAACTTCTTGTTTGGTGATGATGATGCACTGATCTCGCTCGATATGAGCGAATACATGGAGAAGCACACCGTCAGCCGCTTGGTTGGTTCGCCTCCGGGCTACGTGGGTTACGAAGAAGGCGGTCAACTCACCGAGGCCGTGCGTCGCAAACCGTTCTCGGTTGTGCTGTTTGACGAAATCGAAAAGGCTCACCCAGACGTGTTCAACACGCTGCTGCAAATCCTTGAAGAAGGTCGACTCACTGACGCACAGGGTCGCAGCACCGACTTCCGCAACACCGTGTTGATCATGACATCCAACTTGGGCACACAAGATTTGCGCAAAGCAAATGTTGGCTTCGGCAAAAATGATGAGGCACTGTCATATCAGCGCATGCGCGACAAGGTCAATGAGGCACTCAAGGGTCACTTCCGACCAGAATTCCTCAACCGCATCGACGAAGTCATCGTGTTCCACGAACTTGGCATGGAAGAAGTTGTACAGATGGTCGACTTGATGAGCAAGCGCGTCATTGCACAGCTCGAAGGTCTTGGCCTCGGACTCGAACTCACGCAGTCGGCAAAAGAGTTGTTGGCCAAGCGTGGATACGACCCACAGTTGGGCGCTCGCCCACTGCGTCGCGCACTGCAACGTTTGATCGAAGACCCGATGTCGGAGAAACTCTTGAACAAAGAGTTCACCGCGGGCGAGATCATTGTTGTTGACACCGAAGAAGATCCAGAGAGTGCTGGCGAGCGTCGCATGACGTTTAAGGCAGTCGAGGGCTTTAAGCCACCAGCAGCAATTGAGCTGGCTGGCGCCGGTGACGGCACTACTGCAACGCCTGAGTGAACCCTTTGGTTTTCAAAACATCTGCTCGCCCTACCTTTGTGCGCGCACTTGTTGCAATCGCAACGTGTGTGTTGTTGACAAGCTGCCGTGTTGACTCTGTCGTCACACTTGACGTAGAGCCAAATGGCAGTGGCATACTCACAATTGTCACCACAGCCGATGCCGAGATTGTTGCCAAGTATCCAAACCTTGCGACCGAACTCAGTTTTGAAGACGCCAAGGCTGTGGGTTGGTCAGTCTCTGACGTTGCAACAACTCCCGAAGGCGCAATGCAAGTGCGTGTTGCACACACATTTGTAAACCCCGAGGAAGCAACAGCATTGCTCGGCCAACTGAGCAGCGAATTTGGTCCATTCAAAGGTCTTGCACTCACTCGCACTGGTAAAGACACAGACTCAACGTGGAATCTTGTCGGCCAATTGCAGGTCAATGATGGACTTAACGCATTTGCCGACCCACAACTGCTCACCACTATCGGAGCAAAACCTTTCCAGGCAGCACTCGCCGAATCTGGACTCGACATTGGCCAAGCAGTTGGTGTCACCTTCAATCTCAAGTTGCCAGGCAAAGTCGAGGCAACAACGGGTATCTCAAAGTTTGGAACACTGCAGTGGAATGCTGCGTTTGACGGCAGTACGCAAGACCTCGCAACGACCACGCAAAACACCGCTGTCGCTGCCACGATTGCGCGCATCTTCTCACCTCTTTTGCGCTGGATGCTGATTTTGTGGATCGTCGGCATGGCTGGTTTTTCGGCATTCGTCGCTTTCTGGCGCTACAGGCGACATAGGCGCACACCCACTCTGTAGCGTTGGCGCATGGCTCGACTGCGCACGGTGTACAACTGCGGTGATTGCGGCGCATCTCATTACAAGTGGGCTGGCAAATGCGACTCGTGTGGCGCATGGAACACACTCGTTGAAGATGTCGAAGACCCAAACTCGCACACCACTCTTGCCGCAGGCATGGCACTTATTCCTCCTGGCGAAGCACAACCGATTGGCAAACTCGATGCGTCAGTTGGTCAACCGTTGTCGACCGGCATCTCCGAACTCGATCGCGTACTCGACGGCGGATTAGTACCTGGATCTGTCACGTTGCTCGGCGGCGAGCCGGGCATAGGCAAGTCAACATTGTTGTTGCAGCTCCTCGCATCGTGGCCCACGCGCTCGCTGTATGTAACTGCAGAAGAAAGTGCGCAACAAGTGCGCTTGCGGGCGGAGCGACTACACGCAGTGCGCGACAACTTGTGGCTCGTGTCAGAGCCATCGCTCACCAACATCGTTGCTGCACTCGACAAAGTACAACCCGAGTTACTAGTAATCGACAGCATCCAAGCAGTTGCCGACCCAGCGCTAGGTTCGGCACCAGGCTCTGTTGTGCAGGTGCGCGGCTGTGCACACCGTCTTGTGCAAGAAGCAAAGCGCCGCAACATTCCCACAATCTTGGTTGGCCATGTCACTAAAGACGGCGGGCTCGCAGGGCCACGCGTGCTCGAGCATGTTGTCGACACCGTGCTTTCATTTGAAGGCGAACGACATCACGCACTGCGCATTTTGCGCGCGGTCAAACATCGTTTTGGTTCTACCAACGAACTCGGATTATTTGAGATGACCGAACTCGGTCTTGTTGGTGTGCCCGATGCGAGTCAAATGTTTTTGGCCGATCGTCGCCCTGGCACACCGGGCTCGGTCGTTGTGCCAACACTCGAAGGTCAGCGACCACTACTCGTAGAAGTGCAAGCGCTCACTAATGCAATGAGTGGCAACGTGCCGCCACGGCGCAGCGCACAGGGCCTCGACCCAGGACGCCTTGCCATGCTGCTTGCAGTACTCGAACGCCGAGCCGGTATCAGTCTTTCGCAACACGAAGTGTTTGCTTCGGTTGTTGGTGGTGTGCGTCTGAGCGAACCCGGTAGCGACTTGGGTCTGTGCATTGCGCTTGTCTCTGCTGTCACCAACAAGCCTGCGCCAAGCGACTTGGTTGTATGCGGCGAAATTGGTCTTGGTGGCGAGATCCGCCACGTTGGCCACATGTCGCGCAGGCTCACCGAGGCTGCGCGCCTTGGCTTCACACGAGCCATCGTGCCCACTCACAGCCAATCTGGCGCCGCCAACAAGGCTCCCGCTGGGCTTACCGTGCAAACAGCATCAACGCTGTCCGAAGCACTCGATCTTGCCCAACTCAGCATAAAAAAATAATTGCAGTATTGTCTGCACGATGTCGATCGAGCCTGACAACAAAGACTGGACGTGGGTGCTTGATCAAGCATGCCCCGACTGTGCTTACGACGCTTCGCGAGTAATTCCGCGCGACATTGGTGTAACTATTCGTGAGATCGCTTCGCAATGGGATGCAGTGCTTGTGCACCCACAGTGTGTGATTCGCCCCCGACCCAACATCTGGTCGGCTCTCGAATACGGCTGCCATGTGCGCGACGTCTTTCGGCTTTTCGACAAACGCCTTGTCATGATGCTCACGCTCGATGCGCCCACTTTTGCCAACTGGGACCAAGATAAAACTGCCGTCGATGACCGCTATGACTTGCAAGACCCTGTTGTCGTGCGGCGCGAAATTGTGTTTGCAGGCGACCAGTTGGCCGACCGCTTTGACTCGGTTGCCGACGCCGAATGGCACCGTAAAGGCCTGCGCAGCGACGGTGCAGCCTTTACCATCGACACCTTCGGCCGCTATCTACTGCACGACCCAATCCATCATTTATGGGATGTAGCGCACTAATCGACTATCTCGCGCACACATCGCGAGTATGCCTACACCTACAAAGCAATTCGACAACATGACAACTGTTAAACCTTCCCCCACTTTCAAAGGCGAAGATGGCCTCAAGCGCTGTTTCTGGTGCGCCTCCGATCCGATATACATCGACTACCACGACAACGAATGGGGTCGCCCAGTTGTAGATGACAACAAGCTCTACGAAAAATTGTGCCTCGAAGGTTTTCAGGCCGGTTTGTCATGGATCACGATCCTGCGCAAGCGCGAATCATTTCGTACCGCGTTCAAAGACTTCGACCCAATCAAAGTTGCAAGGTTCAATGACAAGAACATCGAACGCCTCATGAACAACGAAGGCATCGTGCGCAACCGAGCAAAAATTGAAGCGACGATTGGTAATGCCAAAGCAACTCTCAAGGTGCAAGACCAAGTTGGCTCGCTATCCAAACTGATCTGGTCGTTCGCCCCCATCAAGCCGGGCAGAGCCCCTAAAACATTTGGAGACTTGCCCGCTTCGACACCCGAATCACATGCTCTGTCAAAAGAGTTGCTCAAGCGTGGCTTTAAGTTTGTTGGCCCAACAACGATGTATGCAGCGATGCAGTCACTCGGTTTGGTCAATGACCACTTTGCAAATTGTCACGCCCGCCACACTGTCTGACATACAAAAGTGAGTGTGGTCTAAAGGGTAAAGCGATACACGTTGGTGTCGCGTTGCACGAAACCCAGGCGCTGATACAAACGGTTTGCCGCTTCTCGAGACGGACGCGAAGTTAAATCAATGGTTGTTGCTCCACGTTGTCGTGACTCATTAATTGCAAACGTATTGAGTGCTTCGCCAACGCCCGAGCCACGCGCAGAACCGTCCACCACCACGTCTTCTATCCACGCACGCAATCCGGTCGGGATCTGGAATAAGGCAAGCGTGAGTGACCCAACTATGCGACCATCAAGTTTTGCGATGAGCAAAAGCGTTGCATCGCTGGAGACAATTTTTTGCAATTGCTCTCGGCTTGGCGGCGGGTTCGACGACGATAATTGAGGAATGAGCGTGTTAAAGGCCGCAACAACTTCGTCGTCTATAACTTTGGCTATTTCGACTGTCACTGGCATGCCCTCTACCTTGCCATATGGGGCACCTTTGGTTTGGGCTACCCAGGCTTCCAGAAGCCCAGATTTGGGTGTCTCTGGCTCGCATTCGGGGTAGCGTTTCGCTCAAGATGTCGACGATGGATCACGTTCGCTGGTTGTCCAAGCCGTCACTCAAGCGACCCGTCATTGTCACCGCTTTTACAGGGTGGAATGATGCTGCAGACGCTGCCTCAAACGCAGTGCGCAATCTCATCGAGGGCTGGAAAGCTCAACCACTCGCCGAGATCGATCCGGAAGAGTACACAGACTTTGCAACGGTCCGTCCGCATGTGCGCCTCAAAGAAGGTGGCGCTCGCAACATCGTGTGGCCAACAGTCGGCATGTGGCACATGGCCGGAGCAGGTGGCGACGTGATCTTGGTGCTCGGTCCAGAACCAAGCATGAAGTGGCGTTCGTTTTCCGAGCAGATTCTTGGTGTAGCCGATCACTTCGGTGCGTCCATGATGCTCACCCTCGGAGCACTACTCGCAGACGTACCCCACAGTCGCCCAGTGCAGATCATCGGTACTGCCAACGACAACGACCTGATCGAACGCTTTGACTTGCAGCGCTCACGCTACGAAGGACCAACAGGCATCATCGGCATTCTTCACGATGTGTGCAACACACTCGCGCTTCCATCAGCCGCATTGTGGGCCGCAGTCCCCGCCTATGCATCTCAGGTGCCATCACCAAAAGCTTCGTTGTCGTTGATGCGTCGTTCGTGCGAGATCATAGGCACTCCAGCACCAGTTGCGTCGATCATGAATTTGATTGAAAACTACGAAGAGCAGATCAACTCACTCGTGAGTGACGATGAAGACTTGGCTGCGTATGTTGAGCGGCTCGAGACCATGACCGACAACGGCATGAGTCTTGATGATGAAGTTGACGATGGTCAATTGCAATTTGATTTCGCTCACGACACTGGTGATGACGCTGCAGATGCCACAACACTGATGGACGAAGTTGAACAATTCCTTCGCGATCAGGGCGACGGAAAATAACTCGCTGAGAAGATAAGCGGCGAGTGAAAACTAGTTAGACGAGTTCAACCAGTTCTTCTACTGGCGTAACAATTCCTACGTAGAACGAACCGAAGTCGGCATATTTTGCTGACGCTTCGTCAAAACGCATTGTGTACACAACATCTTTCAAGTCGTCAGCGTGCACGCCAAACAGCGTCACTCCCCACTCAAAATCATCGAAGCCTGCAGAAGCAGTCACTAGCTGCAAGATGCGTCCCGCAAATGTGCGGCCACTCTTGCCATGTTCCATCATCAATTCGCTGCGCTTCTCGAATGGCAACGTAAACCAGTTGCACTCTGGGTCACGCTTTTTAGACATTGGGTAGAAACACCATGCGTTTTTGCCGGCAGGTGGAAGTTGTGGATACAGACGTGCGTTACGCATCTCTTCAGGAACATTGGCTGCGTACTCACTCACTTCAGTGAGCGACACATAACTGTCACCGATAAACACACCTGCGTGCTGCAATGCAGTTTGGAAAGAACGCAGCTCGCGCATGTCGGACGAAACCGCCATGAACGCCAAGTCACTCTTGTGACCAAGCATCGATACCGAAACAACTTGCACACCCTGGCTTTGAGCATTCTTCACTGCGGCAATAACTGCTTCGCCGTCAAAGTCTGCTGCTGGGTGGCCAAACAGGTGGATAACGGCCATACCGACCGATGGGGACATTGGTTCACTCATAGAAGCAAGGTTACTTGCGCGCCGCAGCGGCTGCGCTGGCGAGCACATTTGCTGCGCGCAAAGGGGCGTCAGCATCGAGATGCAAATAGAGCGAAGGTTCGGTTAATTCGATCTCCATGATTTCTGGCACATCACTGGCATTCGTGACCATGTCGATGCGTGCATACAGTGGCGAATCGGTGAATCGTTGTGCGAGAAGGGCCAACACTTGATTGCCCAACGTTAATTCGGCTTGGCTCGCAACGCGCGCGGATATTTCTTCGTCTATGAACGCGCCGTTGTGCACTTGCTCGGTACCGCGAAAGATGGGGCCCTTACGAAATGCGTGGCTAAAGCTGCCACCCAGATACACAAGCGATGTCTCACCATTGACATCGATACTCGGTTGGTATGGCTGCAGCAACACCGAGGTTCCTGACGCAAGAATCTTTTCGACGTGCTGACGAGCATCAACAGGTTGACTGCGATGGCGCGCGGTGTTGTTTGAACCTGCGCTCACCGTTGGCTTAATGATGATGTCGTGTTGTAATTGTGCTTCATCAATGTCGCTGCTTGAGTTGATGAACGTCGTTGACATCACGGGTATGCCCGCAGCAATCAGTTGAGTCAAGTACTGCTTATCCAAATTCCAATGCACGATCTCGGCAGAGTTGTACAACCGTGTTACTTGCGCCGTGGTATCAATCCAGCGCGTGAACTCATCAAGTCGCTTGTAGTAATCCCATGTGCTGCGCAATACCACGATGGAAAACGTCGACCAGTCAACTGACGGGTCATCCCAATCAACAATTTGCCATGGCTCGTTGATCGCATCGAGCGATTCGGTAAGGATTTCGAGGTCGTGATCGAGCCCGCGCGCCAACTGAACGGTGACGAGCGCAATCATGGACGAATTAATGTGTGCCGAGCTGTTGACGTGGGGACTAGTAGTCCTCCATGCCTCCGCCTGGCATTGGTGCAGAATCTTCTGGCTTGTCAGCAATTACAACTTCAGTTGTAAGGAACAAGGCTGCAATTGATGCTGCGTTTTGCAATGCAGAGCGTGTCACTTTGGCTGCGTCAATGACGCCCAACTTGACCAAGTCTTCGTACTCGCCTGTTGCGGCGTTCAGACCTTCGTTGCCCTTCATGTTGCGCACTTTGTCAACGACAACGCCGCCTTCCATGCCTGCGTTTTCAGCAATCTGCTTGAGCGGTGCTTCGAGCGATTTTGCAACCAAACGTGCACCAGTTGCTTCGTCACCCTTGAGCGAGTCGGCAACTTTGAGCACTGCTGCTTGTGAACGCAACAACGCCACGCCGCCGCCAGGCACAACGCCTTCTTCAATAGCGGCTTTGGTGGTGCTCACTGCGTCTTCGATGCGGTGCTTTTTCTCTTTGAGTTCAACTTCGGTTGCAGCGCCAACCTTGAGAACTGCTACTCCACCCGACAACTTTGCGAGGCGCTCTTGCAACTTCTCACGGTCGTAGTCGCTGTCGGTGTTTTCGATCTCGGCTTTGATCTGTGAGATGCGGCCCTTGATGTCTGCATCCGAACCGGCACCTTCGATGATTGTTGTTTCGTCTTTCGTAACAACGATCTTCTTTGCACGGCCCAACAGGTCGAGTGTTGTGTTCTCAAGCTTGAGACCAACTTCTTCCGAAATAACTTGTCCACCAGTAAGAATCGCGATGTCTTGCAACATTGCTTTGCGGCGATCGCCAAAACCAGGAGCCTTGACTGACACGCTCTTGAACGTGCCGCGGATCTTGTTGACAACGAGTGTTGCGAGCGCTTCGCCCTCAACGTCTTCGGCGATGATCACAAGTTGCTGACCACCCTGCATCACTTTTTCAAGCACAGGAACCAAGTCGCGCACTGCAGTGATCTTGCCACCGACGAGCAAAATGTATGCATCGTCAATGACGGCTTCCATGCGGTCTGCGTCGGTAACGAAATACGGCGAAATGTAGCCCTTGTCGAAACGCATTCCCTCGACGAGATCCATCTCCATGCCAAATGTCTGGCTCTCTTCAACAGTGATAACACCGTCTTTGCCAACCTTGTCAATTGCTTCAGAAATCATCTTGCCGATTTCTTCGTCAGCAGCCGAAATTGAAGCAACTTGCGCGATCTGCGACTTTGAATCAACTTCTTTTGCGAGCGAGCGAATGCTTGCAACTGCAGCCTCAACTGCCGCTTCGATGCCGCGCTTGAGGCTCATTGGGTTTGCACCCGCAGCCACGTTGCGCAGGCCTTCGTGCACCATGCTCCAGGCCAACACGGTTGCCGTGGTGGTTCCGTCGCCGGCTACGTCGTCAGTCTTCTTGGCAACTTCTTTGACCAGTTCGGCGCCAATGCGCTCGTATGGGTCTTCGAGGTCGATTTCTTTGGCGATCGAAACACCGTCATTGGTGATCGTTGGAGCGCCCCACTTTTTGTCGAGCACCACGTTGCGACCTTTTGGTCCGAGGGTGACTCGAACAGCATCAGCCAGTTTGTTCATCCCGTTTTCGAGACCTCGGCGAGCTACTTCATCAAATGCGATGATCTTGGACATATCATTTCCTTCCGAAAAACCTATGTGGATAAGCGTTAGCACTCTACCGCCGAGACTGCTAAGTCAAACGGGGAAGCCGCCCACAGGTGGCTCGTGTGACTAACGAATCTTGTTCAGCACCACGTCTGTGCGGGTTTCGGTAGCGCCTTCACGCTGCAGCCAGCGCAAGAATGCGTCCAGGCCTGCTGTGCCGTCGCAGGCCACTGCCAGGGTCACGTCAGATTCGCCAGTTACGTGGGCAGCCCACAGCACGTCATCGCGCTTCATCAGGGCGTCGTCAAACCCTTGGGTATGGGCCATTCGGGCGTCGATGACGGCTTCAAGCGTGCGACCCAAGGCTGCCTGGTTGATTTCGACCCTGAAACCCTTGATCACACCGGCTTTCGTGAGCCGGCGAACCCGTTCGGCCACGGCATTGGGGGAGAGATGCACACTGTCGCCAAGCATCTGCCATGAGATTCTGCCGTCAGTTTGGAGAATACCGAGGATTTCTCTGTCAATCTTGTCTATCGCCGTGATTTCCGTTGCCATATGCCCCATTGTGCCACAAGATCAACGGTTTCGGTTGCTTATCACGCGCGATACTGAAGCCATGCATAACGAAGCAACGTGGACATGGGTGCTGCTCGGATTCGAGTTTGTCGGCATCACAGGCATGTGGCTCGTTGGCGCCCGCAAATGGTGGGGCTGGGGCATGGTGCTCACTGGCTCGGCACCGTGGCTCGCCTACGCAATTGTGTTTAACAAACCTGGTTTCATCGTGATGAGCATCTTCTGGATTACAACTCACAGCCGCAACATGATTGTGTGGCGCAAACACGCATCGGTTTCAACAATCGCCGATCGTGCACCCGAACTCATTGCTGCCTAAGCAGCACTGCTGATTATTTCAGCGAAGTAGTTCAGCGACGTAGTTCAGCCGCCAGCAACGGCAGGGATAATCGAGACTGTTGAACCAGCAGGCACCTGTGTGTTCAAGCCGTCCATGTAACGAACATCGTCATCTGCAACAAACACGTTGACAAACTTGTGCAAGTTGCCAGTTGCATCAAACAAACGTTCTGCAAAACCTGGGTGAGCGTCGTTCAAACCTTTAAGAACATCGGCGAGTGTTGCGCCTTCTACTTGAACAGTTGATACTCCGCCGGAAAGCGGACGCAGGGTGGTGGGGATTCGTACGGTAACGGTCATGTCTCAAACGCTATCTGTCACTCACCAGTTTTTGATCAAACCGAGCGCCACGAAACATACGAGGCGAGGGCTATTAATTCGTCGCGAGCCACATCGGTTATTGGGGCCTGTTCAATCACCGCAATTGCCTCATCGGTTTTATTCGAAATCTCAGCCTCAAGTTGGTCAAGGGCACCGGTCTCACGAATCACTCGTTGCACATCTGCCACTTGAGCATCAGTAAGTTGCGCATGACCGACAAGTTGTAGCACCTGCAACTGAGACGCATTGGCATGTTCGGTGGCAATGGCCATCAGTGGCGTTGGTTTGCCTTCGCGCAAATCGTCGCCAACTGGCTTGCCCGTTGTTGCAGTATCACCAAATGCACCAAGCACATCATCGCGCATTTGAAACGCGTCGCCGAGGGGGAGTCCGTATGCAGAAAATGCTGCCATGAGTTCAGTTGCCCGATCGGGGTCTGCAAGCACAGCACCAAGATGAAGCGGTCGTTCAATCGTGTACTTCGCGCTCTTATATCTGCACACGCGCTCTGCTTTTTCGCGGCTTCGCTCGCTTGTTGCCGACCCAAGCATGTCGAGGTATTGGCCAACATTTAGTTCAATACGCATTTCATTCCACACCTTCCACGCAGCATGTGGCTCGCCTTGCAACAACTGGTCGGCATACACATGCACCAAGTCGCCAACCAAGATGGCAACTCCTTCACCAAAACGTCGCGACTCGCCCGCCCATTTGTTGGATGCGTGCTGACCCGTAAATTTGGCATGGGTTGTTGGCTCTCCGCGTCGTGTTGCAGAGCCGTCCATTACATCGTCATGAAACAACGCACATGCGTGCAGTAGCTCGAGTGCGGCGCCCGCATCGACAACGCGTTGATCAGTTGCATCGCCACCAGCACCCACAAAACCCCATGTGCAAAATGCTGGGCGCAATCTCTTGCCGCCAGTCAGCACAAGCCGGCTGATCTCAACAAGTGGGGGACCAAGGTCTTTGTCAATCTCAGTCCAACGCGCATGTTCGAAGTCGAGCAATGTGCGCAGCCGAACATCAACTCGCGCCGCAATGTGCGCAAGTGACTGTGGGGCTTTGGGTGCAATCATGGCGGTGGAGCGCTAATTAATCGGCTTCAAGTTGCGAGACGACTTCTTCAATACGCAGTTTTGCTTTGCCAATTCGGTCACGACACAACTCAATCAGTTGCGATGCGCGTTGCACATGTTCGGCAAGCTCATCCACATCTACATCATCGCTCTCGAGTTCGGCCAAGATTGATTCAAGTTCTTCAATCGCTTCTGCATATCCAGTATTTGCGTCGAGCGTGCTTTCTTTCGATGCACTAGATGCAGACTTTTTTGATGATGCCACTATTTTCCTTCTTTCTCAATCGATTCGATAGCGCTTACTGCAGACCCGTCAGCAAATGATGTGACAAGCTGTTGCCCAACTTTCAATGACTTCACACTGCGCACCACTTCACCCTTGTCATTGCGGGTAATTGACCACCCACGGGCCATGGTATTGACTGGGTCAAGTAGTCGCACTCTGTCGGCAATCGCCTTCACTGTCATGGTTGCAATGCCAAGCACTTCCGAGGGTCGGCGCCGCACTCGGTCTGCTTTCACGTCCAGATTGCTCAACGAACGGGTGAGTGCTGTGGTCACCAAATTCTTCACACCGATGGCGGTCTCGCTCAGGTTGTGCTCTGCAGATTGCAGAAGTTCGCTGGCGTTGCTCGCAATGTCGGCCCATGCCTGTTCTGTTGCCTGCACAAATTCCGTTACAACTTGCACCACGCCTGCGGCACATGCGGTTGGTGTTTTAAATGCGCGATACGCAACTTCGTCGGCAATGCTGAAGTCAACTTCGTGACCAATGCCCGTAAACACCGGTTTGGCACACTTGCCAATGGCTGTCGAGATCTCTTCAGAGTCAAACGCCAATAAATCAACTTTTGATCCACCACCGCGCACCAACATCACAATGTCAATGTCGTCGCGACGGCCCATGCGTGCAAGGGCATCGACAATCGTTGGCACCGCGGCATCGCCTTGCACTCGCACATCATGCACAAATATCTCAAATCCGATTCCCGAATTTTCAAGTTCGTGCAATGTGTCGGCATGTGCGGCACTCCCAACGCTGGTGATCAATGCAATGCGCAGTGGCACAACAGGCAATGCAACCCGTCGGTTGGCGTCATAGAGGTCGTTCTTCTTGAGGCGTTGCACGATCTCGTCGCGCTGACCGGCCAAGTCGCCGAGCGTAAAGCGTGGGTCGATATTGGACGCTTTAAAACTAAATGAGCCGCGATCGGGGTAGATATCGCCAACTCCAAACAACCGCACCTTGATGCCATCGGCAAGAGTCAAGCGATGCTGATCGAGCAGCGGTTTCATTTTCTTCAGACTGAACTCCCACACCGCCACATTGAGCGAGGCCTTCTTGTCGCCAGTGCGCTCGACGATGTTGAAATAGGTGTGTTTGCCACGCCCGTTGAAACCTTCAATCTCTCCCTGCACCCACACGCCTGCACCAAAGGCGTCTTTCAATACGCCATTAACAACGTCAATGAATTGGCTGACGGAAAGCGTTGGATCTTCTTCAGGCAGCAAAGTTGCCTCCCGCCCTCACCTGCGATGCATAAAACCCATTGAGCGCCATGAGATCATCGTGCGTACCTTGCTCGGTGACGCGACCTTGGTCGAGCACCACGATGCGATCGGCATCACGAATAGTCGAGAGTCTGTGTGCGATCACAATTGAAGTGCGGTTATGCATCGCGGCCTCGAGTGCTTGTTGCACCAACACTTCACTTTCGTTGTCGAGATGGCTCGTTGCTTCGTCAAGGATCATCACGGCTGGGTCTTTCAGCAGCAGGCGAGCAATGGCCAAGCGCTGTTTTTCTCCACCCGACAGGCGATAGCCGCGCTCACCAACCACGGTGTCAAAACCATCGGGGAGTGACGCAATGACATCATGGATTTGTGCCTGCTTACACGCGTTGATCATCTCGTCATTCGTTGCATTTGGTCGTGCATACAACAGGTTTGACTTGATTGTTTCGTGAAACATGTGTGGGTCTTGAGACACCACACCAATAGCCGAGCGCAGCGATACGCCCGTCAGGTCGCGCACATCATTGCCGTCCAGACGCACAGATCCGCTCGTCACGTCGTACATGCGCGCAATCAACATGGCAAGTGTGGTCTTGCCCGCACCACTTGTTCCCACGATGGCCACCGTCGAGCCAGCATCAATTCGCAGCGAAACGTCTACTAAGACGTCTGTGTCCGGGTCTGCTCCCTGCATCACGCCAGCCAACTCAAGCGAGGCAATCGACACGCTTGCGCCTGGTGGGTATCGAAAAGCCACGTGATCAAACTCGATATTGCCAATCGGTTTGACAATGTCAACAGCGCCGACGCGATCAACAATTGAGACAGGCGCGTCAAGCACTTCAAATACGCGTTCAAAACTTACAAGTGCAGTCATCACTTCAAGTCGAGCATTGGTGAGGCCGGTGAGTGGCTGATAAATGCGCTGCACAAATGCAGCCATAGCAACAAGTGTGCCGATAGTGATCCCACCAGAGATCACCATAAATGCCCCTACGCCATAGATGGCAACTGCACCGAGCGCACCAACCAATCCGAGCGCCACAAAAAACACGCGACCATACATGGCACCAGTAATACCAATGTCGCGCACTCGCGATGCGCGGCCACTAAAGGCATCAACTTCTTCACGGTGTCGACCAAACAATTTGACAAGCATTGCGCCGGCGACATTAAAGCGCTCGGTCATCTGCGTGTTCATTGATGCATTGAGTCCCATTTGTTCGCGCGAGATGTCTTGCAGTCGCACACCAACACGACGAGCGGGGATAATGAACACGGGCAACACCACGAGCGACAGCACGGTGAGTCGCCACTCGAGCACGAGCATCGCGCCAAGCGTTGTTACCAACACCACCACGTTTGACACAACGCTGCCGAGTGTGCCGGTGACAGCAGTTTGTGCACCAACAACGTCGTTGTTGAGTCGACTAATGAGCGCGCCGGTTTGTGTGCGCGTAAAAAATGCGATCGGCATGTGTTGCACTTTGTCAAACAATGCAACTCGCAGGTCATAGATCAGGCCTTCACCGATGCGCGACGAGTACCACCGCTGCACGATTGACAAAATTGCGTCACCCATTGCAACGACGACCAAAACAATCGTGAGAATAACAATTCGACGCTTGTCCCCAGCCGGAATAGCGGTATCAACAATGTTGCGAAACAGCAGCGGGGGAACGAGCGCAATCGCTGCTGAAACAAGGATCGAAATGAGAAATCCAATAATCGAGCTTGAATATGGGCGAGCAAACACCACGACTCGGCGCATGGATGATCGGTTGACTTTCGTACCCTCAATCGCCGACTTATCGCCAGGTATGAGGTGGTGTGGGCCCATTCGCATGATGTCAGGCTAAGGCAATGTCGCAAGTTCACTCGTGCGCGTGACAAGTCTCCTTCTAGGCTGAAGCGATGAAATCTCAGACACGGGTGTTACAGAAGTTTGCCCGCGGTGCGGTGGTGGCAGCATTTCTCGTGCTTGTGGGCTGTGGCTCAAATGGCTCGTCAAACCCTGCAACAACAATCAGCACCGGCCCATATGTGCCGACGGGCTTCAACTGGAAAGCCTGCGATGACTCAGCGTCAACAACAACGGTGCAGTGCAGCACACTCCAAGTACCTTTCGATTACAACAATCCGTCAGCGGGCACATTCACGTTGTACGTCAAACTGCTTCCCGCCGCAAACCCAACACTTCGCATTGGTTCAATGATGGTTAACCCTGGTGGACCAGGTTTTGGTGGTAGTTCACTCGCCGACGATGCTTCGTACTATTTCAGCAGCGACATCACCGACCATTTCGACATCATCGCGTGGGACCCGCGAGGAACGGGCAAGAGCACGCCTGCAATTGATTGCGTTGATGACTACGACGAATACTTTGGCATTGACTCACCCCCAGACTCACCCGAAGAAAAACAAGCGCTCATCGATGCTTCGCAAGCATTCAACGACGAGTGCATGGCCAACTCGGGCGAGATTCTCCCCTATATATCTACGCAAGCAAGCGCAACCGACATGAACAGCATCCGTCAAGCGTTGGGCGAAGACAAGATTTCCTATTTCGGCTTTTCCTATGGGTCAGAACTTGGCGCTACGTGGGCAACCATGTTTCCGCAAACCGTGCGTGCGGCGGTTTTTGACGGCGCAGTTGATCCTCAGGCCACATCTTCCCAAGAAGGCATGGCACAGGCCGGTGGCTTCGAAGGTCAGCTCACGACGTTTCTCGCAACATGCAGCAAAAACAATGCGTGCGCGTTTTACAACGGTGGCAAAGCAGAGGCTGCGTTCGATTCACTGCTTCTCGCACTCGATGCCAAACCACTTGTGGTGAGCGCCGACCGCACACCAGTTACTCAAGGCGTCGCTTTTACTGCAGTTTCTCAGGCCATGTATTCCGACTCCTACTGGTCGCAACTCGAACAAGCATTGGCCGATGCACAACAAGGTGACGGATCTGGATTACTCAAGTTGTATGACGATTACTATCAGCGCCAAGAAGACGGCAGTTACGGCAACGAGCTCGAAGCATTCCTCGCTATCTCGTGCCTTGATGATCCGGGCTCAACAAGCATCAAGGAAGTTGAAGACGCGGTGCCAGATTTTGTTGCTGCAGCCCCACGTCTTGGAGCCAACTTTGGATATGGATATTCGTGTGCGCTGTGGCCAGTTGAGCCTGCAATAAAGATTGATGTCACCGGTAAGGGTGCTGGCCCAATTGTTGTCATTGGCACAACAGGCGATCCGGCAACACCGCTTGCATCAACGCGCAAAATGGCTGCGGCACTCGAACAAGGTGTCCTGTTGATTGTCGAGGCAAATCAACACACTGGATATGGTGCCAATGAATGCATCAATACTGCAGTTGATTCATATCTCATCGATCTGACCGTGCCTGTGAGTGAAACTACCTGCAAGAGCTAAATCGAGATACGACTACGCAAGGCTCACTAAGTCGAGCCACTCGTTACTGAAGTAGTCCACTTGCCCATCGGGCATTAACAAAACCTTTGTTGGTGCAAGTTGCTCAACAAATTCGGTGTCGTGGCTGACCAAAATGATCGCACCCTTCCATGCCGACAACGCATCGGCAACTGCTTGACGACTCGGTGGATCCAGGTTGTTCGTTGGTTCATCGAGAAACAGCAAGTTGTTGCGTCCTACCATCAACATGGCGAGTGCAAGTTTGGTTTTCTCTCCACCAGACAACGTGGCTGACTCTTGAAATACTTTTGTGCCCGACAAACCAAACATTCCAAGCATGCCGCGCAAGTCTGTTTCGGTAAGGCCAAGGCGCACAGGTGCATGTCTGCGCATGTGATCAATCAGTGATGCTTCAGGGTCGAGATTGTCGTGCTCTTGGGCAAAGTATCCAGTTGTTACTTGATACCCAAACTCAACTTCCCCACCGTCAGACTTGCTTTCGCCTGCAAGCATCCGTAATAGCGTTGTTTTTCCAGCACCGTTAAGACCAAGCACCAACAGTCGCTCACCGCGACCCAAGTCAAAACTGACGTCGTGAAAAATGTCTGGCCCACCGAAAGTCTTTCGCAATCCAGTTGCGGTGATCACTGTCTGTCCTGCAGCTGGTGGTTCAGGAAAACGCACCTTCAGTTTCTTATCTTTTGTGGGGCCTTCAACTTTGGTGTCTTCAATACGAGCAATGCGCTTTTCGATGCTGTGTGCCATTGCGGCCTTCGAGGCCTTTGCACCAAAACGGTCAACTACGCCTTGCAAGCGCGCCATTTCTTTTTCTTGCATTGATGCTTTCTTGGCGCGTCGTGCTTCATCGGCAGCACGCGATGACAAATACTGGGTGTACGTGCCGCGGTATTCGACAATTGATCCAACAGATTCTTCTTGCGGTCTATCAAGATGCAATACGCGCGTGATTGCTTCGTCCAACAACTCCAAGTCGTGACTAATCACTAACAGTGCCCCGCGATACTCGCGCAAAAAACCCAACAGCCAAGTCTTTGCATCAATATCCAAGTGGTTGGTTGGCTCATCAAGCAACAATGTGTCACTGCCCGCAAACAAAATTCGTGCAAGCTCCACTCGCCTGCGCTCACCACCCGACAAAACACCAATTGACGCGTTCAGTCGGTCGGGCTTTAATCCAAGACCAGCAGCGATTGAGCGCGCCTCGCTCTCGGCTGCGTAACCGCCCTTGGATGAAAACTCATCTTCTGCTTTAGAAAACTTTGCAATGTTCTGTGGCGTCGGCGACTCTTCCATTGTCAAACGCAATTTTTCGATGCGCACCAAGTCTTCGTCAATGTTGCGACCAGACAAAACATGTGAGATAGCGGTATGCGATTCGCGCGAGCCAGGAATTTTTGGGTCTTGCGGCAAATATCCAAAGCCACCCTTGCGCAACACCTTGCCCGCATGCGGCTCTACTGCACCACCGAGCACTTTAAAAAGTGTGGTTTTTCCGGCGCCGTTACGTCCGACCAATCCCGCTTTGTCTCGCGGCATCACGGTGAAGGATGCTTCCTCCACAACCATGCGTCCGCCAATTTCAACGGAGAGACCTTGGACTTGTAGCACCCACTAAGAGTGTCAGAGGTATGACCCACCAACAACCTGTAACAAAGAAATATGGCGGAAGGGGTGGGATTTGAACCCACGGTGGGCCTAAACCCACGACGGTGTTCGAGACCGTTCCATTCGTCCGCTCTGGCACCCTTCCGTTTTGGAAGGCTATCGGCGTTAGTCGGAGGTGCGCTTTTGAGCGAAAAACTCTTTCAACAACACCGTTGCCTCATGCGCACACACACCATGCTTCACAATTGGGTTGTGATTAAGGCGTGGATCACTGCACACGTTATACAAACTTGCTGTTGCCCCACCTTTGAGATCGGCAGTGGCATAGACCAATGTTTCGACTCTTGCATTGATGATCGCACCAGCACACATCACGCAGGGTTCCAGCGTGACAAGAAGTGTGCAATCGTTCAGTCGCCAGCGACCAAGTGCAGTGGCTGCATCGCGCAATGCAAGAATCTCTGCGTGTGCAGTGGGGTCACCCGTTGCTTCGCGTTCGTTGTGACGAGCCGCAATGATCTGGCCGTTGTGCACAACAACAGCACCGACTGGCACATCGCCAGAACTGCTCGCCAATTGCGCTTGTTGCAAAGCAACCTGCATGGCCTGTTCGTCACTGATACTCATGGCGGAGGAGGTGGGATTCGAACCCACGGAGACTTGCGCCTCACACGCTTTCCAAGCGTGCCGATTCGGCCGCTCTCGCACCCCTCCTTGTATTACGAGTGAAGGTTATCGCCGATAAATCAAGGGTTGTTCAGCGATATCGTTACGTCACGTCTCCGTCGAGTGAGGTGACGGTCGGGTCCTGTGCAACGGACGCCCGAGAATCAGGTCAGAGTCGGAAGACAGCAGCCTTCATCGGAAACGTTTGAGTGCCGCAGACCACCTGGCCGTCACTTCAGTCGACGGAGGCGAAAGTGGATCCCGAGTAGCACTGTGGTCAGCACTTTCCCGATCAGCAAAATCGAACGCATATTCCCCGACGACGATGTGCCGTGCAAACGAGGCGCCATCGCGACACCAATTTCTTCGATGTGATAGCCAGCTCGCCCAGCAACAACCACAGCTTCAAATGTGTCGCCGAGATAATACGCGGGCAGATTCAAAGCAAGTTCGCCAAGTAGTGGTTGGCGAATCACTCGGAACCCTGATGTTGAATCTGTAATTTCATTCTTCGTTGCATGCTGTGCAACTTTTGAAAGTATTCGCATTGCAAATCGTCTCAGCAAACTTGGATGATGAGTGGTGCTATCGGACCCAAACCGACTTCCAATCACCATGTGGGCACCTGATTGATTTGTGGCATTCATTAAATCAACCAGGTGAGAAGCAATGTGCTGCCCGTCTGCATCGCACTGAATGACAGCGCTGAAACCATTCTCGACTGCGTAGCGAAAACCACAGCGCAGGGCACCACCCACACCCGAATTCAGGGGAAGCGAAACCACATGAGCACCGTGTTTGCTCGCAACGGCTGCGGTCTCATCAATGCTTCCATCATTCACGACAAGTGTCCGAAAACCGAAAGCAGCGACTTGATCTACAACTTGACCAATTGTTTTAGATTCGTTGAACGCCGGAATAACTACAAGGACATCACTTACTTGCAGCATTGGGGCCTTCTACTGCGTTCTTGTGTAATGCAATGTCTTCATTGAGTTTCTGCATTTGCCTTTGCAAACCAGAAATGCTGATTGAAAGTTGAATACAAAGAGCCAAAAGAATAACTATCGCACCTGAACCAATAAGAGTAAATGCATCAAGCTGCAATTTTGTTGCAAGTGGTTTTATCGCTGGAATCAACAGTCCTGTAAACGCACTAATTACGCAAAGAGCAAGCCAACCCATCGTGTAACGAAAAGAAATTCTCTGTCGCCGTGCAAGATACAAAATGGAGAACGCGAAAACAATTGCGACAAGTCCGATTTCAATGCCATGTATGGTTTGCTGGCTCATATGCCAATACTACTTTTTTAAACGTGAAAGGCGTTCAATAAGGTGCGGTGCGCCAAGTTGGTTGGCAACCGACTCGAAGCGATCTGTTGGGCCACTCCACAACCAATCGCCCACATCGCCAACCGGGACATCAGTGATTAGGGTCGCAAGTTGTTTGAACAACGCAGCGTCTTTGCGATTGCCGCGAAGTGTGGTTGCAAGTTTTTCGGCTCCGCGAACAGCAACACCATCTGCAACCCATTGATTGTGATCGTCCGGGATGTTGTCTATTAACTGATACTTGGCCAACACGGTTGATGCGCTCTTTGCACCCCAACCTTGTAGTCCCGGAAAACCGTCGGCGGAGTCTCCAACCAAACCCAAGTAGTCGGCAATGGAACTTGGTCCTACGCCAAATTTCTCGATGACGGCGGCTTCGTTAATCATGATGTTGTTGCGGCGATCAAATTGCACAACTCGCTTACCTTGCACGCACTGACCCAAGTCTTTGTCGGGAGTAAGGATGAGCACTTTGTGCACCGTGCGGTCTTCGCATGCCACCGCAGCAGCAGATGCAAGTGCATCATCGGCCTCATACTTTTCCATTGCCCACACCGTTACACCCATGGCACGAAGCGCGTCTTCAAGAATGGGAATCTGTTCGAGCAATACAGGTTCCATTCCTTCGCTCGTCTTATAGCCGTCATACAGATCGTTGCGAAAGCTTTCGATCACGTGGTCTGTTGCTACGCCGATGTGTGTGGCGCCGTCTTGCAACAATTGAATCGTTGATGTGAGTACGCCGATGGTGCCGGCAAACGGTGGTGGATCAGAATGGCGAGTGGCTTGACCAAAATGTTGTCGATACAGCTCATAGGTGCCGTCAACGAGATGTACTTGCATAGCAAAAACCTACTGGACAAACAATGCGATAACGGCGCCGATGCACAGAAATGGGCCGAAGGCAATGCGAGTCGATGCAGATGCACGACGAGTCACGAGCATGCCCGCTGCCGCAATGCCGCCAATAATGAACCCGATACCAAGACCTATATATACGTGTGACGCACCGAGCCAACCAAGAAACATCGCGAGCACTGGGGCTAGGCGCACATCTCCACCACCAACTCCACCTTTGCTGACGGCAGTGAACAATGCAAAGAGTGCAAGTGTGACGATGAAGCTTGCGAACATGACAAGTATGCGGCCGTTGTCATCAATGTTGATCGCTGCCAGAGCGAGCAGTGGGACACCAACAATTGCGGCCCGAAAAGTAACTCCGCGCGGCAACCGATGAGTGACGAAATCAATAATTGATTGTTCAATGCACATCGCAATCATCAGACCGAATGCAACCATCTCAAGCGAAAAACCAAACTGTCGATACGTGAGTGCACCAAGTAGGGCACCGAGAACTGCAAGCGGTGCACTATTGATTGGCCTACGTAATGCAAGTGCATCCAGTCTTGTAATTGTTCGTTGCGCCCGCCGACTGCGACGCATCGCAACAACTGCGCCGACGAGTGCACTTACTATGGTCGCGAGTTCTACACCCGCAGATGACACAGCTATTCCTGAACGAGTTCGATCAGTGTGCCGAAGCTTCCCTTTGGATGAATGAACGCAACTGTGGTGCCGCGGCTTCCGGGGCGTGGTGCTTTATCGAGTGGCGTCGCACCAGCCGCAATCATTTGTGCCAACGCATCTGCGCAATTGGCAACGCGGTAACCAATGTGGTGCAAGCCTTCACCACGCTTTTCAAGCGCTTTTGCAACTGGCGAATCTGGCCGTGTTGGTGTGAGCAACTGAATGTAGCTCTCGGCAACTTTCAACAATGCTTCTTCCACACCGTCAGACTCGACCACTTCGCGATGATCGACGGTGGCACCAAAAGCGCGCTGGTAATAACTAATTGCAGCCTCCAGGTCGTGCACTGCAATAGCAACGTGATCAATTTCGGTGAGTATCACTATTTCCTCCGGAAACGATTGATGTTTTCTTCGCCAACCTTGGCACGCAACTTCGGATCATCAATGCCCATGCCTTCGCGTGGTGCAAGGCACAACACACCAATTTTGCCTTCATGCATGTTGTTGTGTACTTGATAAGCGGCTTCGCCAGTTTGCTCGAGTGCAAATACTTGTGACATCACAGGATGAATCATCCCCTTTTGGATCAGACGGTTTGCCTCCCATGCCTCGCGATAGTTGGCAAAGTGACTGCCAATCAGTTTCTTGAGTCGCATCCAGAAAAAACGATTGTCGAATTCCATCATGTAACCGCTGGTTGCTGCACACGTTGCAACGGTGCCACCTTTTTTCACGACATACATTGATGCAGCAAACGTCGAGCGGCCTGGGTGTTCAAACACAATGTCCGGATCTTCGCCAACGAGCGCACGGATGTCGCCACCAAAACGTCGCCACTCTTTTTCGTTGTGAGTGTTGTCGTCATTCCAAAACTTGTAGTTCGCCGCTTTGCGATCAATTACTGCTTCGCAACCCATCTCGCGCAACACTTGTGCTTTTTCTGGCGAGCTCACAACGCCAACGGGAATACCGCCGCCGTTGAGCACATATTGCAATGCGTATGCGCCAATGCCTCCCGATGCGCCCCAGATCAGAACGACATCGCCTTGTTTCATGTTGGCGCCGTTCTTAGACACGAGCATGCGATAACTCGTCGAGTTGCACAACGCATTCACTGCTGCTTCTTCCCACGTGAGGTGCGCTGGCTTTGGCATCAATTGGTTGGCCTTCACTACCGACAAGTCTGCAAGACCACCAAAGTTTGTTTCATATCCCCAAATCCGCTGGTTGCTTCCGAGCATTGAGTCGTTGTGTGAAGACGGGTCTTGATCATCAACGTGATTGCAATGCACCGTGATTTTGTCGCCTGGCTTCCAGTTGCGCACTGCTGAACCAACTCGCAATACAACACCAGAAGCATCACTGCCCATTACGTGATAATCAAGATCGTGACGCTTTGCCCATGAACTTTCGCGCGCTAGTCGCTCAAGTGCACCAAAAGTAGAGATCGGTTCAAAAATACTTGTCCACACTGTGTTGAAGTTGATGCTGCTTGCCATTACCGCAATGAGCACCTCGTCAGGGGCAATCTCTGGAGTAGCAACTTCTTGAATGTGCACGCTCTTGCGTGGATCTTTCTTGGCAGATTCAACACCCGCGAATATCTCTTGATCACTCTTGCGCACAACTGCGGCGCGGTATGTGGCAGGAATTTCTAATGCTGCGAATGTGGCCGAGTCAGCCCCATTTTCGATCGCTTCAAGGATGTTTTTCATTAATTCAGAATACAGACCAAAAACCCCTACGCTGATACCCATGCCAGGTTCATACATCATCGCCGGAGCCCGTACACCCATCGGAAAGATGAGTGGCGCGCTTGCCTCTTTTAGTGCCGCAGAACTTGGAGGGTTTGCAATTGCTGCAGCCTTGCAACGTGCAGGGGTACAACCGCACGAAGTCGAACATGTGATCATGGGTCAAGTACTCATGGCTGGTCAGGGTCAGGTGCCGTCACGCCAGGCTGCTGCAAAGGCTGGCATTCCAATGAGCGTGCCAAGCATCAGCATCAACAAAGTGTGTTTGTCGGGTCTCAACTCCATTTATATGGCCGATCAAATGATTGCAAGTGGTGAAGCCGACATCGTGATCGCAGGCGGCATGGAGAGCATGACCAATGCTCCTTACCTTGCGATGGGTGCACGTTCTGGTTTCCGATTCGGTGATGTGTCGTTGCTTGACGCAATTCAAAAAGATGGTTTGTGGTGTGCATTCGATGCTTGCCTCATGGGTCTTGGCACCGATCGTTACACCGAAGGCAACATCAGTCGTGAAGTGCAAGACGATTTGGCAATGAAGAGCAACCAGCGTGCTGCTGCGGCTATCGCTGCCGGCAAGTTTGTTGACGAAATTGTTCCAGTATCAATTCCACAACGCAAAGGTGATGCGCTCATCGTCGACACCGACGAAGGTGTGCGCGCATCAACAACCATGGAGTCGCTCGCATCACTCAAGCCAGCGTTTGACAAAGCCGGCACGATTACGGCTGGCAATGCAAGCCAAATCAGCGACGCAGGTTCTGCCATTGTGATGATGTCGAAGCGCGCAGCCGAAAAGCGTGGCATCAAGCCACTCGGCGAGTTCGTTTCGTACGGAATGGTTGCAGGCCCAGACAACGCATCGTTGTTGCACCAACCAAGTCGCAGCATCTTGCGTGCACTCGAGCGCGCTGGCAAAAAGGTTTCAGACGTTGACTTGTTCGAAATCAACGAAGCCTTTGCTGCAGTCGGTATCGCATCTATGCGCGAACTCGGCATCTCTGATGACATTGTCAACGTCAACGGTGGAGCAATTGCTCTCGGTCACCCAATCGGCATGAGCGGCAATCGCTTGGCACTTACTTTGTTGCACGAACTCAAGCGCCGCGGTGGTGGCATGGGTGCCGCAGCATTGTGTGGCGGCGGCGGACAAGGTGATGCCCTCGTAGTTCGCACCATCTAGTGAAACTTTTCCCGGCGCCGAAAGCAAACAACAAAGACGCGTTGATTGGCACAGTCGGTGCAGCACTGGCCATGGCGATTACCTGGCTGGTGAGCGAAACATTGCTTGACAGTGTCGCGCCAATACTTGCACTGTCAATGGGCGCATCAGCAGTCATTCTGTTTACGATGCCAACTGCCCCAGCGGCGCAACCAGCTCCACTGATTCTTGCCCATTGCGTTGCCGCGTTTTTAGGCGTTCTGTCAGCGCAGCTCATCGACAACACGGCACTTGCTGTCGGTATCGCAGTCGGCGTACATGCTGGCTTGATGGTTCGATTTGGTTATATGCATCCACCAAGCGGTGGCACTGCGTTAACAGCAGTGATTGGTGGCGAAGCGGTTACCGAACTTGGCTACACATTTATTTGGCGACCAGTGTTGTTGAATGCATTGCTGCTGGTGTTGCTCGCAATTGTTATCAACGCGCCATTTTCGTGGCGTCGTTACCCCGCAAAAAACTGAACAATCTGTAGAACTACTCAGCCCGGCATTTCGCGTCGGCCCTCAAGAGCACGACCAAGAGTCAGTTCGTCTGCGTATTCCAAGTCTCCACCAACAGGCAAACCACTTGCGATGCGCGTAATCCGCAAACCAAGCGGTTTCAATAGCCGTGCCAAATACATGGCCGTCACATCGCCTTCAGTGTTTGGGTTGGTGCACAAAATCACTTCTTTCACACCTTCAGAATCGAGACGCGCCAATAATTCACGGATCTTGAGTTGTTCGGGGCCAATGCCCTCAAGCGGGTTCATGGCGCCCAACAACACGTGGTAGCGGCCTCGAAACTCGCCGGTCTTTTCGATCGCGATGATGTCTCGTGATTCTTCAACAACGCAGAGCATTGAGCCGTCGCGACGATCATCGTCACAGATGCGGCAAATCGCACCGTCCGAAAAATTAAAACAGCGATCACAAAAACGCACGAGCGCTTTTGCTTCAGTGATCGAATGTGCAAGCCGCTCAACATCGGCGGAGTCGCTCTTGAGCAAATGAAAGGCAATACGTTGCGCACTCTTTGGACCAACTCCAGGAAGGCGCCCGAGTGCGTCGATCAACGCTTGCATTGGGGGTGTGTAAGCAGAGTTCATAACGCGTGAGAAATCAATCTAGGCAAAGTTCTACTTTTTCTTTGGCTTCTCAACCAATTTTGAACCAGGAAACGCCTTTGCAAGTTGTTCTTCAACCGATGTGGTCGTTGTTGACTTGGTTGTTGGCGCGCTCGTTAACTGCGAAGGATCTACGTCTTCAAACACTGCTTCGGCAATTTGTTCATCGGTTGCAACAGGAGTCTTTGTGCGGGCAGGTGTGGCTGCACTTGGTTTGGCGGTTGGAGCATTGAATGCAATAGTGATCTTGCGTCCAGTAATTGAAGAAAGTTGGGCCTCAACAGCAACTACGTGTTCTTGGGCCTTGCGTTGGTGGGCATCATTCGGCGCACTCACTGTCAGCACACCATCAACACAACTCACGGCGCTCACTGCGCTAAACACTGCTCTTGCTAGCGCCTTAAAACCAGATACGACATCGGTCCATTGAGCCACGAGTTGTTCGTCAGAGAGTGGCCCAACACTTGGTGCAGCAACCGCAACAGTTGCTTTGCCACCTAGTTGCACTTTGCCCGTTGCAGCGTTGATCGGCGCAGGACGCACGATTGGTGCGCTTGCGTCGCGAGTGATGCCGGCTTCAAGGCGTTCGATGCGTGCAATTAGAGACGAGTTGTCGTTGGCGTTGTTGACACTGGTGAGTTTGACGAGTGCAACTTCAATCAGCAGTCGTGCATCTGGGGCGTGACGCATCTCGATCAAAATTTCACCAAGCACTTCAATAGCTCGCACCACGACGCTTGCACCCATGCGACGTGCCTGATCGGCAATCTGAATTTTGCGTTGCTCTGGCAACTGCACCAAGTCGGGGGCCATGAGCGACAAGAAACATTCGCGCAGTTGACGCACAATTTCTTCGGCCAACATGCGTGGGTCGGCTCCGCGTTGAATCGCGGCTGCAGTTGCACCAAGTGCACGACCTGGGTCTCTGTCAATAATTGCTTCTACAAATTCGTCAGGCGAAAGTTGCTCATCTGCTTCGCCGCCACCAGCAGCCACAAGCTCGAGTGCCGACAACGTGTCGCGTGCAGATCCACCACCCTGTGTAAGCACCTGTGCAATTGCCGCTTCGCTTACTTTGAGATTGGAATCTTTGATTACCCATCGCACGTGCTCGTCGAGGTCTTGCATCGGCAACAAATGAAACTGCAAGTGTTGGGTGCGGCTGCGAATTGTCTCGCTTACTTTTTGTGGATCAGTTGTGGCCAGCACAAACACCACATGTGGCGGTGGTTCTTCGAGCGTCTTGAGCAGCGCAGCCTCAGCCGGCTTCGAGAGCATGTGCACTTCGTCCAAAATAAACACACGGTGACGACCAGGGTTACCGAGGGACGAACGCTCAATCAGGTCGCGCATGTTCTCGACACCGTTGTTGCTTGCGGCATCAAGTTCGAGAACGTCGTAACTGTTGCCGCTATCAATTGCCCCGCACGAGTTGCAGATGCCGCACGGTTCTCCGTTTTCGGGTTCTTCGCAGTTGAGCACCTTCGCCAAAATGCGCGCAGTCGAGGTTTTGCCTGTGCCTCGTGGCCCAGAAAACAAATATGCCTGACCTTCACGATGGTTTATGACGGCATTTTGCAGCGCACGAACCACATGCTCTTGGCCCTTCAGTTCGTCAAAGCGACGGGGCCTGTAGCGGCGATATAACGATTGAACAGCCATCGCCTGCGAGCCTACCTAGACGGTGCCACACCCCTGAAACCTTTTGGCTACCGTTGTATGGGATCAATGATGACTTCACCGCAACCACCACGTTTTGCCGCCAGACGATTGGCTTCGATTATTGGGTTCGCCATTGCTGCATTCATATATATGGGTGGCACAAATATTGGTGGTTTTGGCACGGTCGGGGCAATGGCAAGTGGCGTGGCCGGCACAAATGAAATCACTTCATCCAATCCAGTGCGTAATCAAATTGTGCAAGTACAGCCCCCACAAATTCAAATGGTCTTTCGCGATGCAATCACCGACCTCGGCAATATGGGTCTGACTGTTGTATGTGGCAGCGAGCCGATAGGTATTGGTCTGCCACAACTTGGCGCCGATAGCAAGACTGTCTCGGTGGCGGTAACAAGTGCATTTACTGCCGGAGAATGTTTGATCAGTTGGAAACTTGCTGATGGCTCGCAAGGTTCGATTCCATTTACTTCGCAGATTGTTTCCGAAACGACAGTTCCGCTTACCGATGGCACTCCAACCGACACCACGATGCCGGCTGTTATTGGCGAAGTAGTAGTGGAATCGACAGGCGGTGGGCCACGAGTTGGCGGTTTGCTTGGGCTGCTTCGTATTTTTGAATATCTTTTAGTTGCTGCAATCTTTGGTGGATTGCTCACTGTCACGCTCGCATGGCCGGAAGGCATCGACTACGGCGTGTGCTTGCGTTTCTTCCGCATCACGTGGCTACTCGCTGTAGTTACGACCTATCTCATCGTCGCAATCACTGCAATGCGCAACTCTGACAACACGTTTGTTAGTTCACTCAATCCGTTTAGTTGGTTTGGTGTACTCAATGATGCAGCAGGTTTGATCTTGCTGCTGCGCTTTGCCCTCGTTGTCGGTTCGTTCTGGGTCACCTTTCAACCAGCGCGAGTGTTCGAGCCTGCCACCCAAGTTCCTGCCATCACTCTTATTACGGTGTTGATGGCAACCTTTGCATTCACGCGAATCGGTCAAAATGTCGCGATCTTCACATACATATTTGGCATTGCCCATGTGCTTGCAATCGGTATGTGGCTTGGTGGGTTGCTGTTGCTTTCGCGCGCGGTTCTCAATGCTCCAGGCGAAGCAGATTTGTTGAACGCTGTTCGTGGATTTACGCGCATCTCCACAATCCTCATCCTCGTCTCAATTGGTACAGGTGTGATGCAGGTGTATCTACTCGACAGTTTCAATATTTTTTCCACTGGTCATGGCCGACTCAACTTGCTCAAACTCGTCGTCGTTGCGGCAATGGCCTGGATCAGTTTGATGTTCAAAAATTTCACTGTCACGCGACTTTCCAAAGAAACTGAATTGACGGGCAAGATGGCTTGGCGGCTCAGGCGTGCAGTATCAACCGAACTTCTAGTTGGCATTCTCGTGCTCGGTTTAACTTCATGGATGGTGCCAATGCAACCAACGCAGGCGCGTGCATCGGGTGCGCAGCCAACGGTGCCATACGCATTTCGCGAAGAGCTCAAAAATGATCGCTTCCACGTCATCATCTCGCTCACACCAAGCACCACCGGTGTCAATGCAATGCGCATCGAGTTGCTCGAGCCATCGCGCATCAACAACTTTGTTGTCAAGCTCATTCCATCCGAGATTGGTTATGCAGGTATCGCCATCAATGTTCCCCTGAAGCGCAGGGGTGCTGCAATCGTGATGGGCGATGGTTCATTTACATTGCCAGTTGCTGGCGTGTGGTCGATTGAGATCACTGGCGCAACCACAACGGGCGAATTGATTCCTCTTGCCACAACGATCAACATCACCGAATCCACAGTGGCATCAACGACCACGCTTGCTCCCGAAATAGCCCCTGCAACTACTCTCGCTGGCGGTTAATCGGTCGCTATTCTTGTCGTGGTGAGTAACAACTCGATGGACGCCAAACTGCAAGACCTGCAGGCCCGCAAAGATCAGGCATACAACGCCGGATCACCCCGCTCAGTCGAGCGCCAACACGAAAAAGGCAAGTTGCTCGCGCGCGAACGCTTGGCCATCTTGCTCGACCCAGACAGTTTTCATGAACTTGATTTGTTGGCTCGCCATCGCGCTCACTCGGCTGGGCTCGAAGAGCACCCATATACCGACGGTGTAATCACGGGTTGGGGCACCATTGACGGTCGCAAGGTTTTTGTATTCAGCCAAGACTTCACTGTGTTTGGTGGTGCGTTGGGCGAAGTGTTTGCCGAGAAGATTCACAAGTTGATGGACTTGGCGCTCAAGGTTGGCGCGCCATTGATTGGTCTCAATGACGGTGCTGGTGCACGAATTCAAGAAGGCGTTGTGTCGCTCGCAAGTTACGGCGGCATATTTCATCGCAACGTGCAAGCAAGTGGTGTCATCCCGCAAATCTCAGTGATTCTCGGACCATGCGCTGGTGGTGCTGTGTACTCGCCTGCCATGACCGACTTCATTTTCATGGTGCGCGAGACAAGCCACATGTTTATTACGGGCCCAGATGTTGTCAAGACTGTTACAGGAGAAGATGTCACGCTTGAAGAACTCGGCGGCGCAATGAGTCACGCATCCAAGAGTGGTGTTGCCACGTTTGTGAGCGCCGACGAGCAGTCTTGCTTACAAGATGTGCGCTTCTTGCTCAGTTTCTTGCCACAAAACAACATCACCGAGCCGCCTGTTGGCGAGATCACCGATGACCCAACACGTTTGTGTGAATCGTTGCGCACCATTCTTCCTCCGTCGGCCAACCAGCCATATGACATGAAGAAGGTCATCACCGAAGTGATGGACGATGGCGAATTTTTTGAATACTTTCCACATTGGGCAAAGAGCATCGTGTGTGGTTTCTCGCGACTCAATGGTCAATCGGTGGGCATTGTTGGCAACCAGCCAATGATCTTGGCCGGCGTGCTCGACATCGAGTCGAGCGAAAAGGCTGCGCGCTTCGTGCGCACGTGCGATGCATTCAATATTCCAATAATCACGTTTGTTGACGTACCTGGTTTCCTCCCAGGTGTCGACCAAGAGTACGGCGGCATTATTCGCCACGGCGCCAAGTTGCTCTATGCATATTGCGAGTCAACTGTTCCGCGCATTCAGGTCATCACACGCAAGGCCTATGGCGGTGCATACGTGGTCATGAACTCGAAGTCAATCGGCGCCGACTTGGCATACGCATGGCCAACTGCAGAGTTGGCAGTGATGGGCCCACAAGGTGCAGTCGAGATCGTGTATCGACGCGAGTTGCAAAACGCAGCCGATCCCGTAACTCGTCGTGCCGAACTCGTGCAGGAATACACCGAAAAGTATTCCAACCCGTATGCAGCAGCAGAGCGCGGCTACATCGACGACGTCATTGATCCAGCAGACACACGAATCAAGTTGATCGCAGGTCTGTCGATGCTGCAATCGAAGCGCGAAGAGTTGCCACGCCGCAAACACGGCAACATGCCGCTCTAGGAAATCATGCAACACAGTGTCTCGCCGCAGCCTTCCGAACAAGAAGCAATCGCAATTGCCACTGCATTAGAAGCATTGTGGCCAAAAGTACAACCTGCTGCAACGCGTGAAACACCTAATACCTCCTGGCGTTTTAGTGGTCGTTGGTGGAGTGACTCGACGGTGACCCGTCGATCACGCCCTGGGTTCTAGTTTTTGAATCCACCACTTTCAGACATTCGAGTAGTTGATATCTCGACAGTGTTGGCCGGGCCAAACTGTGCTCGATACCTCGCCGACTTTGGTGCAGACGTCATCAAGGTAGAGCGACCAGACACTGGTGATTCATTACGTGGCATGGCATGGCGCGACCCACGCGACGGTGAAGGCTTGTGGTGGAAACTCGTCAATCGCAACAAACGCAACATCGCACTTGATCTCAAAGCCGAGGATGATCGCGAGATTTTCTTGCGTCTTGTCGATGAAGCACATGTGCTTGTTGAAAACTTCCGCCCAGGCACACTCGAGCGTCTCGATCTTTCTCCAGAGATGTTGCTTGAGCGCAACCCAAAACTTGTCATCGTTCGAGTCTCTGGCTTTGGTCAAGATGGCCCCTACGCATCACGGCCTGGCTTTGCATCAATCGCCGAGTCGATGGCCGGTCTTGCAGCAGTGAGTGGCGACCCAGATGGTCCACCTATGTTGCCCGCAATTGCGCTCACCGATGAAGCAACGGGCATCACTGCAGCGTTTGCGGCCATGGTTGCATTGCATTCTGGTGTTGGCCAAGTGGTCGATGTCAATTTGCTCACCACGGTGTTTCAGCTGATGGGCCCAGTCATCTCGCTCTACAAATTGAGTGGCGAGTTGCAACCTCGGCTTGGTTCTGGCTTGCCATATTCGGTGCCCCGCGGCGTGTATCAGTGCAGTGACACAAAGTGGGTTGGTGTTTCGGCATCAAGTGATTCAGTTGCTGCTCGCGTGATGGAAGTTTTGGGTGTTGGTGATGATTCGAGATTTTCAACATTCACTGGGCGCATGAATAACCGTGAACTGCTTGAGCAGTTAATGATCGACTGGTGTGCGGCTCGCACGCGAGATGAAGTTGTTGCAACACTCGCTGCTGCAGAAGCTGCTGTAGGCCCTGTCTTCGACATGGCCGACATTGCAACCGATGAGCATTATGCAGCCAGACACATGATCCCTGTTGTTGAGTCAACGCCAATGCAAGGTCTTATTGCTGCTCTCTCAAAAACTCCCGGTGTGCTCGGCTGGGAAGGTCGACCACTCGACGCTGATCGAGAAGAGATCCTTAAGCGCGGATGGAAGCAATAGGGCACGACACACCCGTGCCACCAATGCCGCAATAACCGTTTGGATTTTTCTCCAAATACCTTTGGTGATATTCCTCGGCCATAAAAAATTCGGTTGCTGCAATGATCTCGGTTGTAATTGCTGGATAGCCAGCAGCACCTAATTGCGATGCATACAATTCTTTGCTCGCAAGTGCCTCAACGCGCTGAGTCTCGTTTGTGTACATGATCATGCTTCGGTACTGCGATCCAACATCGTTTCCTTGGCGCATGCCCTGAGTCGGGTTGTGCGACTCCCAAAATGTTTTCAACAACATCTGATACGAAATTTGGGAAGGATCAAACACCACCTGCACCAACTCGGCGTGCCCAGTATCTAGGTAGCAGATGTCTTTATATGTTGGGTTTGCGGTATGGCCACCGGCATAGCCAACTGCAGTTGACTGCACGCCTTCGAGTTGCCACAAGAGGCGCTCTGCACCCCAAAAGCAGCCCATTCCAAAGATCGCTGTTTCAAATCCGTTTGGCGTTTGTGGATGCATACTGTCAGGCTAGAGCACCGCTATGAGCAACTTTCAACCAATCGTGCGAAACATTGAAATTACCGATGTGGCGCGGGTGCTCGAGATCAATAATGCCAACACGCCTGGCGTGAGCGAACTCACATTGTCCGAACTTGAAACCGACATCAAAAATTGCTTACATGCACTAGCGATCGAAAATGAACAAGGCAAGGTTTGCGCTTTCTGCATCACGTTTGCGCCAGATGCTCCTGATGCTGGCGCCAATCATCGATGGTTCGCCGATCGTTTTGAGAGCTTTGTCTACCTCGATCGCATCGCGATTGATCCCACTTACCAAAATCTCGGGCTTGGTGTACTTCTCTATCAATCGGTTGAACAGCAAATGATTGCTTCAGCGCAACACTCTTTGTTGTGCTGCGAAGTCAACCTCGAGCCACCAAACCCTGGCTCACTGCGCTTTCACCACCGCATTGGCTTTACCGAAGTTGGCCAGCACTCACCACAACAGAACTACCGGGTCAGCATGCTGAGCAAAAACTTGAACGGCTAGTGCGCTCGGCCAGAGTGGATTAGCCTGTGGCGATGTCATTGCGGCGTTATTTTGTACCGAAGACTTTGGCTCCCTACCTCATTGCATTTCTTCTTGCCTTTATCCCTGCTTTCATTCACATCGTTCAGTACCGCCAGTTTTCACCAATCGACGAACTTCGACATCTTGACTATGCACTGCAGATCACTAGAGGACAAGTTCCAAAACTTGGCGACAAACTTGGCCAAGATGCGATGCGTGAAGAAGCTTGTCGCGGCATTGACTACCAATGGCTAGACCCCCCATGTGATTCCATCAGCTTTAAGCCAGCAGCGTTTCGCGATGATGGCTGGCAGACAGCCTCACCGCATCCACCAACGTATTACATCCTCTCTGGCATCTCTGGTCGCATACTGCGCGGTTTAGGAATTCTTGATGGCGCAATTGACGGTGTTCGTCTCGTGAGCGCATTGCTCTTCGGATTTGGTTTCGTTGCAACTTTCGCTGCTGGTCGACAACTCGGCGTGCGATCGTTTCCGTTACTCGCGGGGCTCGGACTTCTGATCACCCTGCCAGGCGCACTGCACTCTGCATCAATTGTGACTCCTGATTCATTTGCCATGTTGGCGGGCGGTGGTGCTCTGCTTGCGGCAATTCGCTGGAAGCAAGGCCTGCTCAGCACTCGTTGGCTAATCATTGTTGGAGGACTTGTTGGTCTCACAAAATTGACGAATCTTGTAATGCTTCTAGCGGTAGTGGCGTGGTTGGTTGTTGACGCACTTTTACAAAAGCGCAGTGATCAAAAATTTGCATCACTGATTAAAGCCCCCGTACTCATGTTTTCTGCTGGTGCACTGACATCTGGAGCTTGGATATTTTCCGACAGAATGCGGGCCACAATTAGCCCAGACATCGTTCCGCAAAACATGATGTTGAAATTCAATGGCCTGCCTCCGCTGAAGCATCTCCTCAATCCAGAAGTTTTGCTCACATGGTTTCCACCCGGCCGAAGTTTTGATAGTGCAAGGTTTTTCAATCAATACGTTTCACTGATGCGATCGCTTGTATTCCCATTACTTATCGGTGCCATCATTATGAGCGCACTGCGTGTGCAAAAAGGCAACGACATTGCCTCTTTGAGCCTCTTTGCTGGTCTTGCCGGTTTTGTTGGTGCACCAATGTTTGTTCTCGGAACAGCAATGTCTGCCGGAATCCTCATCGGTGCAGAAGGTCGGTATGCGGTATGCCTTCTGCCGATTTATGTCATTGCAATCGCATCGCAAAGCAAAGGGCGTGTTGGCGATGCTCTGCTCGGTTTAATTGGTGGCAGCGCATGGATCATTTGCACCTACGCAATTCTCGTCGGATGAGCATAGAGAATTCATCCACGCAGTCAGAGGCATACACAAATAGGCTGACCGCTCTTTCGAGTCGCTTTATTTCACGGCTAGTTGGTGGGCAACCATATCGCTGGAAGATCCGGCGAATCGCCAAAGGAAACGTTCTTGAAGTCGGTTGTGGCATTGGCCGCAACCTCAACTTTCTTGGTTCCCGTGCAATAGGTGTTGACCATAATGCAATGAGCATCAAAGTTTGTAGAGAGCGTGGCTTTACTGCCTACACTCCAGATGAGTTCTTGGCGCTGCCCAACATTGCACATAAAAAGTTTGATGCAATTCTGTTCTCTCATGTGGTTGAGCACCTCACTCTTGCCGATGCTCGCGCTCTACTGCACATGTACGTTCAATACCTCTCGCCATCCGGAAAACTCATCATCATCTGCCCTCAAAAGCGTGGTTTTGCATCCGATTCAACACACGTCACATATTTCGATCTTGATTCCCTTGCACAACTTGTCACCTCTGTTCAATGCAACGAGTTCTCGCGTGAATCTTTCCCTTTCCCTGCATTTTTTGGTCGTTGGTTCACATACAACGAGTGGGTTCACATCAGTATTTCCCCTTCACTGAACTAGCCTGTATTCAGGGGGTTCTATGAACATTGGGCAAATTCTTGCCATGGCATTTCGCTACACGGTGCGCTTTTTGGTATCCGTTGTTGTTGGCTCTAGTGCAGCAATCACATGCTCGCTTTTGTTGCCTGTTTTTTCGCCACCCCAAACAGACCGCATGGGTTATGCACTCGTCTCCAACTTTGATCCCAATCACTTGTGGTGGGTGTTTGTCATCTGGTCCACCATCTTGCCCGGCGTGGCTCTTGGTACCTATGTACTCATCCCACGTGTAGCCCCACGCTTGAAATTCCTCAAACCTCTTGTGGGGCATGAAAGCGACACACAAAATCTGCAAATCTGGCGTACCTATTCAGATCAAGCGCACACTTCGGCACAACCTGTTCTTGGCATCCTTCGCTCGGCGATTGTTGCCCTCACATTATTGGTTGCCTTCATTGTTGGTCGTCCAGTTACATCAGAACATATATGGCTCATCCTTATAGTGGGGTCGCTTATTGGAGGTCTTGCACCGTGGGCTATCGAGCGGATTGTGGTGCGACTCTCGGGTACGACTGACACACCTGGTGCTGCACGAGCAATTAGGTCAACCCTCACCATCATTGCAACATGGCTGTCACTCCCAGCATTGTGGTACGTCTCACACAAAACTACCGTTTTTGTTGCGAGTGAAAACATAACTCGATCCCTTGCTTGGCTCCCGCTGTATATGGTTCTCATCCCTACAGCTTTGTTAATCGCTTTTGATATTCGCCAATTCATTCGTAAACAACCAGCGGCCATCGCCGCTTTAGAACGCGCTCGAATTACATTTTTGACAGTTCCGGTTCTGCTTTTTCTCTTTACAAGTCAGGCTCCGGGAGACGTAGTAGAGCTCGATGTTTTCCATCATGGTGAAAGCCTTACGGGTGCCCTTCGTTGGCAAAGTGGACAATTGCCATGGAAGGATTTTTTCTTTAACGTCGGATTGCTTCCAGCAGTAATAGTGCCGAGAATAAGTTTCGAACTCTTCGGCACGTCGTTTTGGGGACTCATCGCTGGAACAGAACTCATCTTTATTCCAATGCTCATCGTCTCGCTCTATCTTTGTTCGGCAGTTTTCGCAAAAAAGAATGCTGCCTTTTTAGGTTTTGTCGCTCTACTTTTCTTCTTCCCACAAAAGTTCCTATGGAGTTTTGCCGACGTTTTACGGGGCGATCCAACACTTTTTATCTTTCGTTTTATTCCTCTCGCACTCCTAGGTATTCCGATCTTGTGGTTTTTCACAAAACGCAGTTGGGTAAGCGCGTTAGTACTGGCTGCCTCGCTCATCGCCTCAACTGTTTTGGCGTCAGAAATGATCGTCTATCTCATTGCCGTTGGCCTTGTGGCGGTCGCAATCGATCTCTACGACTGGCGTGAAGGCACCAAACCATGGTCGCTGCGATCACTCACATTGCGTCTCGCATCATGCGGAGTATTGGGCGTAGTTGCGGCCGGAATCGTTCTTAATCGGGCAGGTGTTCTCTCGGGGTTTATCAGTTGGTGGCGAACATTTCCTGCGGGCTGGTATCTCGAAACTGCTGTTCCGTTAAATGTTGACCCGGATAATTACCAAACCCCCACAGCCATCTTGGTGATCACCCCAATACTTGTTCTCTTTGTCCTCTTCTTTCTCATTTGGCGTTTCCGCACACGCAAAACTGTTTCAAACCAAGACTGGACGATTGTCGCGCTTGCACTGGGTGGTGCTCTCTTTTTCCGCAAGACAACTACACGGCCAGACTCACACGTCTACCAATCGCTCATCGCAATGATGCCCGTGCTGATCTATGTGGTCCAACGTGGCGGAGAATTACTCGGAGACCTTGTCCAACCATTTCGAAATGCTGGTAGCCGAATTCGTGCCTCTGCGTGGGTTTGGCTGTTCATTGGTCCACTGCTGCTTTTGCCTGGCGCACCATTAATTAGTGCGATTAATCAGACCGTTACATCCCTCCCAAGTCGTCTGCACGCTAGGGCAAATGCTCCAGCGACTGTTCCACGATTGGGTTACTACTCTGATTCCGCATACGTCAACAAGGTTGTTGCTCTAAGAACATTCTTCAAGGAAAACGTCGGAGACAATGCTCGTGTCTATGACTTCAGCAATTCATCTTCTCTCTACAACTTTTTACTCAATCAAATTCCAACTACACAATTCAGTTATGCAGTGCAAAGTGCAACTGCCAAAAGCCAGGCTCAGGTCATTGACTCAATGCGGCAACAACGCCCCGAAGTTGTTGTCTACGCATCTGCGGGTGGTCTCAACGAATGGGACCAAGTAGAAAACGCCGTTCGCCACTACGACATCAGCGAATACATCCTGCGCAATTATTCACCCTGGATTGAATACCTCGGTGAAACAATGCTCATCCGCAATGACCTCGCACCAGGTGAGGGTCTTGCACAAACAGCGCCTGTTCGCCTCTCAGCAAGCGAATCGCAACGCATGCTGCGCAATAGCTTCGATGCAAGCACTGCAGAATCGGTCGTCACATGCGAGTGGGGTCATGCAGGGCAGTTCATGCCAACTCGACCAGATAGTGCAGGAACACCAGTTGCTCGCACGGAAGTGACCGGAGTGTTGGCCTTGACGGGCTGGGCTCCGAGTCTTGGCGAAACTCCAACCACGATTGTTGTTTCCCAAAACAACACGGTGATTCATATCGGAACAACTTCTCAATCTCGTAGCGATTTGGGAGTAGGCGTGTCTGTAACTGGCCCCGCCCCTGGATTTTGGTTTGAAATTCCACTCACCACTCCAGATGTGACCGATTCAAAAATTGCTATTTTCGCTGTGCAGGACGACAAATTGATTCCGCTTACGCGAGTGGCTGGCAAAACACCATTGGTTACTTCCTTGAGTGTTAACGGAGTCGACATAAAGGTCGTAACACCCGCCGCTGGGCAAATCACAGGAGAATTTGCTGTACCAAAAATAATTCCATCTGAAAGCGGAAAAATCCAGATCGGCTTGAGCGGCGAATCTAAGTACCTCACTCTGCTCGATTTGCCATCAAATTTCACAGACTTCTCATGGATAGTTCTGCGTAGCAAAAGTGGTTTCAACGAGAACAAACTCCGTCTCTACGACGTCTCCCTCGATGCAAAACGAGCTATCGCTTTCGACACCGCCAAGGGAAAGCACATTGGTGGTGCACAAGTAGCGTCGTGTCCAACTTGGTTCGGATGGGAAACTCAAAAAGTTCTGTTGCAATCTGATGCCCCGCTTGGTGACGTATCAATCGAGTTGGGTAAAATAGAGAAAAACTCATGAGAGCAAACATCAACATTTCATCATTAAAAATCGGAGTCCTAATCGTCGCCTACAACGCGGAGAGCACTCTGGCCAATGTGCTTGATCGTATTCCCAAAGATTTTGCTCCCCAGATTTCTGCAGTGCTCGTCTGTGACGATGCAAGCCACGACCAAACACACGATGCAGCACTTGAATACCAGCGTTCAACTACCCATCTGCCTCTTCACATTCTTAGACATCCAATCAACTTGGGATATGGCGGTAATCAAAAGGCTGGATACGCGTGGGCCCAAGAACTTGGTCTTGACGTCATCGTGTTGCTCCACGGAGACGGTCAATACGCTCCCGAATTGTTGCCTGAGATGGTTGCTCCATTGCTCAATGGCTCGGCTGAAGCTGTCTTTGGTTCGCGCATGATGGAACAAGGCGCGGCGCGGCGCGGCGGAATGCCTCTCTACAAATTGGTTGGGAATAAAATTTTGACCCGCTGGGAAAATGCAATGGCCGGGACTGATCTCTCTGAGTGGCACAGTGGTTATCGCGCTTACTCAGTGTCGGCGTTGCAAAAACTTGCTCTCCAGCGCAACTCCGATGGTTTTGATTTTGACACGCAAATCATTTTGCAGTTGCACGCATCAGGTGCTCGAATTATGGAGATTCCAATTCCTACGTACTACGGAGACGAGATCTGTCATGTTGATGGTCTCAAATATGGCCGCCAAGTGATGGTCGAGACATTCCGCTATCGACTTCACAAAATGGGCCTCGGCTCGGGAAAATACATCCCGCAAAATCATGCGTACGAAATAAAGACATCCGTTGATTCTTCACACGGGGTCTTACTTCGCCAACTCAGCAAGAAATCTCCTTGCAACGTCCTCGACGTTGGGTGTTCTGATGGTGCTCTAGGAGAACGCATTCGCGCGCTTGGCCATGTTGTCGTGGGCATCGACGTCGAGTGCCACGAACTTGTCAAGGGCCGCCTAGACAATTTCATTCAAGCCGACCTAGACCAAGGTCTCCCCAAAGACATCCCTGGCCTATTTGATGTTGTGTTGTGTGCAGACGTTGTCGAGCATGTGCGACAACCTGATGTGCTTCTCAGCGAACTTCGTGCCGTTGTTGCCCCTGGGGGAAGTGTTCTCGTCAGCATCCCAAACTTTGGTCATTGGTATCCGCGTGTGAGAACCATGTTTGGACTCTTTGACTACGATCGCCGCGGAATTCTTGATCGAACTCACGTGCGCTTCTTCACACATCGAAGCTTTAAGCGACTTGCTCAAACTGCTGGTTACAGCGTGCAACGAGTTGCCTGTACGGGATTTCCTTTTGATGTTCTCTCGCGGGGAAACACAAAGATTCCAAAATTCATCATTGCGCCACTTCGTGTCATTGACATGGCACTTGTCAAGCTTCGCCCCCCACTTTTCGCCTATCAATTCATCTACGAGCTCAAACTATGAGCAGTGATACGTCTTCAAACTTTGCCGCATTGAATATCGGAGGAGTTCGCGAGCGACTTTCAGCGCTCAAAACAGAGTTTGCAACTGCTCATCCTTACCAACACGTTGTCATTGACAACTTTCTTCCAGCAAATGTTTTTCAGCAAGCAATGGCCGACTTTGATGTCGTCAGTAAAGAGCAATGGACCGGATACCTTCACGTAAACGAAAGAAAATTTGCCAATTCCAACCCTGCTACTTGGGGTCCAACATTGCAGCAAATCGCTCGTGAATTGAACACCCCTGAATTCGTTTCACTCCTCGAAGAACTCACGGGAATAAACAATCTTTTGGTTGATCCCACTTTTGAGGGAGGCGGGCTGCACCAATCGTTGCGTGGTGGATTTCTCAACATGCATGCCGACTTCACGGTGCATCCACATCAGCGTCAATGGAAACGGCGCCTAAATCTTTTGCTGTATTGCAATGAAAACTGGCTACCTGAATATGGCGGTGGGCTTGAGCTTTGGGATGCCACGATGTCGCATGCAGAAAAGGTCGTGCAACCACTCGGCAACCGAGTTCTCATTTTTGCCACCGATGCAACATCGTTTCATGGGCACCCCGACCCATTGCAATGCCCTGATGGCGTCGCAAGGCGGTCCATGGCACTGTATTACTTCACATACGAAGACAAACCGAATGTGCGATCGACGGAATATCGTGCTCGGCCAAACGACGGCTCCAAAGGAATCTTGATCTATCTGGACAAGATGACTTTGCGCATTTTTGATAAGGCCAAACGTCGGCTCGGAATTTCCAATTCATTTGCCAATCGTGTGCTTCGGCTCATTGATCGCGTGCGTCACTTTCGTCGTGACTGAGAAGCAAATCCAGCGTCTTCACCACATCACATCATTGGATGGTCTGCGCGGTGTTGCAGTAATCCTCGTTCTAACTCGTCATTTTGAAGTTTTAGCCCCACAAGGGCTCACCGGAATCACTTTCATCGATCATTTCTTTCGTGGTGGTTTTCTCGGAGTCGACATTTTTTTCGTCCTCAGTGGTTTCCTCATCACGTCTTTGCTGCTCAATGAGCACGCAGTGCATTCCAAGATTTACTTGCTTCGCTTCTACGGCCGACGATTTCTACGCCTGCTCCCTGCACTCAGTCTTCTTTTAGTTCTGTACAGCATCGTCACAGTTCTTGAGGGGCAGGCATTCTCCTCAATCTCATCAGGAATCTGGGCAAGTTTCTTTTATTTCCTTAACTGGCAATATGTCTTTAATTTCCCAAAGTCATACGGAGATCTTGGCTACTTGTGGTCGCTCTCAATAGAGGAACAGTTCTATATTGTCTGGCCCGCCGTTGTGACTATTTTGCTCCGCTTCACCAGGAAAACGCTCATCCACATTTCGTTTATCGCCGCCCTTATTGTATTTGTAATGTGGCACCGTCATGTCCTTTGGACAACAACTACTGAAGTCCCTTACGAACGATTCACCATTTTTATTCGTACTGATGCGCGAATCGACTCGCTGCTTGTTGGATGTATCACTGCATTTATTTATCGATACCGTCTCATCTCGATCAAACTCTCGCAGATGCTTGCGGCATTTGGAGTGATCGTACTTTTTCTTTATCTTGAATTTTCACAACCGTATACGGGTTATATGTTCAGTGGCGGATTTACCATTGTTGCGGTCAGCGTTGGGTGTTTAATTCTTGGACTCACCACAAGCACCTTTTATTTGTCCCGACTGCTCTCGGGCCGATTTATCGTTTTGATCGGCAAGACGTCGTACGGGATATACCTGTGGCACTATCCAATTTTTGCATTCGTCAACCGGCAAATGACCACTATTGATGAAATCTACAAAGTAACGACGGCCCTCTTCCTTACAGCACTGTTCACGACAGCATCATGGATGCTTATCGAGACCCCAGCGCTTCGCCTGAAGAATCGCAAGTTTTCAATTACCCGCTAGCTGTTTTGCCCAACGCGATTTCATCACAGGACGCTCAAGCGCGTACCACGACAAAATACTGACACCAAAGACACCAGTCACAGCCAACACCAATCGCGTGCTACTCGACAATGTGGATCCGTGGCGGTCAATAATCCGAAAAATTGGAATTTGCCACAAATACAATCCATACGAAATTCTTCCCACCCATTCAGTTGGGCGCGCCGTCAACAGTTTTCCGCCAGGGTAAACATCAGCGGCGAGAGCAAGGATGATCACCAGTATCGAAGCATCAAATAGTGTCATTCCTCCTTTCCATATAAAAGAACCATCGGCCCTGCTGTAACAGACCGTCAAAATGACGCAGATTGTTGCGGGGATGCTCATCACCCGTACAAACTGCGCCTTTATGTAATTCGTCTTCAACCAGAGAAAACCCCCAAAGGCTCCGATGAGCAAACTTTCGAACCGGGTATCTGACCGCAAATACGCCGCGTACCATCCGAGGTCGTTATAAACGAAAGCTCGATGAAAGACGAGGAGGATAATCCCAGTTGCAAGTATCAGCAGTCCAAAAATCGGCTTCTTAGTTTTTTGAAAAATCACATACGCAATGGCAGGCCAGAGAATATAGAACTGCCCTTCAATCGAGAGAGACCAAAGTGAAACGTTGTCAATTAACAAAAGTGGATGCTTATAAATTGTCCAATTCGCGTATTGAAAAATGGTTGACCTGACCATTGTCCACTCATCCGCAACAACACCCAGCGGTGGAAAGTCGAAGATCATTGCGTATACGAAATGCGCCGCCAGCACAAAGAACATTGCAGGGAAAAGTCGCACTGCTCTATGCACATAGAACTGCCGCCAACGAAACCGTCCGTCATGGTGTGCCGTTCCCAAGAGGCGATACGTGATCAGGAACCCACTGAGAACAAAAAACCCATTCACCCCGAGATATCCCCCTCGCGGGAACACCCGATACCAAGTTTGTCCGAGTAACTCTGGGACGGCCATAAACATATGAGAGGTGAATACCAGCATCACCGCGAATGCACGGAGCCCATCGAGGCCATTTATTCGCTTCAAATGTGGCACCGATGTCTCGGTCCCTATTTGGCTGACGGAATTGTTCATGATTTCAGATGACCAAATATTGCACCATGCAACAACGGCCAGATGCGCGACCACTTCAGTTCGACGATTGCACGCAACGCCTGGTACAGCAAGTGCAGTCGTACTATCACTTTGCGATCAGCGTTTCGTTTGACTCGCTTCCAACCAATCTGAGAACTTCTCATTGACACTTGATTCAGATGATCAATTTCTTCTTGGAATCTGATATTTGACTCTGTGAGTAATGCAGTTTGATTTGTCAAATGTCTGCGATAGCGATAACCCACTGCGGGAGTCCCTACTATCACGCCGCCATCAAACAAGATTCTGGATGTGAGATCGACATCAAGTACAAACTTCCACGTACTGCTAAAACCTCCCAATGGGAGCAGCTTCTTGCGGTAACACAATGTTGGGCAAAATATCCATGCGCCCTTTACAAGAGACAGTAGACCTGCCTCGCCTTGCGTGACAATATCGTCGGTTCCCTTAGGACGAATTATCTTCTTCACCTCGTCCGGCAACGACCAAAGATCTTTCCCATCTGGGCCAATCACACGCGCACGACAATGCCCTGCTACTGCTTCTTTGTGTCGATCCATTAGTCCGAGTATTAAATCTGTGTAGTTGCTTTCAAGTTCATCATCGGAATGGAAAAGTGTCACAAACTCTGTTGTAACTGTTGCTAATGCTTTATTCCAGTTTCCGGCAAGACCAAGATTCGTCTCATTTCGCACATAAGAAATTCGGTCGTCATTAAATGATCGAACAGTTTCCTCTGCATCTTCGCCGCCTCGATCATCGAGTACAACTGCTAACCATTGTGGATTTTCCTGATCAATGAGACTTTGCAGAGCCATTCGTAGATAGCCAAGACCTGAATAATACGGCACAGCATATGTGATGCGTTTTTCATCCATGAACATTTTTGGTCACCGTCACTAAATGACTGATGATCGACGCATAGGAGATCCGGCGCATACTCTCAGCGTAATTCATCTATTGGTGCGCTCGGCCGGAGTCGAACCGACAACCTTCTGATCCGTAGTCAGATGCTCTATCCATTGAGCTACGAGCGCTTAACAAGTAACCAGTCTACTTGCCATCGAGATAACGGCTACACAAATTCTTCTACTTCCAAGGACCCCAGCCGTTATTGCGTTGATACAACTTGTAGGCGGAGGCGGCATTTAGCCGAGGGTCAAGTAATTGATTGGCCGACGTGACTCCAACTTCGGGCAGCCATGTCTTGTGCCAGCGATAGTAAATCTGGAAGAGGCCATAGCAACACTTGCTTCCACTCACCGCCCCGGGTCGGTACTTGCTTTCACGGTGTGCGATAAACAGGGCACGTTCTTCAAGGTCATCGGGCCACGCATCTCGAATGATTTGAATCACTTGTGCTTGCGTGTACTTGGGAATATCAGGGATTGTTGTGGCCGGTGTCGACTGATCAGGCACACACACTTCGTCGCCAATCAAAACTTTCGTGCTTGTTTTTGCACCATTGAGTTTGAGCACTCGGTTCAGCGTGGTCCCTGATTTCTGCGCAATAGACCACCACGAATCACCACGTTTGGCGACATAAGTTTTTGCACACGACGCAGCAGCAACTTGCTGTGGTGACGCAAGACTGCACACAAGTGCAGCAGCGCACAGGAGTACCAACCTGTTACGAACAACCATGGCGGAGAGGGTGGGATTTGAACCCACGGTCCGGTTTACCCGGACAACGCCTTAGCAGGGCGCCCCATTCGGCCGCTCTGGCACCTCTCCTAGAACAGCACCGACGAATGAGGATTGAGTGTACTGGCGGAACGGGAGGGATTCGAACCCCCGGGCCTTTTGAGCCGTCCGCTTTCAAGGCGGATGCGTTTGTCCACTCTGCCACCGTTCCGTTGAGGAACGCTAGCGCGCAATACGCGCTCTGAGCGCTGAGATCCAATCATCTGCTTCACGCCATCTGGTGTCGGCATGTTCTCGAGCCGTATGTGCATGCTCCCCAAAAGCAGGATACGAACCCATAAATTTGACGTCTCCGTGTTTGGCATGGAGATCTCGCAATGCATCAGCCATTAACTCATCTTTAATGTGCCCGTCTGCATACATAATGAAGCAGTAATCACCCAACCCACCGCTACGTGTTGGCCGTGACAGCAATTGCGACAAGTTGATACGACGAGCAGCAAACTCTTGCAAGATTGAAAGCAAACTGCCAGGCTCGTCAGCGCGCTGAAAGACAACCAGCGCTGTGCGATCATGACCTGTTGGAACAGGAATACCTTCTTTGGCCACAAGAACGAAACGTGTTTGGTTGCCAGATTGATCCGCAATGTTTTCGGCAATTACCTCAAGTCCATAAATAGACGCAGCGTTGCGTGGTGCAACAGCAACCATAGTGTTGTCACCAGACTCACTAACGGTTCGCGCTGCTTCGGCTGTGGAGTTGGCCACAAATACTTCTGCTTGTGGCGCATGCTCACGGATATACCCATGACACTGTGCCGTTGCAACTGGCATCGAATAAATCTTGGTTACTTGCTGAAGGGTTGCACCTTTTTTAGCCAACAAGCACATCTCGATATCAAGCACAACTTCTCGTTGGATAAGTAAATCGTGGTCGAACACCAGTGCATCTTGGGTGTAGTTGACCGTGCCCTCAATAGAGTTTTCGATTGGCACAAACCCAAGTGAGATAGACCCATCTTCAACAGCATCGAGTACATCGACAACCGTGCGAAATGGAATGTGTTCTGCACCTGCAAGATCGGCTTGGCTTCGCAGAGCCTGCTGCGTAAAGGTGCCCTCTGGGCCCAAATAGCCGATGCGTTGCTTTGGTGATGCCATGACAAACTTAAGTCTACGACAGGGGCTGTTGCAGACTGGGGTAGATTTTGAATCTCATGGATGCTGCTCACCATCTCCCTTTCTCTGCTCCGCATCTTGAGAGGCTGTTGACAGCCTTTGAGCGGATTAATGGTTCGAGAATTTTGCTTACGGGCGGAACCGGGTTTGTAGGAAAATGGATGTTGCAGACTGCCAAGATTGCCCAAGCGAACTCTCAGAACAAGATCGAGCTCGTTATACCGACAAGACGACTTTCTGCTCAACATGTACAGGATGCGATTGCAATTGGTTGCCCAAATGTTTCATGGGTTGAGGATGATTTCTTGACGAACGCACCTGATCTTGGACATGTTGACATGATTATTCATACTGCAACGCCAGCATCGGCTCAATTGAATGCCGAGAATCCAGCCAAGATGTTGCGAATCAACGTAGAAGCAATGAGATCTGTTTTAACGTACGCAGGCAATAACCAACCATTGCTCTTCACCTCATCTGGCGCCGTATATGGCACTCAGCCTCAAACTGTGAGCCACATTCCAGAAGGAATTGTCCAGCCAAATCCACCGGCGAGACAACTCAACGCATATGCACAAGGCAAACAGATAGCAGAGCAATTGTGCAGAGAGGCTGGAGACATTGGGCAATGCTCGCCCATTATTGCTCGACTATTCGCTTTTGGCGGTGAATACCTGCCACGTGACACCCATTTTGCGATTGGTAATTTTATACAAAATGCTTTAGACCGACAGCCACTCGCCATACAGGGCGATGGTCGAGCACGCCGTTCGTACTTGTATGGGTCCGACATGGCAACCTGGCTTTGGAGCGCTCTAGCTCAGGGAAATGATCAGGATGTAGGGCCGTTTCATATTGGTTCTGAACACTCAGTATCCATATTGGAATTAGCTCAAACTGTGGCTGCTGTTTCTGCTGAAGTTTTAAACTACTTTCCAGAAATCACTGTTGCGAAAGCAATTGACTCGTCAGAACCAATTCATCAGTACGTACCCGCGAATATAGGTACTAGAAAAGCCTTACAGGTTTCCGAATGGACGTCGCTTGAAGAGATGATCAAGCGCACAATGCTGCACGCAACAACTTAGTTTGACTTGTTAAGAATTTTCCAGCGCGCTTCAAGCATGTCGATGCGCTTTGCATCTTCGCGTTCAATTGAGCCATAGTAATCACGCTTGTTCATGAGCCACAACATCTCAAAGTGCACGGCATTAAGCAATCCATTTTCAATATCGTCACTCTGAATTGCCTCACCGGCAAACACAACCTTGCGAGTTTCAAAGCGCGTCAGCAATACTTTTTGCACTCGACGCAAACACTGAACTGAGTCTTTCGATACCCCACCACCAACAACAAGTTGAAGTCCAGCTGCTTTGCAAACTTCTGCAGTTGTAACGACATCATTCATCACTTGGTCATCATTAATGGTGTCGCGATTTAGTCCAATTGAACCAGAGAAATCAACCCGGCCGAAGACCATGCCCTGTACGCCGCCCGTGGCTTTGGCAACGTTGGCGAGCTCCTGGCGATGCCCAAATGCGGTAATCGTTTCGACGTTAAACAAAAAGTCGGTGTCTTGCTGCTCATCGGCTGTATATACCTGGTTTTTCGCGGCAACGTACTTACTCAATGCGTATGGAGACTCAACCATCGGAGCAACGATATAACGAACACCAATCTGCTTAGCTTCAAGCAAGTCGCGAATTGCTTCGCAGCCCCCGATCTTCACGGTCAGCTCTAGGTTTGCCCTGTGGGCCATCTCGATCAGGCGCATGAGCTCTTCAATGCGAGTGCCTTCGGCTTCAAACTCTGCTTTAACCGAAACATACCCGTAACTGTCGCGGCCTTTTTTGAGGATTTCTACCATCTCGCGCTCGGTCTTGTTCATATCTAAAGTCTAGCCAATCAGATATTGAGGCCGAGTTCTTTCGCTACTTCGTCAGACAACAAGGGTGTCATCCTGTGCAGTGGTGCAGATTCCATTGACCCCGAAGCAGTAACTTGACTTGCGATTTTTGGGAAATATGTTTGTTCTGGATGTACCGGAACAACATACAAACATGGGTCATTGTTATTCCATGACTCGAGAAATCCTGGATCTGATTGGAACCCTTCACTCAAAGTCATTGAGCTAATGCCAAACGCTTTCGCAAGTACTTGCCAGTCAGGAAACCCCAGGCCTGATTCAATGTCGCATCCTAAATATGCGCCATCAAAATAGTTTTTTTGTGTCATGCGTATACTGGCATATCCATTGTTTGCAAAAATAAACATTTTGAGGTTGAGTTTTTGTACTGCGACCGTTGCAAGCTCTTGTAAGTTTTGTGAAAAACCGCCATCGCCTTCAACCAGAATCGATCTGCGACGGCGATCCGCAAGTGCTGCACCGATAGCACCTGCGAGTCCGTACCCCATGCTCGCAAGACCCTTGTTGGTGATGATGGTCTGTCCGCCTTTTTGGTTAAACGCTTGCATCATCACGGTGAATGCACCACCCGATGAACACGGAACAACAGTGTCATTTGATTTGCAAAGTTCCGATAGAGACAATGCAAAATCAAATGGATTGAGGAATCCCTGATGATGACCGTTTACCTCTTCGCTCAAAGGCAATTCTTGACGGATTCGCCGAGCGTGACTTCTCCATGTGGACCAATTTGGTATCTGGGAAGCATCTTCAAAAATCAAGTGCAGTGTCGAAGCAGCATCTGCACAAACGGCCAGCGCAAGCTTTGGGTGGCCTTTTTCGAGCTCTTCCTGATCAATATCAATTTGTATTACTTCACCGTTTGGAACGAACTCCGACCAATTGAAACCAGTTTGTTGTAATCCCAACCTTGTACCGGCGGCAACAAGTAAATCAGCTTGCTGAATAATGAGATTACTTGACCGTTGACCCCAAGTATTTGGGCGCCCAAAGTAGAGCTCATGACCAGAGTCCATTCGATCCGCTGCGTTCCACGTAGTGGTTACTGGGATTTTCCATTTTTCGATGAGAGGGAGTAACGCCGCGCAGTCTTGTCGGCTAATCCCGCCACCCAACAACAACATGGGTTTTGAACTTTTTGCAAGCAGAGAGCGAACCTGATTGACCTCAGCCATTGAGGGCAATGCCAACGAGAGACTGTCATCCGTGATGTCGTGTGACGAACCTGGATCGCTTTGCACAGGTGCACCCTGTGCATCTAGGCAAACCTCAATAACTACTGGGCCTTTTCTACCTTCTGACGTCTGTCGTACAAGGCCAGCAAAAACCCTTTGCGAAATGGGTTGTTCAACCCGAAATACTGCCTTTGAAATTGGGCGGGAAATTGCAACTCCGTCAATTTCCTGTATGCCACGCTGTCTTAAACCGTTGGTTGCAAGATCACTGCTCTTTACTTGACCCCCAAAAACCAACAGTTCTCGGCTTTCCAGGTATGCGCCAGCAAGAGCTGTAACCAGATTTGTTAATCCAGGACCAGCAGTAACCAAAACAAATGCTTTGCCTTCAGAAAGATGTGACTCATTGAAATACTCGGCTGCAATTCCAGCAGAAACCTCATGAACAACAGGGACACATGTCATCTTCTGGCGAGCCGCATTGAGCAAATGCATACTGTTGCCACCAGAGACAAAAAAGCAGTGTGTGTAGCCCATCTCGTGGAGCCACTGAATCATTTGGTCTGCATGTGTCACTTTATCTCTCCGCTCAAAGCCAATTTTTGCGCATCAATAATGTTCTTCAGAATCGTTTCAGATTTTGGAATGTATTGCACTCGAACTCCGCCGCTTGAATTTGGCAAGATTAAACAATAATCGGAGACGCCATGCTTCTTATCCCCACTGAAGGCAACCGCATATTTGTCCCAATCAATAGCACTGATCGTCCATCGCTCGGCGAGGCTTCGAACCAACATTGAGGTGTATTCAAATAACTGTTGTTCAACACCAGACAACACTCTTGTCTGTGATTCAAACAACAGCGCTGCGCGCATGCCACTTGCGACCGCCAGCCCGTGGGGTATGCCGTGATCGCTTCCAACTTCGAGTGCGTGGCCAAACGTGTGACCAAAGTTGAGTTGTTTGCGCTCTGCCACATCAAACTCATCTATTTGAATAAACCACTTCTTGATATCCAGAACGTACGGCAACATTGCGTCAAGATTTACTGGTGTACTTGTATTTCCAAACTTCAAGAATCCTTCAAACTCAGTTACACCCTTACAAAAACAAATCTTGGCTGCTTCGGCTAGTCCGCCGAGCACATCTGCTTCGGGAAGTGTCAGGACAAAATCGGTATCAACAAACACGGATTGGGGTGGATAAATGTTGCCAATGAGGTTTTTTACTGTTGTGGTGTTGATTGAGCTTTTGCCACCAATACACGAGTCAGCCATGGCCAACAGTGTTGTTGGTGCATAGTTCCATTTGATCCCACGCATATATAGCGAGGCTGCCAGCGTTACCACGTCTTGGATAATTCCACCACCGAGCGCCAGCACTGTCGAGTCTCTGCGAACCCCACTCTTTTGCAGTTGCACAATAATCTCTTCGACTGTGGATAGATTTTTTGCACTCTCCACTGCATCAACATAAATACATTCTGTTTTACCTAAGTGTTTGAGCATTGGCTGAAATCGACTATCTGCAACAATCACATGATTGTTTGTGTGAAGTCGTTCTTTCACAACTCCAGAACCAACAATCACATCGTATGAATGAGATTGTGAAGAAATTGTGACCGTTGAATGACTAGACAGGTCGGACATTGCTAAACCCTAAGTCGGCTACAAGTGATTGGCCCGTAAGTGCGGTATTTGCTTCAGAACAGAGAAAGTGACAGAGCACGGCTACCTCTTGGGGTGTTACTAGACGAGCAAAGCCAGTGCGAGATGCAACCGAATTAATCTGATCACTTGAGAGCATGCTACGTGTCATTGGGGTATCGAGCACCCCGGGTAATACTGCGTTGACCAAAATGTTTTGGTCAGCCAAATCGAGCGCTGCTGACTGGACCAATCCACTCAAAGCCGATTTGGTGATGGAATACGAAAGTTTGTTGGGCCGTATTGCTTGTTGCCAGATTGATGAAACGACGCAAAGCCGCGCACCTTTTGCGATCTTTTTGGAAGCCAGCAACGAAGACATTGTGGAAACCACAAAGCCGACGTTTGCTTGAATGAGCTCCGCAAATGCATCATCGTCTACATCAGCAATGGTGTCACTCAGGTTTGCTCCCTGTGCCCACACGACAGCGTCAAAAGTAGGAGCGTCTCGCAGACTCAAACGATCAGCATCGCTTTTACCAAGCAGTTGTAGTTGCTGCTTGGCTTTTTCACCCGTAGATCGTGATGACATCCACACTTGAAATTCTTTTTGTGCAAACTGCTTGACGACGGCTGAGCCGATAGCTCCGGCACCACCGATTACAAGACATGTTTTGCTTGTCATGAAACTTGACGATCTAGGTTTGCGCCGAGAACGTCACTCACAACAAAATTTGGTCGACCCTTCACCTCTTCGTAAATGAGACCTAAATACTCCGCAATGATCCCCAACATAAATGTGAGCGTGCCAAACGCAAGTACCCCCACTGACACAAGTGTGCCGAAGCCGGCGAATGGAACACCACGGAACACCCATACCAAGGCAAAAATAACAATTGAGACAAAAGAAGACAGCGAGAGCACTACACCTGTCATCGTGATCAATTTGAGTGGAATATATGAGTGAGAAAAAATGCCTTTGAATGCAAGGTCAATGACTTTTAGTGAGTGGGCATTTGACACGCCACCGAAACGTTCGGCACGATCTGCTTCTACGCCTATCGATTTAAACCCAACCCATGCAACGAGCCCTCTCACAAATCGATTGCGCTCTTTCATGTTTCTGACCGCTTCATACACCTTGCGGTCAAGTAATCGGTAATCACTAACATTTTTTGGAATTCGATTGTCGGTGAGCTTGCCTGCAAGCCAATAGAACGCGCTCGAGTTGAATGAACGAATTGGGCCTGTGCCACGGCGTCTCAGCACGTGCATGTAAATGTTTTCGTAGCCCTCTTCCCACTTCTTAATGAACTCGGTGATCAGTTCGGGTGGGTCTTGCAAGTCGGCTGTCATAAATACGACTGCGGCACCAGTCGCATAGTCAAGGCCGGCAGTAATGCCACCGTCCATTCTGAAGTTGCGGGCCAATCGAATGACCTTAAACCTCGAGTCACGCGCATTGATCGTCTGCAAAATCTCCCAAGTGCGATCGACAGAACCATTTTCAATAATCAACACTTCAAAGTCGTAGCGATCATTGACAGCAAACACTGCAGTCAATTGACGCGCAAGTTCCTCAATACAGGCCTCTTCGTTGTAGGCAGGAACAATTACCGAAATGAGTTTCTTCATGCTCCCACTTTGGTCTCGACGAATTCGGCAACAGTCGCAATCATGAAGTCGACCATTTCGTCATTAAGGCCTGGGTAGACGCCAAGCCAAAAGGTGTTGTCAGTGATGATGTTGGCATTAGTGAGCGGGCCAACGACCCGATGGGGCATACCTATATAGGCAGGTTGGCGCATGAGGTTGCCGCCGAATAGGAGGCGAGTACCGATGCGACGGCTTTCGATGTGTTGAACTAATTCGAGTCGTGAAAATGGCGCTCCGGGGCGAACGGTGATAGCGAATCCAAACCAACTTGGGTTTGACTTTGGAGTTGTCTCGGGGAGAATAAGTACTTCTTCAAATTTTTTGAGTCCGGCATATAGACGATTGAAGTTGTGTCGACGAGCCTCAATGAAGTCGGGAAGTTTTTTGAGTTGTGCAACGCCGACTGCTGCTTGCATGTCGGTGAGTTTGAGGTTGTAACCAATATGTGAATACACATACTTATGGTCATATCCATATGGCAATTCACCGAGTTGCCAATCGAATCTGCGGCCGCAGGTGTCGTCGTTGCCTGGAGGGCACCAGCAGTCACGACCCCAATCGCGAAATGACTCCACAATCTTTTTCATTGGTGCCGACTTGACAAGCACACACCCACCTTCGCCCATCGTGATGTGATGGGCAGGATAAAAACTGGTGGTAGAGATATCGCCAAACGAGCCAACTGGTTTGTTGTTGTAGGTGGCGCCCACTGCATCACACGTGTCTTCAACAACAAAGAGATTGTGTTCTTTGGCAATACTCATTACTCCGTCGAGATTGAATGGGTTTCCGAGCGTGTGAGCCATCACGATTGCTTTGGTCTTTGGGCCGATTGCAGCCTCAATGCTTTCCATTGTGGCGTCATACGTACCAAGCTGAACGTCAACAAACACGGGCACCAGCCTGTTTTGCAAGATTGGGTTGACTGTTGTTGGAAAACCAGCAGCAACAGTGATGACTTCGTCGCCCTCTCTGAGCGCTCGCTTCTTGAGGCGAGGAGAAGTGAGTGCGGTCACTGCCAACAAGTTGGCGCTTGAGCCAGAATTGCACAGCAATGCGTGTTTCATGCCCATGACTTTGGCAAATTGCGTTTCGAATTGCTCGGCGTAGCGACCCGTGGTCAGCCAAAAATCGAGTGAGGAGTCAACAAGGTGTTGCATCTCATCGGCATTAAATACCTTGCCCGAGACCGGAAGCGTTGAAATTCCTCCCAAAAATGGCTTTGCAGGAAATGCCACTTGGTGGTACTGCTCAACAAGGGCGGCAATTTCCTGGCGCAGTTGATCTGCTGTTTTTTGGTCACTTCCCTGCTGAGGCATTACAAGAGCGTACTAACCTCGTATATATATGTATGAGTATGTCGCTTTTAACCCTTATAAATCAAGCCCTGAGGCACTCGCAGCCGAGTTGACAAAGAAGTCTGCCGAAGGCTGGGAAGTTGTCAACATCGTGCCAACGTTTGACGGCAGATACTGCGCATTCCTTCGCCGCCCAAATTCAGAAGCCGGAACTACTACATCGACGTACACAACTACGACGGCACCATTCCCATCGACCACTCAAGTTGCTACAACTTCCTCTGCTGCCCCTGCAGCTTGGTACCCAGATCCATCCAAGCGCTTCGAGTTGCGCTACTGGGATGGATCCGAGTGGACAGAACATGTTGCACGCGGTGGTCAGCAATTCACCGATCAACCAGTGGCCTAAAACGACATGAGGGCAACCTCCATTGGCCATGCCGGCATGTTGGTGCAAACGCGCCAGGCAACGATTGTTTGTGACCCATGGTTTTTGCCTGCTTTCCTCGGGTCATGGTTCGTATTCCCACGCAACGATCAGTTATCGCCAGAGTTAATGGCAAAGATCGAATCTCCCGACTATCTCTACATTTCGCATCAACACGCTGACCATTTAGATGAACCGTGGCTGACAAATCACATAGATAAGTCAACAAAAGTATTGCTCCCCGACTTTGCAACTCGCGAGCTCGAGCGTCGTTTCAGCAAATTGGGTTTCACACATTTTGTGCGTACCGAAAATGGCAAAGAAATCGATTTGGGTGATGGTTTAACAATCGCTATCCATGTTGAGAGTGCAATTGCTGATGGCCCAGGTGGCGATTCGGCAATCGTGATCAGTGATGGCGAGTCACGTCTTGTTAATCAAAACGATTGCCGCACAGGCGACTTGGGTGCACTCACTGTGCATGGCCCAGTCGACATGCATTGGTTGCAGTACAGCGGAGCAATTTGGTACCCAATGGTCTACGACGAACCCCATGAATCACTCATGCAACAAGCCCGCACCAAGGTCGAAAGCCAATTTGCTCGCTCAATGAAATATGTGTCGTTGGTAGATGCACGAGTTGTTGTGCCTTCAGCCGGGCCACCATGCTTTTTGGATGAAGACCTCTTCTCGGCAAACATGATTACGGGTGATGAGCTCTCCATCTTCCCTGATCAAACACAGTTCATTAAGCGGCTTCAAGCAAGTGGAAATGATCGAGCCATACTCAACATTCCAGGTACATCAATTGAAGTATCACCGAGTTCGGTTGTGGTCACGCACCCGATGAGTGATGATCTTGTGCGGCGACCCTTTGTGCACAAAGAAGAGTATTTGCGTGAATACCAGGCTGACTGGGCTGAGTGGCTGCGTGGCTATAAAGCCACTTGGCCACAACAACAAACCAACTTGCTCAACCAGTTACAAGATTGGTGGCAACCATTAATGGCAATGGCCCCAACACTCCGAACCGCGATTGGTGGCGGATGTTTATTGAAAACAGATGATGCAGAAATGTATATTGATTTTGCAAACGGGCTCGTGGTCCCGTTTACAAATCAGAAGTATCGCTATCGGTTTGAGATTGCCCGGCCGCTACTAGAAAAGACAGTTGCAGACCGAGCCGTTGACTGGTCTAATTCGCTGTTTCTCTCTTGTCGTTTTACGGCATGGCGCGACGGCGCATACAACGAGTTTTTATACAACTTTTTCAAGAGCTTGTCAGTTGAGCGAATGCGGCGCGCAGAACAAGAAGCAGTACGCCGAACAGCCCCTGAGGGTGCGACCACTCAACTCTCTGCTGAAATCGAAATAGACGGCTATGTGATGCAGCGTCTTTGCCCGCATCGTCAAGCAGACTTGTCCGAGTTTGGGCGCATCGAAAACGGGTTTGTTGTGTGCGACCTACACGGGTGGCGTTTCAGTGTGGAAGATGGGCACTGTTCAAATGCAGATGACCGCAAACTCAATATTCGTAAACGAACTAGTTAATTTCTCCATAAACAAGCACTTCTGTGCCAAGCGGCAGAATGTCGTTCTCCCAAATGAAGTCCATCGCTTTAACTGTCACTCGCGCACAGCCGTGAGACGCAGGATATGCAGGCACACTCATTGAGCCATGGATAGCCACTCCACCGACGAAATACTTCGGACGATAAATCTGGCCTAGGTCGCCAATCCACCAACCATCAGGTCGTTCTCTATCAATCTTGAACGACCCAACTGGAGTCACTGAGGTTCCCTTGATCATCACACCAGGAGTATTGCCATCGGGTTCTTCATACGCACGGTCATCACCAGTTGATGTATTCATTACATAGGTAGTGATGCCGTCTTGTACAAGAAATAGCAATTGCCTCGACTTATCCACCTCGGCCAACGTGCCTTCTTTTGTTTTCGCCGTTGCCGGATTCGTGATTTGCTTGAGCAGGTGTGCCGTAGCGGCATTGATGTTGCCGGTTGGTCGCAGTTCAAAGTACTTCTGAAATGCCATCACTGCTTGTGTGGTGGTGTCATCAAATGTGCCATTTGGATTCGCTAACCAAAAGCCAAGTTCAAGCAATTTCTTTTGGGATGCTTGAGTGCTTGGCCCACTGCGTTGGCCAGATGCACTGATGCCTGTCTCTACAACAGTTGTAGACGGAGCGACCGTTGTTGGCGGAATACTCTGAGCATTAGACCAGGTTCCACACGCTGCCAACATGCTGAATGCACCCAGCATCAACGGAGCCCGAAAGAAAATGTGACTGTTCATGACAGAGAAATGGGCAATTCGAACCAGATTGTCAAACTGTATTTAACACCGCTTGTGATGGGCGTGCTGCCATGGGGATGTGTCACCAAACTCGGCCAAGCAAGAAGTGAACCAACGGGCAATTGTGCATTTGTAAAGTTTTGGCGCGGAAAATCCAACAACGCACCTTCGTAATTATCGTTGAGCTTGACGCTGGCAGACACCTGAGCAACATCGTGATGTTGACGCAATTCTTCTTGCCCACCCTTTTCATATTTAATTATGAAGACATCGTTGATCCCGTGATAGTCAATGAGTGGCCAATGTTGTTGTAGTTGTGGCCATATTCGCATTCCCATGTCGTCTTGCACAGCCTCAAATAATCGTGGGCTAATCAACGCAAGAGATATTTCGTGACCGGGAACTGGGTCTCCTGGTTGGGCAGAAAAACCCCCCGCAGCTTCTGCTGCCCGAATAAGTGAAGTGCAAAACTGCGGCGTCCAACAAGACATCGTAAATAATTCGTCTCCGACCTTGCTAATTGTCGTGCTCGTATCAATCGCATCGGCATAGCCAAGAATTCTCTCTAAATCACCCACACATCTATCGTGACACGCTCAGCCCCGTCTGACGATGACCTCGAAATATATAGCGTCAATTCAGGCGAAACTTGCGCTAAAGGTGCTCTAAGTGGCGAGATAAGCCATCGACACCAGAGTGACACAAAATGCTTATCCAGTGTGGTCCAGTGATCATCGGCCATACCAATGCCTACTACCATTAATCCGCGATGTCATATCTTAAAAAATTGTTACGTGCGTTGAAAAAACGAGCTTCTTTTCAATCCTCAACAAGATCTGAACTTTTGCGTATCAATGCAAAGGTTGTTGCATTGCGTGCATCACTCGAACAATCCGTGAAAAATTTTGAAGGTGCATCCGCGCTCGGTGAGCGACGCGCAATAGACATTTCCGATGTGCGTCGGTTTGAGATAGAGCAAAACCTTAGTAACCACTTCGAAAATAGACTCATGAGCTTAAATGAAGCTCTCGTTCGTCATATAGAGATAGCCCTTATTGATACCCAAGCGACAGCACAAGCGACAGCACAAGCGACAGCACAAGCGACAGCACAAGCGACAGCACAAGCGACAGCACAAGCGACAGCACAAGCGACAGCAAACGAGTTGCTCATTCCAAAATTCGCAATGCTTCGTCGTGAAATTGATGCGTTGCGAGTTCCATCTACTCCTTCCGCGAATGTGATCGAAATATCTCCTGAGAGAACAACACCGGTGGTAGATCCCACAATTTATGCTGCTATTGAGGAGCATTTTCGTGGCAGTCAGGAACTCATATCTATTCGCCAAAAGTCATACCTTCCGTTTCTCAAATTTGCCAAAGAGCAACAGCTGCCTGTCCTTGATCTTGGATGTGGGCGCGGAGAATGGCTAGAGATTTTAAAAAATGAAGACTTTAACTGCGAAGGCGTAGACACAAACCCCGTGTTTCTCAACGAATGCACACAAAAGGGATTAAGCACAACCAACATCGATTTATTGAGTTTTCTTTCAAGTCAAAGTTCACCACGCTTTGGAGCAATAACGCTTTTCCAAGTTGCGGAGCATTTGCCATTTAATGTTTTGGTTGATGTCTTTCGTGCTGCAAGAAAGTGTTTAGTGCCTGGTGGAGTTTTTATCGTGGAAACTCCTAATTCCAAAAACCTTAGAGTCGGTGCCGGCACATTTTGGATTGACCCAACCCATGAGCGCCCCCTCTATCCAGAGCTTCTTGAATTCCTCAGTCAACTTGTTGGTTTTGAAAAGCACGAGACAAAGTACTCCGCCAGCAACGTTGGTTTATACGATTATTCTGATGCTCAACCCCACACAAGGGCAATTTTAGAGATGCTCACACTCGCTGTAGATGGGCCTGCTGATTACGCATTAATCGCGACTGCCTGAAAAATTGTAAGTTCGATTTTCAAAATTTTCCCGTGCAATTTCTATCGAGGTCATGAATTCTTTCAAAACGTTTGGCCAGTCATACTTCTCCACAACATACTTGTAACCATTTTCTCCAATTTGCTGAGCTCGAGCTGCATCTTCAAGAAGCATTCCTAGAGCACAATCAAATTCGGCCCAGCCCTCATAGGGAATTGCTCCACCCGATCGCATCGCTTGACCTCGCAGAACTGCGCTTTGACCTTGAACGAGTGCTGGTTTTTTTTGCACCCAGGCTTCACACAAAACAATAGAAAAACTCTCAAAGTAAGAGGGTTGCACAAGTGCCAACGACCCAGCAATTGCAGCTTGCTTATCTTCTGGTTCAAGGTATCCAGTCACAATAATGTCGTCTGATTTTGGTAGATCCACAAGTGCATCACCGACTAAGACAAGTTTTAGATCGTGCCCAATACGTGAACGCGATTCAAGAAAGAAGCGACACAGCTCGCCTACACCTTTCATTGGATCCAAGCGACCGACGTAAACAAGGTAACGGCTATTACCTAAACCAAACCGTTCTCGAAACTTGTCTGGGTTTGATGTTTGAGGAGCAACATCAATGCCTATACCCGAAATGCGACCCTGCGGTTCAATTCGAAATTTCTCACGCACAATCCGACGCTCTTCCGGAGTAAAAAACAAGAATGAATCTGGCATACGAAAAAGACTTTGAAAGTAGGGCACCCGTAACGCAGGTTCGGTATGAGCTGTTGGCTGAAAAACAATCGGTAATCGACCCGCTAGAACCGGAATTCCCAAGGTTGCCGTGGAGTACAAATACGTCATAAATACCGCGACATCGAATCGTTCGTAGTTATCAATGAGCCATGAACGCAACCCTTCAAGGTCTGGACCCATGAGTTGTGCCCACCTGCGTTGCTCAAAATCTGCTGGTCGCCCTGATCCATTCATTAGCCATTGATCAGCCCTGCCAAAAAGATGCGGAGTGCGCTTTTTCCTTACATGCAGCCGATGCACACGAACTCCGTTAATTACTTCAGTTCCTGGCGGGTAATAATTTGCCCACTCAACATAATCTCGTGCGCAGCTCGTAAGTACTTCAACTTCGTGTCCTAGACCTACCAAATGCTCAGCAAACTCACGACAAGCTGATTCCGAGCCGCCAACAATTTCTTCCCCATAGCGCTGAACTAGATACAGTATTTTCACGCCACGAGCTCCAACATTTTTTGAACATTTTGTTGTGTTGTATCACTCATTTCAATATTTCGGATGAGTTCATAACCACGAGATGCCAGCGCTGTACGCAACCGCGTGTTGTCTAGAACTTCAACAATTGCTTCAGCCACCAATGACACCGATGCGTTCGCCGGTAGGACGATTGCCGCATCCTTCAAAGTTTCAGGAATCGCGCCTGTGCCTTTAATGACAACAGGTAGACCAAATGACATCGCCTCCAGTGGCGGAATACATAGTCCCTCATGGTCACTCATACCGAAAAGGCACTTTGCCATCCGATAAACGGTTGCTAATTCTTGGTCAGTAACCGATCCCAAAAACTCTACGTTGACGAAAGGCAGTGACTTTCTGTGTTGGTTGATTGCCTCAAGATATTTCTCCTGGCGTGCTATCCCAACTAAAACCAGGCCCACATTTTTGTCATGAACTGAATTGACTAAATGCATTGTCTCAATAAGTTGTTCAATTCGTTTGTGTGGAATCAACTGACCAACTCCAACCACAAACCCATCAGGGAATGTTCGATTTAGTCGCTCAATAAGCGATGAATCGTATGGCAGAGAGGTGAGTCGATTTGGAGATAAACCAACGGGCGCCAAATGAATATCTGCATATCCATAACGCTCTAAGTCTTGAGAATTAAATTGCGAGTCGGCAAAGCTGAGTTTTACGCGATCACGCAAAAATGACAACTCATATCGCCCCCACTCCAGGCCAACTGCAAATTCCGCATTATCTCTGACATAGATCTCGGTAGGTGAAATATTGTGATACGCGAGAGCAAGTGTTTCATTTCTAGACAAAATGTGCTCAGTAACTTGAGGCCTTCCATAGCTTGCATGAAACAAAGTGAGATCAACCAATAGATCTGGCTTTTGATCTCTCAGATAATAGACCTCGTCTTCGAGTTCTTTCGAAAGTATAAATTCGACGTAAATATCACTATCAACAAATTTGCGAAGTTCGTTTCGAATCGCAAAAGCCATGTTTGTAATTGCGTCTCCATTGGCGACGCCAGTAAGCACTTGGTCAATTCTTCTTTTCATCACCATCCCGATAGACCCGTGACTCAAGTTCAACCACCATTTCACTTAATGTGTCCACAACAGCAAGTTTGTCCAAAACACCACTTAATGTTTGATTGAGCAATCTTTCGTCATTTGACTGTTGCTGTTTGATGAGAGTTTCAAACTCTTGTAATACAGATTCAATTCGCTTCATTGCGATTCGTGTCTCATTAGCAAGTTGGCTCACGTGACGACGGACAAGTCGTCGAATGACCCTATGAAAAAGAGATCCTGCTGGTATTCGTGATCTAACACCTGCGACCCCCTGAATTCGAGTAATCGATTCACGAACCATATGCATACGTGCTTCAAGATGATTGATGCTTCGATGACCGCGATGGGTGGTTTCAAGAATGTTTTTAAACTCTTCTTGCAACTGGGCCTCAAGCCCTACCGGATAGTCGCCCGCCGCCCGCCGTTCCCGAACTCGTTTTTGAAGTTCGGTAATTAAACCTTCAGTGGTATCTGACATCTCAATGATCCTAGTTTGGTGGGCGTGGCATGAATACAAGAGACACAGATGTCTACCTCGTAAACTCTACCCCATAATGATCCCGAGGTATTCAACCTCTGGATAGCAGAAAATCGCTAACTAGTGAAACTCATCGGAGACAAAATTGTTTCAATTTCCAGAAGCCCCAATTCCATTTGGTTATACATATGCGCAATTGAAACAACTTTTACTTTCAGTTGAAATAGATGATTCGGGGCCAAGTACACTCGACCCTTACGTTGAAGACTCTTTTGAAAGATTCCTTTTCACCTGGGACCTAGCCAAGGATCATCAAGGCACGTGTTTGGAATTAGGCGCAAATCCATATTTCACGACTCTTCTACTAAAGGAATTCAGTTCTTTAGATGTAAAACTTGCAAACTTTTTTGGAGGAGATGCGAGATCGGGAAGTCAAGGTTTGCGTTGGCAACAAAACAACAAGGTACGAACTAGAGAACTTGTATTTGACCATTTCAATCTCGAAGAAGGATCTTTCCCTTACCCAGATTCTTCATTTGATGTAATTCTGTTCTGCGAAATAATCGAACACCTATTGATGAACCCACTGCATTGTCTGCGGGAAATCAATCGTTGTTTAAAACCAAACGGCATGTTGATCACAACAACTCCCAATGTTGCTCGACTCGGAAACGTATTCGCGATAATCGATGGTGCATCTATTTATGATCCATACTCCGGTTTTGGCCCATACGGTCGTCATAATCGGGAATACAGTTTGTCCGAACTAAATCGGCTTCTCGAGTTTTCTGGGTTCAAGACAACAAAAGCCTTCACTGCGAATTCTCATGCAGATAATTTGGCGTTGAGACCTGACTACGACAAAATCTGCCCACTTGTTGCGCATCGCTCTAATGAGTTAGGGCAGTATCTATTCACTAAAGCCACAAAAGTTGGTGAGCCTAAGAGAGGCTTGCCAGCGTTTCTTTATAGAAGTTGGCCCGAGGAAGAAATGAACTACGAGGGTTAACTTCCTCTAATGTTCTATGTGAATATTGAACTTCTATTGATTCTGAATTGAGCTTGAAATGTCATCCAATGCCATTGAAATACACAACCTTTGGAAAACCTTTCGGCTCTACCAAGAAAAGAACCAATATCTCAAAGCCGCTGTGCTTCGTGGCCGTCGTGCTCGATATGAAGATTTCTGGGCTTTAAAAGAAGTTTCCTTTGACGTCCCATTTGGCTCAACTTTAGGAATCATCGGTTCTAATGGCTCTGGGAAAAGCACATTGCTGAAGTGTCTCGCAGGAATTTTGTCTCCTGATAAGGGATCGGTCCAGATAAATGGTCGTATCTCAGCGCTTCTCGAACTCGGAGCTGGCTTTCACTTAGATCTTTCTGGTCGTGAGAACGTATATCTCAATGGCGCAATACTTGGTCTTTCTAAGCGAGAGGTAACAGAAAAATTCGATGACATAGTCGAATTTGCTGGTTTGGGGAAATTTATTGATACTCCTGTGAAGAACTACTCCTCCGGCATGATCGTTCGTCTTGGGTTTGCCGTGGCGGCAAATGTTGAACCAGAAATACTTCTTATTGATGAAGTGCTTTCAGTAGGTGACCAATCATTTCAACTTCGCTGTATTGAACGAATTGAAAAATTCCGTCAAGAGGGCAAAACCATGGTCTTTGTGAGCCACTCCCTCGCACAAGTTCAGCAATTATGTGAGAACGCAATTTGGATTGAAAAGGGCGAAGTTCGAGGTCAGGGTCGCGCTATGGATGTTGTGATGGATTACTCCGGTGAGAGTCACCATGCTGTCGAGAAAAATGAGGGTGAATTGGGTGAGCGATGGGGTTCGGGGGAAGCAACAATCACTAAAGTCGAGATTCTTGATGCAGATGGCAACCCGATAAAGCTTCTCATCACTGGCAAGAGCACCACCATTCGGGTCTCTTTTGATTCACATCTGCCTATCAAACAACCTGTCGTGGGAATCCGGTTCACTCATCTTCTTGGACCAGTAATTTGGGGAACAAATACTCGTAGACGTGGCGAGTTTATTGAATCAATTTCGGGCCCAGGGTATGTCGATATCAACATTCCCGAGCTTCCTCTTTTGGAAGGAACATACGATCTCACTGTTGCTCTCAGCGACCACACAGAGTTACTTGCTTTTGATCACTGGGAACGACGAATTCGTTTTGACGTTCATCAACACGATGTTTTCGATGAAGGCTTTGTGACTATCAACAGTAAATGGGACGTCAGTAAGTCTTAGTTTTACAGTTCCTCTGCGAGTCGCCTAGATCCCTTTTTAAAGAATCTCACTCCTAAAATAAGACTGACCACAGCAAAAATTAACAATGCCAAAACATCAGTTGCAATAGGTCCACGTCCGTTGTACAACGTTGCACGAAAACTCCGCACAAATATGGCCATCGGGTTGTACTCAAACATCAGCATCGGAATCCGCGGCAATCTTCCATCAAGTAGTTGACTGTCATAAATAATCGGTGTAGCAAACATCCACATCTGGAGAATGATTCCCCACAGGTAGTTGAGGTCTCGGAAATACACAGTCCAGACCGACAGTGCCAGCGCAATACCGCATGAAAAAACACCAAGTAATACCATCAGTAACAGAATCATCGGAATCCAGGGAAAGATTGGACTTCCTGCAATTGCAAATATCACCAACAGCATTCCCATCTCAATGGAGAACTGAACAAATGCAAATAGGACCTGTGAATAGACAATAATTTGTCTCTCCATAGCCACTTTCTTCACCATTCCGGCATAAGAAAGCAATGAGTTCATCCCCATGTTTGTAACAAGTCCAAAAAAGTTCCAAGGAATTAAACCAGCCAGTAAATACAGCGCAAAAAGCTTCAAGCCTGAAGGGGTGCCCACGGGCGCTTCGGCCCCAAATACCACACTAAAAACGAAGGTATAAATAGCAACTGTTGACAGTGGATTCAACAATGACCATGTCCACCCCAAAAATGACTTTCTGTAGCGCGTGCTCAGTTCACGGCGTGTCAGGTTTTGCAATAACTCCTGTGAAGTGAAGAGCGAACTTGCTCGCAAACGGCGTGGAATCCAACTCCGTTGTGCTTTTGGCATGAATAAAGTCTAGCCATACTGACTATTTCAATCGCTTATTTAAATAACCAACTGGCCAACCTTGTACCAGATTCCACTTCGGACACCAAGTGTTTCTCCACCTCACTCGTACCTTTTTTGAGACTTTCGAGATACGAACTATCTAGAAATAATTTCCGCATCAGATGCGCAGCGTGTTGCACATCCGGCTGTGCCCACAAATACCCAGTTGGGTAAACCCCATTCCCATTTTTTACAGGGACAAGTGCGTAATCAACGAGCACAGAGTTACCACTGTCCAAAAATTCCATTGGAGCAGAAAAAGCTGTGCTGAGAACAGGAACTCCACGTAAAAGAGCCTCAAAAATATGCAGCCCCAATCCTTCGCTTCTATGAAGTGAAACAAGCAAATCTGCGCACTGTAAGTAGGAAGCTTGCGTTTCTTCATCAACATGTTGGTCAATGTGCATAATGTCGGCGCGTGCCCCAATTGCATGAGTAATGAGAGCAAGATCATTTGGCAGCAGATGGCCATTTTGGGATTTGATTAGGAGAATTGGTCCTGTGTTCTCTGCAAAAGCCATCTTGAATGCAGCAATTGCATCAAGCGGGTTCTTTCTTTCAATCACACTAAAGAAATCGAATGTACACAAAAAGATTAAACGGTCTTCGGGTAGTCCAAGATCTATTCTGGATTTAGTTGCTTCACATATTCCAATATTTGTTAGTGGCAACTGAAAAACTGGTTTATCTGTGCTTCGCACTAAGCAGTTACGAATAAAGTTTGATCCTGCAACTAAACCATCTACGTAAGACAATGCTAATTTCATTGACTCATTAATTTTCATCAATTCCCAATACCACATGCCTACATGCTTGCCGCCTTGAAAATACTGGGGTCCTATTTCTCTCATGCAGTTCTGTAGCTGATCTCCAGCAACAACTGAAATTGTTGTGTCATAACACCACTCGTTGTCACTGAGAGGCAAACTCTCAATGAGGGCACTTGAACTACCTGGAGCATCAATGGTGGAAACGGGAACCCCAGCAGCACCCAAGCATCTCACCACGCGACGGACTTCTGCGCCAAGTCCTAGTGATTGCCTGTGATAGCCAACAATATTGACCCCGCTCATCCCAACTGCCACGAAAAAAGCATAGGCATACCAGTGGCACATTAAGCGCCTATCCTCTTCGGTATCCATGGAAAATGTTTTTATTACTTTCATTATCTTGGCGGATTCGCTTGAAGATCCAGCATTGTTGCGTACAGTTACATCTTTACGTCAGCAAGATGAGTTTTCATGGAGCCTTGAAGTAAGACTTCCGGATATAACTGATGAAACTTTAAAAATTCAGTTCACTCACGACAATCCCCGTATATCGGTTATCTGTAATGAGGGTGACCGACATCGAACAGCAGGTAGTTCAGAAGTTCTTGCCCTCTTGCCAAGGGGCATAGAGCTCTTCTCTAGCGCATGCGGTGATCTGAAGAGAGAATTTACTCAGAATGAAGTTGATATTGTTCTTGCAAACATAATTTTGTTTACCAAACCCCGTACTGACTCTAATCCAAAACAGTCACAGGACCAATTCTTCATCACCGCAATCCGCCGGCAAGATTTTCTCAACGATTCAATTCTAATTCGTGAGATTTCGCCCCCCGTAGGCAAGTTAAACGAAGATGCCTTAACACCAGTGCGTTCACGGAATACCAAAACTCCAGACCACATTCGAGACAAAACTATTCGTGCTCAGTATATTTTTGATTTAGAGGAAGAAAATCTTATCCTCACCGCACAGTTACGGTACCTAGCACCAAGAGCAGAGACCATGAAATTAGCTGAGGATAACCTTTTCGTCCTGCGTAACCGTCTTGCGAACGCGATGGGAGAACTCCAGAGCATTAGAAATTCACGAACTTGGCGAGTTGGAAGACTGGTCCTGTTTCCCTTTCGTGCATTTAAGTGTCTGACGAGGACCTTCCTAAACCGTTGACGTTGAGATTTTGTTCAATCGATGATCTTTAACGCGCAGCTCGCCTAATTACGTCGCTGCATTCGAATTGTGCGTGTTCTTCGTTGCTAACTTTTAGTTATGGAAAGACTCAAATGGCATTCTTCAATGGTCTTTAACTACATACAAGTGGATCCTCGCCCTTTTTGCTCATGCCGCGTGGTCAACCTTTAGAATTGTGGAACCCAGACTTCTTTCTAGTTGGCCTACATGTACATCGCTTTTGGGAGGACCTTGTTGTGTTGCAAATATCGCTCTCTGTTTATCCGATACGCAAGCAAGAAGTCACTACAGGGAATACTGCGACTTAATCTTTTCAAGAATGACCCCATCACCAATTGAGCAACGACCCACCCACCACTCTCCTTGCTTTTCAGCTTTGACTATCCCGCATAAGAGATCATCGCGATCACTTGCAATCGACCAAAGATCTAAAAGGTCTTCGCTCTTCGTCGGTACTTTCCACCAGTTCCGGATGACAGCAAAAACAGCTGTTGGTGCCCCAGATTGACTGTGCTCAAGAAAATACATCCCTCCGAGTTCTTTTTGACAGATTTCTTCCCCGACATTTTTGCATGCAATAAGAGTTTGTGGCTTTCCAAGGGTAGAAAGCACCGGGCCTCCGAGCCAGTGTATGTATTCAACATTTACCCAAAGCGCTGGATCATAGGCAGCTGACATGAATACCCCGCCCGACAATGAACCAGGTATCAAGTCTCTCCTTACAGCTGCCTCAAAAATTTCTCGATCTACACGAAATCCAGAGTAAAACTCACTGGCATACTCTATGCCTGATCTATTTGTGGAAATAGCAATGACGCTCATAGCGCCAATTGCGAAAGACAAACTGGCGATACATAGTGAAACCAAAACACTTCGTTTATGAGATTTGGGTGTAATGACATTCTTGAATTCCATTACAAAAAACAAAAGCAACAAACTTGTTCCTAGATACTGGAGCATGACGGGAAGATATGCATTACCCGGTCCGACTTCCATCTGCCACCTCACCGATAAAGATGTTGGTACTGCGGGAAAAATCAATAGAACGATTCCACTGCATAAAAGAAAGAGCCGTGTTTTAAGAGGAGTGTATTTGAGTTGCCAAATGATGAGAGAAACTACAGAGGTCATTGCAATACAGAGAACTATTTGAACTCCTGATAGCTGCGTAATTGCTCCACCTATTGCTAATCGCTTATCAACACGCGAATACGGTACGGATAAAGGGATAGCACCTATTATCTGGTGCTTGAGCGTTTGCAGGACAATACCCATATCTAAATTTGTTGCATATGCTGGGCTTGCTACCACTCCGTTGCGAATCAATCTAGAGGCTATTAAGAAAAAGAATGATGGTATGACTAGCGATAAAGCGCCAGCGATTCGCTTTATTTTTACTCCATTGGTTTCGTGAAAACTTATGAGAACCCCAATGGAGCCGAGAAAAATAACCACCTCATATTGCATAAGTGCTAAGCACCACAGAGCTGCTGCGCCGCCGAAATACAGAACAGTCGATGATTTTCTTTTAGCGCGAATTCCAATAACTACAAAACATAAAGCCAGTACTGCCTTGATTCCTGTTGAAGGTAGAAGAAGCCCAAAGCTAATTGTTGGGTCGTACCAAACACGGACCTGCAGGGCAACACTAAAGAAAATTACTGTCAGTAAAGCCGCCCGCCAATTGCGCGTTAACAACTGCACAAGCGCTGCCAAGCTAAGCGCAAGGAACAGTACGAACATTAATTGAAGTGATTTATATATCAATCGACTATGAACAGTATGAAAGAGGAGTGAGTTCTCAAATACTGACATAGGGAAAAAACGCCCCTCATTTTTCATCCACTGACGAGTTAGTCGGAATGTAAAGTCAATGAGACTTTCACGGGCTGCAGCCAGTCCAGCGGACCGCTGGGAATTAGGTATATCATCAGCGACATAAGGTGTCCCAAGTACAGGCCATAGAAGCCATACCAACATCCCAATAACTGCCGCAAGGCACGCATGCGGAGCAAACTTCTTGGCGGTCATCAGGCTGCTCGACATTCATCTACATTGTAGGAATGTCGCCGACTCAAATTACTGATGATGCTCAGCCTGCCATTGGATTCAATTTGCGTTCAGAACTTTGGGCCTTAGTAATTGCAATTTCAATAACTATTGCAGCCCTCGTTTACTTATTTCAGCTTTGGCACCTTCACCCAAGAGTTCCCATTCTCTATTCGGGTGATGGACTTCTGACACTTAATGGCTTGAGGAATATGAGATTTGGGCAATGGTACTGGTCGACTAAACAATTAGGAGCTCCATTCGGGCAGGACCTACACGACTTTCCTGCAGTGGCTGACAACCTGCACTTAGCAATGTTGTGGGTAGGTGTGAAATTACTTCGAAGTGAAGTGTTGACTTTTAACCTTTTCTTCTTTGGAACGTACCTTTTCACAACAGCAGGTGGTTACATCGGTGCTCGAATGCTCAAAATTAAGCGACCGGCAGCCGTGCTTATAGGTGTCATATTTTCTTTTCTCCCTTACCATTTTCAACACGGTCCTGGCCATCTTTATTTGTCTGCTTACTGGGCTGTGCCCCTTTGGGCTGCATTTCTGATAAGGGAATTGTCAGGAGACAGTATTTGTGCTGTCCTGCCCCATTCTAATTCTCGGTCTGTTCTCATCAGGTGGTGTCGTCAGCCTTCAACTTTGGTGATAGCCGCCATCTCAATATCTGCCGCTTCGACTGGTTTGTACTACGCCTTCTTTTTTCTCATACTTGCAACACCTATTCTTGCTTTCCGCTGGATTAAACAGTCCGGTCCATTTCAGTGGCTCCCAATAGCGTGGGCGCTTTGCTTAGCAACTTCCACTATGGCCGTTCAGTATTTCCCAATCTGGTTGTATCAAAAACAAAATGGAAGCAATCTGTCAATCGTTCAAAGATCTATTGCACAAGTGGAGTACTACTCTCTAAAAATTTCAAACCTATTACTCCCAGTTGGAGGTCACAGAATTCCTCAATTTGCGAACCTTCGAAATAAAGCGAATCCGGTTTATTTGGTTGGTGAAGGGACAGAAGCTATTGGATTAATCGGGGGATTTGGCCTTCTTGTTCTTATGTGTGTTTTGGTCTTCCGCCTGTCACAAAAGAAGAATAGTCTGTTGCCAGCATTGTCATCCTTTGCCTTCATGGCAATACTGGTGAGCACAGTTGGTGGCTTTGCTCAAATTTTTGCAGCTTTTGGATTCACCCAATTACGTGTTTGGTCTCGGATGTCGGTTGTAATTGCTTTCCCTGCAATTGTGTGTGCCGTACTTCTGCTTAACCAAATGGTTGCGAAGCTTAAGCAGATTACTGCAATAACGATCTTCATGCTCGTTGGTGCTGTTGCTCTCTTGGACATGAATCCTGGTCATCCGCTTCCCTCGTATGAAAAAACGGCTCGCTCATGGCAAAACGACCGCTATTTGGTTCAAAAAATCGAAACTGAGTTTGGTAACGATGCAATGATTTTCCAACTTCCAATAGTTCCATTTCCCGAGAACCCACCAGTTGTCGAAATGACTGACTATAAACATCTTCGTGGTTTTTTCCACTCATCAACTCTTCAATGGAGTTACGGGGGTGTCAAGGGGCGGGATGGTGCATGGCAAAATTCCCTGCCCACCGACCCAAAACTCCTTGTAGCAAAACTTCGGAGTCTCGGTTTTGAAGCAATTTGGATTGACCGTAATGGATACGAAGATAAAGGCGCTGACCTCATCGCAAACCTGCGAGCACTCGGATTGATCTCGTCAATTTCTAACAAAAATATACTGGTGCTAACCCTTGGTTAGGTTGTGCCCTTGGCCCGCTTTAGTCGATCAAAAAATTCTCAACTTTCTCATCGCCAAGGTAAGGCTGGTTTTTGAAATCAGATTATTGAAAATATCCGAGTGTGTTAGCAAAGTACAGAGTTAACACATTCTCATGTTTAATGTTGGTCGCCGGCTAATTTCGATTCTTCCTTTATGAGACGATCTATTATCTGCTGCAAACTAAACATTGGCCTCCATTTGAAATCAAGGAGCAATGGCCTGATATCTGCGACAAACACTTTTTGATCTGAAGGCCGTTCTTTGCCAAAAGAATAACTTGGATGGAAACCTCTGGATTCCAATTCAGTGAAAAGCTCCATTAAGGACAGTGACCGTTCAACTCCACCTCCAACATTGTAAACTCTAGATTTTAGATTCTTTGACTGCATAACGGTGATAATCAAGTCAACCAAATCTTCGACATCAAGCAAGTCGCGAACCTGTAAACCTCTTCCATTCAGGTTAATTTGCCGTCGTGCAAGAGTCTCCTTCACCAGAAATGAAGCCCAACCCTGGTCAGCCTTCGGATGTTGGAACTTACCGCAAATCGCACTTTGTCTGAATACAACTGTGTCTAGATCAAAAATGCGGTTGTAATCAAGTACATATTGGTCTGCTGCACCTTTAGAGCATCCGTATCCACCGTGAAAATCTAGTTTCAAGTTGGTGGGCATTCCATAAGGAAAGTCCGTTGCTTCGTATTTTGTAGCAGTTTCAACTATGCGCTGATCACTAAGGTCACCATAAACTTTATTGGTACTAGAGAAAATTAGCCGCGAACTTGGATGGTGCTTCCTCACAGCTTCGAGGAGATATATCGTGCCTGCTGCATTTGATGCAAAATCTGCCAGTGGATCTTCAATCGAATGCAATAGTGAAACTTGACCGGCAAGATGAACTATGTAGTCGAGGTCAGAAATTGAACTCAACAATCCGTAAATACTCGCTTGATCGGCTACGTCAAGACGATGAAGATCACAATTCGATTGCATCTGCAGTAACGCCCAATTTTGTATACTTCCTTCTCGAGAGAGATCATCAATTACAATCACTTCATTGCCATCTAAAAGAAGTCGCAGAACTAAATTGGTTCCAATAAATCCCGCGCCTCCAGTAACTAACCATTTAGACATTGGAATTACACTCATTCCTTTGATCGCTAATTGCTTTATGATGCGATATTGAAAGAGCTTCAAACTGCTCCAACAGAGCTTCCTTAACAGACTGATCTTTCGCCATCAAGAAATAATTGACTTCTTTCGACCCGAAAAATTCCGGCTTAACCAGTAGGGGTGATTCATCAAATTCACATACTTCACACCCTTCAATTACCGGAGCATGACTAAGTGACATTCCGTGGTTTGTTTGGCCTGCATTTTTCATGATGACTTGGGCTATCTCAAAATTCGACAAATTCTCTGCCTGGTGCGAAGGGTAATCGCTGTCACCAGAGTTCCATTTTTTAATAATCTCAACGATAATCTTGCTCACCTGACTAATCGTTATAAAATTTCTTTTGTGGCATGGGTGTAAAACTACTAGACCTTCACTCATAATTATTGAGTGCATTAAGTTTGATGTGAACCTCCCAAGCGGCTCCCCTGGACCAACAACTTTTGGTAGATCCAAGACAGCAATTTGATTTTTTAAACTCGTATTTTCCAGCAAATTACGTAACTTATACTTTGCAGAGAAGTAAGAATCTGCGCTTTTCGGCCGAACACTGGTTCCAATTTGCAGAAGTTTCAAATCTCTAAATGTGCTGAGCACTGTAAATAAGTTTTCGAAAAAGATGAAACTACTCTCGTTTTCTTTTGTTGTCCGATCTGCTGGACTCACATCGTTAGCAGCGAGATTAATCATGCTGGTGATTTTATACTGTTCAACCAAAGAATTTATGATTAAGTATTCATCTCTTGCGCCAAGATCAATTCGTACAAAATCTTCAGCTCCGCCAACATTTCGTTTAGTCCCGATAACGACATTTCCAGAATTTGTTAATTGTTTAATCAAATGCATGCCAAGGAATCCGCTGGCACCGATTACCAGAACTGTCATTACGGATTCTTGGTCGCTTGATTGCGGATCTTGCGTTTCAAGAATAATAGTGACATCAAATATGTGCCAATGAATTGACCTAACTTTCGTTTAGATTCTCCGTGAATTCTTGTCGTAAAAGTATCAGGTATCTCATGGATGTTTGGAGAATGTCCAAGTCGTACCGCACAATGTATTAACAATTCTTCTACCGCCTCAAAGTTTTTGGAGACGAGTTCGACATTCCGTAATAGCGGTGCACGGAATGCCTTAAAATTTGTGGATACATCTTTGGCATCGAGTTTCAAAAATTTTCTAAAGACAATATTAAGGACCTTGCTCATGGTTTTCAGTAAAAGGGAATTTTCCGTACTTCCGCCATCGATGTACCTAGAAGATATTGCTATATCTACTTCGTCAAATTTACATAAAACATCCACTAGTTTTCCTATTTGTTCTGGCTGGTGCGACTGGTCTCCATCCATAACAACTATGTACTCGTGGGAATAAATTCTATTTATACCCATCTGCAGGGCTGCGGCAAAACTTTCGTTTCCGCGTTCCCTCCGGCAAACTTCGACATTCTCAATAACCTCAAGATCATCATAAGCTGTGTTATTTGTGATTAAGTTTTCGCAGATAATCAACCACTTTGACTGCTCATCAAACTTGGATAACTGTTCAACTACTCGTGGAAGAAGCTCTAAAAGATTGCTCCACTCTTGGTACGCAGGTGTAATGATCAACACGTTGGGTTTCATCTTCGATACCCTCTATTCAGCTTCGTACTTTGCACGGGGAAGAACGTTACATGCCATTGTGTAAGCAACAAATAAAACCACACTTATACTTATGAGAACTGGAATGATGTTGTATGCACCTCCTGCGCTTACATCATCGCCTATCCTCCATCGTGATGGCCAAGCTAGTGGTGCCGTAGCCAGAGCAAGCAGAAGTGGCGCAAATTGATTACCTTTATTGATTGCCTCTTCGTCGGGTGGATTATTTGGTGCTTCAGAAAAAAGAATTACCCAAAGCGGTATCAGCAAAACGGAATAGTAAACGTAGACAATTGAGTTCATACAAGTTAGTACCAAACCCAGTTGAATTAAATCAACTACTTGAATCTTCTTCTTTTTAGTTACAATCGGTATGGAAATACTTACTACTAATGCAAATCCAAGTATAAAACTAAATTTTGTGTAGTTTAAATCTACTGTTCCCAAGATTCTATTAAACGAATAGTTTGTAGGAAAGTCGGCCGTAGGGGAAAGTGATTTTGACCACTCAATTGTTGAGTTAATCCAACCCCTCAATACCGTCACGCTCCTAGTTCCAAAAACTAAATAGGGTGCAATTACCACAAGTACTGACGTGACCGAGAATTGAACAATTGTTTTTATTTCTCGTCGCCAAAGAAATACAATTGCAAACAGTGCAAGTTGTGGTTTTACCATGGTTGCGAGTGTGAGATATGTTGATGCACTTTTCAAACTACCGGCTTGAAATTTAATCAAGAACATGTATAGAAATGGAACCGCAAACGCAATCACATTTCCCCTATCTAAGCTACTCATTGTGCCGATATTGAGGCAGGTAATGCACAGCCACAATGGTAATTTGAGTTTTGATCTACCTGTGAAGTGCGAATGTATAACAGGAAACAATATTGCAACCAAAAGGGCTAATAAATAACATACAAGCCCAACTCTGTAGCTACTGATTGATTCAATTAACAAAAAGGGCAACCGAAAAATTCTAGTAATTAATGGGTACACAGTCTCAGCACCTTGTGGCATCTGAAATAAGTTTGAATAGTGGATAGCCGAATAGTCTCCAAAGCAATGCACTCCGAAACCTTGTGTCACTGCGTCACAGTTGCCATCTTCTCCGTAGAAGACCAACAAAGCCGCAAAATCATTTCGAAAATATGAAGTGTAAATCCAGGCGACAGCAATGGATAATACTGATGCACCAGTAAAAGCCGCTATGAAGATACTTATTGCTGAGTTGGTTTTAGTTTCACTCATCTCGACCACAACTCTTTCATATAAACGTATATGCTTGACAACTGGTAACTAATTCGGCACTGCTGGCTCAACAATGTATGCTGAAGACCAGAGTTACAAAACATCGCATGCTTCATTTCCATTTTCCTCGCAAATAATTTTTCTGCGTAACGACCAGTTGTTAACCAAAAATCGAGTGATAAGTCAACAAGCAGCTCAAGTTCTTTTTTGTTAAACACTTTTTAGAATCAGAGATCGTCGATCTACCACCTAGGAATGGCTTCTTGGGAAATGCGTCCTAGTGATACTCCTTGACAAGTCCCAAAATTTGAGCTTGTAATTGATCTGCCTTTGATTTTTCAGGCATGGGACTATTTCTTACCTGTGAGTAATTCGCGATACCAATCAAATGATTTTTGCAAACCATCTTTTAGCGATACTGATGCCTGCCAGCTCAGAGCTTTGTGAGCCTTGGTTGAGTCCAAATATTGATCTTTAATTTCACTTGATGCAGCATTCAAAATTTTTGGTTCACTATCAGCTTCGCCAGCAGCTTCACAAATCGCCTTATAAATCTCCATAACTGTTAGCGGGGATTCATCGCTGAAATTGAAACCTTGACCTGCAAAGGCTGGGTTATCGGTCTTTTCACCTAGAGCCAAGTAAGCAGAAACGATGTCGTCTACGTGCAAATAGTCACGAACGAAAGTGCCATCGCTTCGTAAAACCGGCTGTTCCCCACGAAGCAAAGAACGGAACGTTCCGGGGACTATGCGATTCCAATTCAGGTCTCCACCACCGTAAATATTGCCGCAACGCGCAATGGTTACTGGCGTGCCATAAGTACGGGCATACGTAGTAGCGATTAGGTCAGTGCAACTTTTGGAAACCTCATAAGGGTGATCTCCATTCATCGACATATCTTCCGTATACGGGAGATTTAACTGAGTGCCATAAGCCTTGTCGCTTGAAGCAACAACGATTCGTTTTACAAGCGGGGATAATGTTCGACATGCATCGAGCAAATTCCAAGTGCCTTGAATATTTGATTCGAACGTATGCCGTGGCGCGCGATCTGCGACACCGACTATCGGCTGTGCACCCAAATGAAAAACAGAGTCAACTTCATGATTATTAATTGCGCGTTCAATGTCATCATATTTTTCAAGACGACCGTTTGCCACATTAATCCTGTTAATGGTTCCACTTCTTATCAATTCACTTTGTGGATCGGTATCGGCAATAAAGGCAACCGTGTAAGCGCCGCTTTCCGCCAACCACCTAGTGAGCCAGGAACCGACCATGCCAGACGCGCCAGTAACAAGAACTCTCTTATTGCTCCAATATTCAACTGAGTCCTGTAACGCCACTATTTCCACACTTTCCAGGGCGCATTTCCGCTTTCCCACATCTCGTTAAGCATTGTGAACTCTCGGTAGGTATCCATTGGCTGCCAAAATCCTTCATGCCTGTAAGCCATGAGTTGACCTTCTGCTGCAAGTTGTTCAAGCGGAGCCTGTTCTAACACGCACTCTTCGTCGAGGTAATTCAGCACTCCGGATTCAAACACAAAAAAACCAGCATTAACAAAATCATCGGTTTGTGGTTTCTCGCGAAATTGCTGAACCTGACCCTTCTGATCTAGGTCCATCACACCAAATCTAGACAATGGTCGAACAGTAGTCACCGTGGCTAATTTCCCGTGTGACTCGTGGAAAGCTAACAGTGCTTTCATGTCAACATCGGCAAGCCCGTCACCATAAGTGACAATAAATCGTCCCTCTGTGTATTTACCAACACGCTTCACACGGCCACCCGTCATAGTCGTAGCACCAGTGTCGGAAACAGTCACCTTCCAGTCAGTTTCTCCATGCTGACCGTGTACTTCGATATGGCTTGATTTCCCAAGATGTGCGGTGAAATCATTCATCCGAGCCTCATAATTGAGGAAATAGTCTTTAATGACATCACCCCTGTACCCAGTACACACAATAAAATCATTCAATCCATGAACTGCAAATATCTTCATTAAGTGCCACAAGACCGGTTTGCCACCTACCTCTACCATTGGCTTTGGCTTGTACTCAGTTTCCTCTCTCATACGGGTACCTAGTCCGCCGGCAAGTAAAACGACTTTCATACTGAAACAGTAGCAAAATAAGCCTTCCCAACCTGGTACGAGTTTCGTCTTCGATGGGATAAGTCAACTATCAAGAATGGGAAAGGGCTGTTGATTTTGCATCGGGACAGAATTGCACCTGAGTACTTCCCCCACATCTATTTGGCCATCGGGTTGGTTTTGCAACCCACCCATTCGGTTCGTCCTAAGTCGTAACGCGCACTCAGAGACTTTAGGTTGGTGAATAAACTAGTTCTATGCCCATCACCCCTGAGCAAATGCGTCTGCGTGATGTTGCAATTGGGTTGAAGGCTGAGCTGACTGAAGCTGTCTACCAACGGGAAAAGGTTGAGCTTGCAAATGCCGAGTTGCGCAACGAAATCCAAGATTTAAATGATCGCCTTCGTCTTGCAGAAGTAGCCCGTGAAGCGTTGGAGAAGGCGTCTCAACAAGCCACCAAGAAGTTGCTTCGCATTATTGCCATGCGAGATGCTGAAATTACTGCCATTCATCAGTCACAGACCTGGAGGATTGGCTTCTTCGTGATGGCGCCTCTGCGGTGGATAAAGCGCAGCAAACGTTGACCACTTCTCCGCCAAGTGTCAGTGTTGTTATTCCCACATGCGGCCATTCGGTGCTTATTGATGGAAGTGCGCAATACCTTGTAATTGAACTGCTGAAAAGTTTTGGTTCGGAGACAAATGCGCTTCACGAAATCATTGTGGTGGCAGATGCACACACACCTTCGGAAGTTACGCATGCTCTCTCTTCGTTGTCCAAAGTAGTGATTGAAAGTTTCAATGAACCATTTAACTTCTCGAAGAAGTGCAATGTTGGTGCACGACGTGCAAGTGGTGAAATCATTCTCTTTCTTAACGATGACATGCTGGCTCGCAACCTTGGTTGGGTGAGTCAGATACAACAGCAATTCGCTGACTCATCGGTGGGTGGCGTAGGGGGCTTGCTGCTTACCCCAGAAGGTTTGGTGCAATGTGCTGGCCATGCGAATGCACCTCGACCACATATATATGGTGTGGGGAAAGACCCACTGGACACCGCATTCAAGAGTCAGTTGATGACATCTCGCGAAACAAGTGGTTTGTCGGGGGCATGTTTTGCAGTGCGTCGTACTGACTATGTAGAAGTTGGTGGCATGTGTGAAGAACTGCCCAGTAGCTACAACGATGTTGACCTCGGTTTTAAGCTGAAAGAAACCGGCAAAAAGCTGATGTACGTGCCGAGCATTCAATTTGTGCACTACGAATCTATGTCGCGTGACCCAACGGTGGGTACAGAGGAAACCGCATTAATTTGGCGGCGATGGGGTCGGTATTTCGATCACGACCCACTGGTGCAATTATTTCCTCAGTAGCACTTCTGTAGAGAAGTAGTGCGCGAGGGGGGACTTGAAGACGAATCGATCGTAAACAAAGACCTCCAGGTGCACTTAGAACGCTATCTTCATCCTGGAAGTCCCCATTTATCGCACTCTGCCCCCTGGAAAGACTTTGGACTACTACAACTTGCGTACCAAATGCTTACCGTCATTAATCAGCCCATTCAGAATCACCGAGCTAGGTAAGAATCTGTTCAAAACTTTCGGCTTCAAGACTCTCTGAAGTCCAAGCTTCAGTATGCCCATCGAATTTCACAGTGTTCAACCCAAGCCGATTTGGCTTTGTAGAGACCGACGGTTCGCCCATGGTGCACGTGTGGATTACCCCACATGAATGTGGCCCTTTTGCAGCACTTGAAGGTGTTGCGGCCGGCGTAGCCGATGCGAGCGACGCCGAACGCGTAGACCTGTGCAACAAAGTTCATTAACTAATTTTCAATACCACTGTTTTTGAAACTGTTGAACCTTTTTTTGGAGTCACTGTAAGAGTTACCTTGCATACTCCGTTTTTGATTCCCTTTACCGAGGTGCCGACCACTTTGCAGTATTTGGCAGAGCTAGGAAGTACCTTCACGCCTACCTTTGCTCCCGAGGGAACACTCACTTTTGCATATTTTGCAAGAGAGGCCGCAGTAGCTGCTTTTGAAGAGGAAACAACCGGCTGAGTAATCACCGTTGTTGGAGGTGTAACCGTTGTGGGGGCTGCGGTAGCAATAGTGCCAGGTGTTGTTGCAACTGTTGGTGCACTTGTAGTGCCAGGTGAAGTTGCAGGGGCCGGTGCGGCAGTGGTTGTTGGCGCCGCTGTTGTTGTTGGGGCGGCAGTAGTGGTTGGTGCCGCTGTTGTTGTTGGAGCCGCAGTGGTAGTTGATACCGCCGAGCGAGTGACTGCAACTGCATACGTCGTTGTAGAGGCTCCCGATGTGGCAGACACCGCGAATGAAATGTTTTCTGTTGCACCGTCAGACACGGAAAGAGTTTCTGTATCGCTCGACATTGCGATGGTGCCAAAACTATTGGTGCTTTTAATTGCAGCGCCCGATGCACTTGCTAATGCGGTGAAGGTAACCGACGACGAGGCATTCGGAATGGTTAATGAGTAACTCGTCACTGCTGGGTCAAATGCAGGAGTCAAGGTTCCGGCATCAACTGAAAGAGCATCAAGGGTTGACACTCCTGAAATATCAAGTGCAGCAAAACCGTCTGCGGTTGCTATGCCACCAATATTGACACCTGAGGCTCCCATCAGCAGCCGGCTGTCTGACCCGTTGTAGAGCGAGTCACCAAGTACTGCGTTCACAACAGTTGGGGCATTGCGGCCTATTCCCTGCCACGACGTACCTGTCCACCGTGCAACTCCTCCGGAAGTTCCCGTTACGCCAGGAAAAGATCCGGCAACGAATACTTGACTACCCACAGTTGTGATTGATCGCACTACTGCGCCCGTTCCATGTTGTGCGGCAAAACCATTGAATGCAGAGAATGTTCCCGACGTAGTGCTGTACACGCCAAAGTGATCTGCAACGCTGGAGAGCGACGTAAAGGTTCCGCCAACATAAATATTGGTGCCCACAACTTCCATTGTGTAGATACCAAAACCTGAGCCCATAAAAGATGAACAGCCAATTACTGTGATGGGTTGCGTCCAGGTTGTGCCATCAAATTTATGAAATGCATTTCTTCTCGTCGATGAACCACTACATGCTGTGCTGTTGCGGTAACCACTGACATAAATTGAAGTGCCCACCACTTCAATGTCGTGGACCACATAGTCAACTGTGAAAGTGGTGAACGGATTTGAGTCGGAGTCGATACTGCCCCAAGCCGTGCTATTCCAAGTGGCGATGTTTCTTGTGAAATCAACTTGAGAGCCACTAGTTCCATTGTTGATCCCGTTATAGAACCTCCCGCCAACAAGCAAAACGTCGTCGTTGATAGTGCCAGCGTTATTTTCTTGTACCTTCAGAGCTGCCGCGTAGTCACCAAAGGAATCTTGAGGGCTGCCTAAATCAAAGTTTTCGTTGGTTCCGCCCGTTACCGGCAAACCCACCCATGCGCTCCCCGACCAACGGGCCACCATGTCGGCTGCAACATCTCCGCCAGCGTCGGTGAATTCGCCAGCAATATGAATGTCGTTTTTGTACATCACAATGTCGTGGACAATGGCGTTGATATCACCACTCGCACCAAGGCCAGACCATGAAGTGCCGTCCCACTTTGCGACGTAATCGGCGGTGGCCACACCTGAAAAGTTTGTGAAGCACCCTGCAACGTATACTTCGGTATTCGAAACCTTCAGAATTTTTTTAATTCCGGGGCTCGCCACCACACCAGAAGTGTCATCGACTCCGCATAAACCCGCGTCATAAGAGATGGTTCCGAAGGTGGAATAGCTATTGGTCTGAGCTGCATAGGCAATATGAGGTGAGTGTGCGACTGTTTCGATAAATACTGCGGAACAGATCATGAGGGTAACTACCAGTCCGAGACTGAGGTTTTTCCAGCGGTGCAAGGTCTGCATCGGCGAAAATGCTAATGAAAGATGCTCCACTCTTCAAGGGTGACGGGCCTCATGGAAGGTAAACCCTTGGCCACGGTGAATGGTGCGCGAGGGGGGACTTGAACCCCCACGTCCTTACGAACACTGGCACCTGAAGCCAGCGCGTCTGCCATTTCGCCACTCGCGCGAGAGACGGTATGACGCTAGCAATCAAGTGAAGTGTTTGCACCTAGCCGACCAGCATTATTGGTGGCAGTAAGATCAACTGTATGAGCAGCAGTGAAAATCCGAAGGTGGATCCTTCAGATTTACTAGAAGCGACTAAACGGGATCTCCGTGAAGCACGTGAAACTGTTTATGAATTAAGCGCCGAACTGGGCGAACTACGAGTGCAACTCGATGTGATCAAAGAGGAAGTTCGGGAAACTCGCGATCGAAACTGGGTGATTATTAACAGTTTTACTTGGAAGCTTGTGCAATTACTGCTGACTCCAAAGCGTTTATTGCTTCGCGTATTAAACATCCGCGGAAAGTGATAACAAACTGATGCCGTTTTTTAGCATCGTGACTCCCGTGTATAACCCACCGGCCGATGCGCTATTGGAATGCATTAAATCAATGCAAGAGCAGTCATTTACCAACTGGGAGTGGTGTGTGGTTGATGATCAATCAACCAACAAGTACGTGCAAAAGATTTTGCAAAAGGCAATGGCTCGCGATCCACGTATCCGGGTTGCCCTTCGAGCAACCAATGGTGGCATTGTTGATGCCTCTCAAGACGCACTTCATATGGCTACTGGGGAATTTGTTGGGCTCCTTGATCATGATGACACGCTTGACCCTGAGGCTCTGGCCAGGGTTGCTGAAACGCTATTGGTCAACCCCGAGGCTGACTATATATATACGGACGAAGACAAGATCAACGCAAATGACCAACATTACGATTCGTTTCAAAAACCACCCTTTGATCAGATTCGTCTCCGCGGCCAAAATTATTGTTGTCATTTTTCAGTATTTCGAAAGACACTCCTGGATGACATTGGTGGCTTTCGGCGAGGCTTTGACGGTTCACAGGACTATGACTTAATTTTGCGGGCAACAGAACGAGCACGTTCAGTTGTTCATATTCCAGAAGTTTTATATCACTGGCGAGTAGTGCCGGGTTCGACCGCTGGTGACTCGACCGCCAAACCATATGCATACGAAGCTGGCATGCGAGCAATTGAGGAGCACTTTGAACGCGTTGGTACAGATACCGAAGTAGCAAGACTGCAACCAGGTAGCTATAGCCATACGTTTACGCAAATACCTTCGTCTCCCCTCGTGAGCATTGTCATTCCAACCACCGGAACAAAGTCGCGTGTGTGGGGTGTAACTGTTCGAATGATCGAGCATCTCGTGGCCAACATTGTTAACACGTCGACTTATGACAACTTCGAAATCATTGTGGTTGATGATCTCAATGCACACCCGGGATATGCAGTGCCGTTTGGTCAAACCAGCGAAGGTTCTTATCGTCGAGTCTCAGTGGTTGAGGTAACCCAACCATCGAATTTGTATGAGAAGTACAACATCGGTTTTGGCCATGCACGGGGTGAAACTGTCATCTTTATGGATGAGAACTGCCAAGTAATGACCCCGGCATGGATCGAACAATTTTTGGGGCAAATGATCGACCCTGAAGTTGGCATCGTTGGGCCAATGATTTTGATGGACGACACTCGGATTGAAAGTTCGGGAATCAGCCTTCACTCAACCCCCCATCGACTTGCGTGGGGCAAATCTTCTCTTGACCCAGGTAGGTGGGGAAATAGTGCTGTGACAAGAACCGTGAGTGGCATTACCGATACATGTTTTGCTGTGAGGCGATCTGTCTTCCATGAACTTGGCGGATTCAGTCCAGAGTTTCAACATCATGGTGCAGATTTGGATTTCTGCTGCAAGGCAAGAGACTTGTCGTACAGAACTGTTTGGACCCCTACGGTGCGGGTGACTCACTTTGGAACACACCACGACCAAATTTGTGATGATCCAGAAGATTTACTTGAACTGAATCGGCGATGGAAGCACTACATGGATAGTGAGCAATATTCCCGAGTGGATATGGACAGAATCAAGTAGGTATTAGGGCGTAGAATGGTGGAGTGTTAACACGCACGCGACGCAATGGAATTCGACCAATCCAGATTGGTCGTGAACTGATTGCCCTGATGGACGATCAGGCACAATCTGGGGCTGACCAAATTGGGCACCAGTACACAATTGGTCTGCACAAAACTGATCTCGCGGCACTTGCCGACGCACTCAAGCCACTGATGAGCGAGTTGCGACAGGCAATCGCCAACCATGCCAAATTTGAGGGATACTCGCTTTCGGGTGAAGCTGAAGTTGTACTTGTAGAAGACGCAGCGGTGCAAGTTGGATCTTGTGTTGTCACTGTGACCAAACCGGTCGCCGCCGAACGTCCGGCCCAACAGAGTGTGCCTTCTATAGGTAAGTGCTCAGTTTTGATGGCAGATGGTTCTCGCCACTCGCTCGATGGCGATCTTGTCACTGTTGGGCGTCAGGCATCATGCACCATCGTGATTGCCGACAGCAACATCAGCCGCGTGCATGCGCGGTTTCGTGCTGCAGACAACGGATGGACCATTGAAGACCTCAGTAGCACCAACGGCACAAAAGTAAATGGTGTGCTGATTACCGAACCAACACTTTTGAGTCATGGTCAACTCATTGCGCTTGGAACGTTGCAACTGCAATTTGAGCAGGCATAGTTGCCTGTTGGTTCCATGTTGACTCTTGCTATTGGTGCCTCCACCGATACTGGCAATCTGCGGGGTCAAAACGAAGACGCGCACATCGCTGAACAGAATCTGTTTGCTGTTGCCGACGGTATGGGTGGGCACAACGCGGGCGAAGTTGCAAGCGCGATGGCAATCGAGCATCTGCGTGGCGTTGCGCTCAATGGTGTTGCTTCGGCTGAGGCATTTGCACAAGTAGTTCGCGACCTCAACACTGCAATCTATGCATCAGCCACATCTGATACCGATCAGCGCGGAATGGGCACGACACTGACTGCTGCAGCCCTGCTTGCGCCTGCCGAAAACACAGATCAACCATCGCAAATTGTGATCGCCAATGTTGGTGACTCGCGCACATACCTCTTGCGCGCTGGAGAGTTGCGACAACTGAGCGTTGATCACTCGTATGTGCAAGAGCTTGTTACCGAAGGTCTACTGACGGTTGAAGAGGCGCACACTCACCCGCGTCGCAATATCGTCACACGCGCACTCGGTATTGACTCACAAGTATCTGTCGATACGTGGACCATACCGATGTTTGATGGTGACCGCTTTATGTTGTGCAGCGATGGTCTTGTAGACGAAGTGCCACTCAATGAGATCACTGAATTGATGCAAGAACACAGTGCGCCGCAACAAGTTGCAGAGCGCTTGGTCACTGCCGCAAAGCGTCATGGTGGCCGCGACAACATCACCGTGATCGTTGTTGATGTCAAACTCAATGTCGAGACCAGCGTTGAAACAGTGGCGCCAGAAACTCCTGCGCCAAGCAAGAAGCGAGTTCTTGCGATGGTTCTCGTGGCGGTGCTCCTCATTGGTGGGTTTGTTGCACTTCGCCACGAACGCAGCGGTTATTTTGTGGCATTCACCAGCACTACATCGTCGGCAACGATTGCAATTTACAAAGGCCAGCCTGGTGGATTGCTGTGGATTAAGCCCACTGTTGTTGAGGTTTCGACAACAAAACGATATTCAATGCAGTCCGCGTTTCAGCGCGAAATAGACAGCGTGCTGCAATTTGATTCGGTTGAAAAAGCCCGTGCGTATCTTAAAAAAGTTGACGCAGTAGTGAAAGCGAATGGTTAATTCACATGGTTAGCAACATGCCTATTGTCAACGATCGTTACCGTGTTGAGCGCAGCGTGGGCCGCGGTGGCATGGCCGAAGTGTTTTTGGCGCACGATCTCTTGCTCGACCGTCCTGTTGCCCTCAAGGTGTTGTTTCCCGAATTTGCAAATGACCCAAACTTTGTTGAGCGCTTTCGCCGTGAGGCACAGTCTGCTGCTGGGCTCACTCATCCAAACATTGTTGCCGTATATGACTGGGGCAAAGTCAACAACACCTACTTCATTGCGATGGAGTTTGTGCAGGGTCGCACACTTGCAAGCATCCTGAAAGAAAAGTTGCGTCTGACCGCAAGCCAGGCATGCGATATTGCGGTGGATATTGCGAGTGCCCTTGGTTTTGCCCACGACAACGGTGTGGTGCACCGCGACATTAAGCCAGGCAACATATTGATTGGCTCTACCGGTCAGGTGAAAGTCGCCGACTTTGGTATTGCTCGTGCACTTGGCTCGGCAGTTGAAGATGGCCTTACACAAACTGGCTCGGTGATGGGCACCGCCACATACCTCTCTCCCGAACAAGCACAAGGCTCACAGCCCGACCCGCGAAGCGATATCTATTCGCTCGGAGTGGTGATGTATGAAATGGTTGCCGGACGCGCACCGTTTATTGGTGACAATGCAGTAGGCGTTGCATACCAACAAGTGCACGGTGTGCCTCCAGCACTCAGTGAATTTGCATCTGATGTGCCACGAGAGTTTGAAGCGATTATTGCCAAGTGCATGGCCAAGTCGGCAGACCGTCGATATGCAAATGCGAGTGGGTTGCGTGATGACTTGCGCAGGTTTACCGCAGGTGAAGAAGTGGTTGCACTCACCGCCGTGCAGGGTCGCAAGACACAGTCTCAGTCGACAGAGACCATGGCGATACCAGTTGTTTCCAGCACGCCAGTGGCAACCGACTATGAAGATATGTACGACGACTTTGCCCCTCGCCGAACCGCGTCCTACATATTTGGTGCAGTGTTTACCGCCATCATCTTTCTTGCAGCAGGAGTATTCATCTACCGAACTATTGACAGTGGATCAACGGCTTCGATCACGATTCCTGACGTCACCAACCGCACCCAAGCCGAAGCGAGCCAAATACTGCTCGAACTGGGGCTCACACCAATTCCAAATGCAGTCATTAACGACGCTGTTGGCGACGACATTGTGTACGCCCAAGACCCTCCCGCCACCGCCACCGCGTATCAGGGCGACGTCGTCACTATTACGTACAACCCTGCGAGAAAACTGCAAAAAGTTCCTCCTATTCAGGGCCTTTCTGTTGAAAATGCGACTCAGATACTTGCCCCACTTGGGCTGCAGTTGGTGATTCTCGAAGTTCGAAATGATTCGCTTGTGCCGTTAAATCAGATCATTTCTCAAGATCCATTAGCCAACGTGGAGGTACGTTCTGGCTCAGCCGTTTCTGTCATTGTCTCCGGCGGTACGGGCGGCAACAATATTCCAAATATTGAGGGTCAGGTGTCGTCAGCAGCTGAACAATTGCTCAAGAGTTCGCCATACAACTTCGTTGTCACCATCACAACCGAATCGAGCACAACAGTAGAAAAGGGTCGAGCAATCAGCACTGACCCCATTATTGGAACGCCACTTCCCGCCGGATCGGCAATCACGCTCAAAGTTTCAAGTGGGTCGCCAATAGTTGAGGTCCCAGACGTAACAGGAAAAACCGAGGCCGAAGCACAGACCGCTATCAATGCAGCAGGTTTGATTACTGAAATCAAATATCAAAACGTGCCCGTTGGTGACGCAAGTGATGGTCGTGTTATTTCACAGAGCCGCGAGGCACTTTCGGCAGTTGCTCCTGGAACCAAAGTCACTCTCGTGATTGGTAAATCGACAACGCCATAATTTGGAGTCAGCTTCGCCTAATTTTTTGTGCGTTTTGCCTTCTCGACAAACACTTTGAGCAAGTCATGTCCGCGTGTTGTCAAAATACTTTCTGGATGAAACTGCACACCCTCGACATCGAGCGTGCGATGTCGCACACCCATAATCATTCCGTCCTGAGTATGTGCAGTGATCACCAATTCGGCTGGCAATGATTCGCGCTCAATAATCAGCGAGTGATAACGAGTTGCGGTGAGAGGTGATGGCGAACCAGCAAAGATTCCTTCACCGGTGTGATGCACCTCTGATGTTTTGCCATGCAAAAGTTCTGGCGCACTCACTACTTTTGCTCCATACACATGTCCAATGGCTTGATGTCCTAAACACACACCCAGCACCGGCACCACTCCAGCAAATGCGGTAATCGTTTCACACAACACACCAGAATTCTCGGGACGACCTGGCCCTGGCGACAACAGCACGGCATCTGGCTTGAGCGCAAGTAATTCTGCAACGCTCATCGAATCATTGCGCACCACAACTGGCTCAGCACCAAGCTCGCCAAGATATTGCACCAGGTTGTAGGTGAAACTGTCGTAGTTATCGAGCACAAGTATGCGAGCCACCCCGTAATACTGTCAGCCGATTGGGCGAGGCGAAACCTCATTTACGATCTACACTGGAAAACTCATGGCACCTTCAAAACGACGCACCGGTGGTCGCACCACACCAAAGGGCACAAAGCCTGGTCATCTGCACGAAACTCATCGCTTAGACCACTCGGATCCGACATCGGTCCACGGCAACACCATTGCTAATGCATCGTCGCGATACACGCCCCCAGTTGCTCGCGAAACCAAGGTCAGTCCGCGATGGGTTCCAGTGCTGATGTTTGCACTGCTCGGCGTTGGCGCCCTCATCATCTTGCTGTACTACCTAGGTTTCGTACCTGGTGGTCGCAGCAATTGGTATTTGTTTACTGGTCTTACTGGTGTTTTGGGTGGTCTGTTTACTGCCACCAAATATCACTAGTTATTTCTCACTCAATCGGAGCAACAAAATCCATGTCTTCAAGGCAGTGCCGCGGTGGCGGTGGGTCTTGATCTGGTGCCATCACCATTCGTAATTCCACACCACACACTCCGCAGCGATAACGCACATTAATTCGGCGCATCTCTCCGGCTGGGGGTGGTTCAGGAAGTGTTGAGGTCATGCTCTTCAACATGCCGAGACCAAACTTCCAGATGCCACGAAAGAGCACAACACCCAGGAGGAACCAGATAACGGTTCCGAATGACATGATGCTTTTGTCTTAGAGACGTTCGATGATGGTGGCATTGGCCATGCCGCCACCTTCACACATTGTTTGCAAACCGTAGCGACCACCGGTGCGCTCGAGTTCATTCAACAATGTTGTCATGAGGCGTGCGCCAGATGCACCCAATGGGTGACCGAGTGCAATTGCTCCACCGTTGACATTGACCTTGCTCATGTCTGGGTGCAATTCTTTTTCCCATGCCAAAACAACTGAAGCAAATGCTTCGTTGATTTCTACCAAGTCAATGTCGTCCATAGTGAGGCCGGCACGCTCGAGCACTTTTTTGGTTGCAGGAATTGGTGCGGTCAACATATAACGAGGATCTTCAGCAGCCATTGCAAAGTTGACGAAACGAGCACGTGGGGTGAGTCCCAACTTCTTTGCGCGCTCTTCGCTCATGATCAACAATCCGGCAGCGCCGTCGGTGATTTGCGACGAGTTGCCTGCAGTAACGCGGCCACCCTCTTCGACAGGTTTGAATGCTGGCTTCAATGAAGCAAGTTTTTCAATTGTTGTTTCGCGGATACCTTCGTCTTGCGTCACCATGTTGCCGTCGGCGCCCATGACTGGGTGGATCTGACCTTGGAAACGACCTTCGCGTGTTGCGCGTGCAGCAAGCTCTTGTGAACGAGCACCAAATGCGTCCATGTCTTCGCGGGTGATGTTCCACTTATCGGCAATCATCTCGGCCGAGATGCCTTGACCGACCAAACCACCAACTGATTCGTAACGAGCTTGCACTCGTGGACCAAATGGAAAACCAAATGTGCGATCGGACAACGATGCACCCATTGGTACTCGTGACATCACTTCAACACCAGATGCAACAACGATGTCGTATGCACCGGCCATAACACCCTGCGCTGCAAAGTGTGCGGCTTGCTGACTTGAACCACATTGACGATCGACTGTTGTACCAGGAACACTGTCTGGCCAACCTGCGGCCAAGACTGCGTTGCGAGCAACGTTGAGACTCTGTTCGCCAACCTGCATTACACAACCCATCACCACGTCATCGATGGTTGCTGGGTCGACGCCGTTGCGCTCGACGAGTGTCTTCATGACCTCGGCTGCGAGATCGACTGGGTGCCAATCTTTTAATTTGCCATTTCGCTTGCCACCTGGGCTTCGAAGTGCATCAACAATCACCGCTGTAATCATGATCTGCTCGCTTTCATCCGCACGATTGTGCTTTTTCTAACGATATCTAGTGGAGACGATGGGACTCGAACCCACGACCCCCTGCTTGCAAAGCAGGTGCTCTAGCCAACTGAGCTACGTCCCCTTATTACGGTTTCTTAGGTTACAGGGCAAAGACTGAAGTCCCATAATGCAACTGTCTGTGGAAAACGGCGGCTTACGCCTTTACGCCTTTACGCCTTTGCACGGGTGCGGCGCAAGAGAGGGTCGGCAATCCGCAGTGCATTGTCGGCAAATCGCATCACCCTGCCGGCGGCACCGGGTGTTGTGGAATCGATGAGATTGCCCATCACCGCAAGCGTGATGTCGGCAGCCACTTGCGACCCGACAGCCACTCGAAGCCCTGGCTTGAGCAACCACGGATGTCCGATGATGAAACTGAACCTCCGACCCGTGCGCAAAAATGCGTCAAAGCGCTCACCCACTCGCTTGTCATATTCACTGGTAGCGGTTTCGGGGTTTTCCAAAAAGCACGAGATTGCAAGCATGCCCGACTCCAGTGAATAGTCGATTCCTTCGCCATTCATTGGGTTCACAAAACCGGCTGCATCACCAATAGCCACCCAACCTGGGCCATGTCTGCGCACGCAACTCATGGGCAATCGCCACGCGCGAGGCTTATCTATATAGTCACCAAGCGACCATGGCTCTCGAACGATCGATGCGTATTGGTCGAGCAACGTATTGAGATTGAGTTTCTTGAAACCCTTCATCGTGCTGAGTGCTCCAACACCAATGTTGACTGTGCCATCGCCAGCAGGAAACATCCATCCGTAACCAGGAACCGGCGTGCCATGTTCATCTCGCAAACTGAGACACGCTTCAAGATGTCGCTCGGCATGACGAGGTGTTGGTGCATACGCGCGAATTGCTAATCCAAAAGTTTCATCTGGATCGCGCACTGCTCCAAGCATTTTTGCAGCAGCACCCTGTGCGCCAGTTGCCAAAATAACAAGTGATGCATTAATGACTTCGCTACCAACTTGCACGCCAGTTACACGGTCACCAACGACAACGGGTAGCGCTTCGGACTCAAACCGAACTTCAGCGCCAGACGCAATGGCGACATCCAGTAAATGATTGTCAAACTTCTGACGTGGCCAGACTGCACCGTGATTTGGAAAACGCGATGTTGTTGGCCACGCCAACTCGCGCTGAGTTTTTCCTGCAATCATGCGCAAACCATCAATACGGTGCGCTACCGAGTAGTCGATCTTCAATTCATCAAGCGCGGCAATTGCTCGCGGCGTTAAACCATCTCCACACACTTTGTCCCGTCCGTATGGACCCTTTTCAACGAGCATCACCCGAAGTCCTGCACGCGCAGCCGTAATGGCAGCCGAAGAGCCCGCTGGCCCACCTCCAATGACTGCGACATCAAATTGCATACCTGCGAGCCTGTCACTAACCGTTCAGCAATACCAACACTGACTTCCTGCATATTGGACACATCGATCAAATAGCAGCGGGTTGCCATAAATAGATGGGGGTAGCCTTCGGGTCATGGTTGCCGAATTGATCTACGCCTTTCGCGTCATGCGATTGCCTTTGTTGGACGCCAGTGGCGCGCCCCTGGGCAAAATTGACGACATCGTTGTAGTGCCCGGCCGCACCACCGAACCCCCGCGCGTCTTGGGATTTGTCGCTTCCAGCCAGCGCCGCCTCATTTTTGTAAACGCATCGCGCATTGCCTCGCTTGACAACAACGGTGCCCGCCTCAAGTCGTGGGACGTTGACCTCAACCCATTCCGCCCGCGGGCCGGCGAGCGCCTGCTTGGCAAAGACGTGCTCAACCAAAAAGTCGGTGATGAAACCGTCAGCGATGTGGCCCTCGAGTTTTTGAGTGGTCGCGCGCCGGGTTGGCACGTATCGAAAGTGCGTCTTGCAAAGCGCGGCTTGCTCAACCCTCGACCTGGCTATCGCCTTGTTGATTGGGATGTTGTCGCTGGATTGTTTGCACCATCGACTGCGCAGGCTGCCGAAGCTGCTCGTTTGCGAGACATGCACCCGAGCGATGTGGCTGCAGTCATTCGTGCACTTCCACTTGAACAACGTCGACTTGTTGCTGAAGCAATGGACGACGAGCGTTTGGCCGACGTGTTGGAAGAATTGCCGGAAGATGAGCAGTTGCGTTTGATTGAAGGTCTCGACATGGAGCGCCTCACCAACGTGTTTGACGAGATGGAATACGACGACTTGGCCGACTTGTTGGCGCAAATGCCTGGCGACCAACGCAGCAAAGTGCTGGAAGCAATGGATGACGAAGACGCCGAGACCATGCGCCAGTTGTTGTCGCACGCCGAAGGCACAGCAGGTTCATTGATGACGCCAGACATTGTGGTCATGTCTCCTGACTCGACAGTTGCCGAAGCGCTTGCACGAATTCGTGAACCAGACATCTTGGTTTCGATCGCTGCTCAAGTGTTTGTTGCACATGCACCGCACTATCCACCAACCGGCACCTACCTCGGTGTCGTGCACTTTCAGCGGTTGTTGCGCGAGTCTCCACACATGACATTGAGTCAGTGTGTGGAAATGGAACCAACAATTGTTCCAACCATGCCCGAGCGCGAGGTGGCCGAACGTTTGGCAAGCTACAACTTGCTGGCTGTTGCAGTGTGCGATGCCAACAATCGTTTGTTGGGTGCAATCACCGTTGACGACGTGTTGGACCGCACGCTTCCTGCCAACTGGCGTCGACAACCAACGGGTGGAGCGCAGTCATGAAAAAGCGCGACAATCTTGCGCGTCCTCGCGACCGCCAAGCACCACTCGGTGTGCACTACAACTCCGATGCATTCGGTCGTTTCTCCGAATCCATTGCGCGCCTCATGGGCACAGCACGATTTTTGATCATTCAAACCGTATTGGTGATCATTTGGATTTCGCTCAACGTGTTGTTTCTCTCGCTGCAGTGGGACAAGTACCCATTTATCTTGCTCAACTTGATGTTTTCGGTGCAGGCTGCATATGCAGCACCATTGATTTTGCTCTCACAAAATCGCCAGGAGTTGCGTGACCGTCGTCAGGCCGAAACCGACCGTGCGGTTGCAGCAAGCACCCAGGCCAACGCCGAATTTTTGGCTCGTGAACTTGCAAGTGTGCGCTTGGTGTTGGCAAACGTGGTGACAGTTGATGAACTACGTGACCAGCTTGAAGAAGTGATCAAGTTGCTCAATCAGCAAAACGCCAAATAAATCAATCTGTTTTCATTTGCAGTTTTTGCAACGCCCAATGAGGTCGAGTTGGTGTCTGTCAATCGAAAACCCTTCGCGGCGTGCAACTTTCTCGAGGGCCTTTTCTAACTCGTGCTCAATAACTTCAGGCACCACCACGTCTCGCACCACGCCGCACACCGAACACACCATGTGGTGGTGATGGCCCATCAAGTGTTCGGCTAGTTCGTAACAACCGCTATCTGCATTGGTTACCACTCGCACAACAGCCGAAGCTTCTTCTAGTACCAACAGGTTTCGATACAGCGTGCTTTGCGGCATCTTTTTTGCTTTGCCCAACATGTCGGAAATCAACATTGGTTTGCCGGACTGAATCAAGATGTCGATAATTGCACGGCGTTTGTCGGTATATCTTTGGCCGGCATTGTGCAACAGATCGTGCACTGCTGTATGAATCTCGGTGTTATTCAAATTTGACATCACGTACCCACAAATTGATGGAGTCGAATTCCGCCTGTTAACACGTCGCGCAATATTTCTGCGTTGGGAAGTGAATCTTGACCCAACACGCATGTGCCTGTGGTTGTTATTTGGCCACGATGCACGAACAATGCAGTTGTGGCACCAACAACGCCAGCAATTTGTGCAACTCGCTCGGCTACTCCGGCTATTTCAACAATGCGAGAACCGTTGCGAAAACCCCTGACCTCGATGCGCAGCGCACCCATGCCGCCTTCGGCGTGTGGTGGCACCAACATTGGCAACCGAGCAGTAAAGCGATCTCGTCGGTTGGCCGAAACACGAGCAGTGATTCGTTGTAGTTGTGGTTGAGCCCTATTCAACAACACAGGGTCCGCCATTTCGGCTCGGTAGCAGTCGTATGCGCCAACTGGTTCAGGAAACCAGCACAGTTCACGTCCGCTTCCACCAGGCCTGCGCAACCACTCACCGTCATGCCAACCGATTGATTGGCCAGCAAGCGCACGATGATGCTGAACAGCGCAGTTTGGGCCACCTGTGCCGTGCAGTGCAACATGGGCTTCGTCAATGGTGTCGAAGTTGGATTGCAAACTACTGAGCAATAACCCAGTCATGCCGGGTGAAGCAGCTGTGCCAACAACAAGCGTTTTATTTTTTGCCTGCACTGCATCATGCATCTTCAAAAGATCCATCACATCTGAAAGATCGTCGCTGAGCGAAACAACTGATGCGCCGCGGCCCAGAAGTTTTTGCGCAATCGGAGCATGTGGTGATCCACACGCAAGCACCACCACTGACGACATTGCAACAGTTTCAAAATCGACAACACTCACTGGCGCACTGTGAGACTGGTGCACCGCAGCAAGTCGTTGTGCCAAATAAAGGTCTTGGTCGTGCAGCAGGATCGGTAGTGAACTTGTTGCGACAAGATGCTCAACAACTCGCGAGCCAGTAATCCCAGTGCCGATTACCCCAATAGCACCCGAGACACCAACCATGATCTGTGGCTGTTAGTTCTGAGAGTTTGTTTGATCAACGATTGGGTCAACCGGCGGGTTGAGTGGACGCCACCCACCCCGCTGTGTTGACGGCTCAGACTTTCCGCGAATCCTCAGCAAAGCACCAGCAATTCCCGCAATGCCGAGCACCATCAGAACGCGTCGGATGAAATTCACAGGGTTACCTCCGTGGGGCTAACAAGAATCGAACTTGTGACCTCATCCTTATCAGGGATGCGCTCTAACCAACTGAGCTATAGCCCCGAATCTGATTCAGGGACGCAAATCCTACTAGCGGTTACCTTGACTCTCAACCGAGCCCACAACAACCTCTTCTTCCAGCACAGTCACGCGAATACCACCCACAAGGTCGGTGATCAGGTTGAAAATTGTGGCAGCAAGGACCCACAGGGCGGTTGCCAGCAGAACGGCCAATAATCCCAAAATCATTACGTTGACAAACAACTGGCCGCCCTTGAATTGAAATGACTCCCAACCAAAAGACTTCATAAACTGCTGAATGTTGTCGATGGTGCCCGTTGCTGACGCCACGCTCCACAGCAATACCAATGCCACAAGCGCGATCAGGTAGATCACGAAATGAAAGATCAATCCAATTTTGAACACCGACCATGGGTCGATGTCACGAATTACACGTGTTACTCGGCGAACACGTGGGGCTGATTTGGAAGATGTACTCACGGTGACATTGTAGGCAATTGTTGGGCCCAACTATCGCGAGCGTGGGCAGTGGCATATTGGCGCCCAACGCGCACACGTACCGATTGCACACCATTGTCTTGTGTTGTACTACTCATCAGTTGTGCGCCATTGCGTACTGCAATGTTTTGCGCCACTGTCTCGCCGCCATACACGGCACCCAATGCAGCCGCATCGGCAGCAATTTGTGCTCGGGTTTGATCAATGATGTGGGTTGAAACAACAACAAGACCACCCAACGACAAAGCAGTGAATGCGCAACTCAGCAAAACACTGAGCACTGCGCTTCCGTTGTCGCGGGGCGTGGTGAGAGTGAAGTGTCTGATTATTCTTCGTCGTGAGCGAGAACCAGTGCTGCAGATGCAACAACTTGTCCTGCACCCAAACTCATGATGCGCACACCAGTGGCAGCACGACCTTGACTTGAAATCTCTTTGACTGGGGTGCGGATTGTGGTTCCACCCGATGCAACGACAACAACGTCATCTTCAATACCCACCATAAAGGCTGCAACGACGCTGCCCTTCTTGCCTGTCAACTTGATTCCGATCATGCCCAACCCGCCGCGACCCTTGCGTGCAAAGTTGGTGAGTTGAGTGCGCTTGCCATAACCAGACTCGGTGATCAACAAGATCGCAGAGTCGTCCTTGGCGATGTCAAGTGCAACAACTTCGTCTGATGTGCGCAACTTCATACCGCGCACACCTGCTGCTGACCGGCCCATTGGACGCACACCTTTTTCGGCGAAGCGAATTGTTTGGCCACCCTTGGTCACCATAAACACATCGTCGGTGCCTGATGTTTCGATCACGCGAACGAGTTCGTCTTTCGGACGCAACTTCAATGCGATAAGGCCATCACGGCGACTTGAGTTGTATTCGTCGAACGCTGTCTTTTTGACTTGGCCCTGCTTGGTTGCGAAGAACAAGAATCGCTCACCTGCGAGTTCGCGAGTGTCGATAATTGCCTGAATGGTCTCGCCTGGTTGCAGCGGCAACAAGTTGACAATTGGAATGCCCTTTGCGGTGCGCTCGCGCTCTGGAATCTCGAGTGCTCGCAAGCGATACACACGGCCACGGTTTGAGAAGAACAACAAATAGGCATGCGTTGTTGTGAAGATCACGTTGCGCACAATGTCGTCGGTCTTCATCTTGGCGCCGCTCACGCCACGGCCACCACGGCCCTGGGTGCGGAATGAATCTGCGCTCACGGCCTTGATGTATTGAGCCTGTGTCATCACGATCACAAGTTCTTTGTCATCAACGAGGTCTTCCACGCCGAGTTCGCCAACGTCGTGGGTGATCTGGCAAACACGTGGTGTTGCAAACGAGTCGCGCACAGCGGTCATTTCTTTGCTGATTACTGCACGCAGCTTGGTGTCAGAGTTGAGGATTGCTTGCAGTTCTTTAATTCGTGCAAGCACATCTTTTTGTTCGGTTTCAAGATCGATGCGTGACAAGCGTGTGAGTTGACGCAACTGCATGTCGAGAATGTCGATGGCCTGACGCTCGGTAAAGCCATACTTCTTGCCCATCAACGCTTCTTTGGCCGATGCTGCGTCTTCGCTTGCACGAATCAGTTTGATGATCTCGTCAATGACGTTGAGCGCCTTGAGTCGACCTTCGAGAATGTGGTTGCGATCGTTTGCCTTTTGCAAACGGAATGTGGACCTGCGTGTGATGACTTCAATTTGGTGATCGATGTATCCGACAAGTGCATCGCGCAAGTTGACTGTGCGAGGAACACCCTTTACCAACGCCACCATGTTGACTGGGAAACTGGACTGCAACTGAGTCAACTTAAACAGGTTGTTCATTACAACGTTTGAGTTGGCATCACGTTTGAGTGTGATGATCAGGTTGGTTTCGCCACCCGATGAGTTGTCGTTGACGTCGGCAATGCCATCGAGGTCGCCGCCGTCTACTAACTCTTGAATTCGCGAAGCGATTGCCGAACAACTTGCTTGATATGGCAATTCGGAAACGATGATCTGCATTTGCCCACGACGGCCCTCTTCAATGGAAACTTTGGCGCGTGTCTTGATGCTTCCTCGGCCGGTGCGATAGGCGTCGATGATGCCTGCACGACCCAAGATCAAACCGCCGGTTGGGAAGTCGGGGCCATTGACAAACTTCATCAAATCATCTGGGGTGGCCTCTGGATTTGCGAGCAGGTGCAATGTTGCATCAATGATTTCGCCCAAGTTGTGCGGCGGAATGCTGGTTGCCATGCCCACGGCGATGCCTTGGCTGCCGTTGACCAACAAGTTTGGAAAGCGTGCTGGCAACACAATCGGTTCTTCCGATGTGCCGTCATATGTAGGAATGAGATCGACAGTGTCTTCGTCGATGTCGGCAAGCAGTTGCATTGCAAGCGGGTGAAGACGTGACTCGGTGTAACGGCTTGCTGCAGGACCAAAGTCTGGTGAGCCGTAGTTGCCATGGAAATCGATAAGTGGATGACGCAACGAGAATGGTTGGGCCATACGAACGAGAGCGTCATAGATGGCGCCGTCACCGTGTGGGTGATAACGAGCCATCGTGTCGCCAGTAACGCGCGCGCATTTTACGAATGGGCGGTCTGGACGAAACCCTTGCTGGTCCATGTCCCAAATGATGCGGCGGTGAACTGGCTTGAGGCCGTCACGCACGTCTGGAAGTGCGCGCGACATGATGACCGACATCGCGTAGTCGAGAAACGAACGTTCCATCTCGTCTTGCAACTGCACTGGCTGTACTGAGTCTGGGTTGGCGAACAGATTTTCTTGGCCTGCAGGAGGTTTGACAGGTGGCGCACCAGCAGCAGACGCTGATGGCTTCTTTGCCACTCTCTTTGTGATTTTGCCGCTTGATTTGCTAGTTGGTTTTTTGCTGGCCATGAAATCTGTTTCCTTCGTCGTAGCTTGCGCGAATTAAAAGTCGAGGTTGCGCACGTCGCGTGCGTTGGTTTGGATAAACAACTTGCGGCTTTCTACATCGTCACCCATGAGCACGCTCATGATGTCTTCTGCCAAAGCAGCTTCATCGACTGTGACTTGCAGCAATGTGCGCGAGTCGGCGTGCATGGTGGTGGAACGCAACTCTTGCCAGTCCATTTCGCCAAGACCCTTCAAGCGTTGGAATTCCTTTTTGTGATTTGGGTTTTCGCGCAGGAACTTCTCTTTTGCTGCGTCGTCTTTGAGATAAATCTTGCTCTTGCCGATTTCGGTTGAAAACAATGGTGGTTGGGCGATGTAGATGTATCCGGCCTCGACCATTGGTTTCATTTGTCGATAGAAGAATGTGAGCAACAATGTGCGGATGTGACTGCCGTCGACATCGGCGTCGGCCAGAATCACAACTTTGTGATAGCGGGCCTTTTCGCTGTTGAACTCGTCGTTGCCGATGCCACCACCGATTGCGGTGATGAGCGTTTGGATTTCAGTGTTCTTCAACATCTTGTCCATGCGCGCACGCTCGACGTTGAGAATTTTTCCGCGGATTGGCAAAATTGCTTGCGTGCGTGGATCGCGTGCATCAACAGCGGTGCCGCCTGCCGAGTCGCCTTCAACAATGAACAATTCTGTTTCGCTTGCGTCGGTGCTTGAGCAGTCTTTCAACTTGTCTGGCATGCCTGCGCCAGCAAGTGCGGTTTTGCGTCGCACAGCGTTGCGTGCATTTTTTGCTGCAAGACGAGCTTGCGCTGCGCTCACTGCTTTTTTAACAATGCGGTTTGCTTCGGTTGGGTTTTCTTGCAACCACTCTTCGAGTTTGGCATTGGTTTCTTTTTGTACGAACGAACGAATTGAAACGTTGCCGAGTTTTGCTTTTGTCTGACCTTCAAACTGTGGCTCGCGCAGTTTGACGGCAACAATGGCGGTGAGGCCTTCGCGGATGTCTTCGCCGAGCAAGTTTTCTTCTTTTTCTTTGAGACCGCCACTGGCGCGTGCGTATTTGTTGAGCACCGAAGTAAGCGCTGTCTTGAAACCTTCTACGTGCATGCCGCCTTCAACTGTGGAAATACCGTTGGCGTAGCCATAAATGCCTTCGTAATAACCGGTATTCCACTGCAGGGCAATGTCGAGTGTTTGGTCGGCTTCGCTGGCTTCGTAATTAGCGACCTTGGTAAACAGTGCTTCGCGTGACGCATTGAGGTGCTTCACGAAGTCAATAATTCCACCCTTGTATTGATAAGTGATTTTTTGTTTTTTGTCTGCGCGTTCATCAACGAACACCACTTCAAGATCACGATTAAGAAATGCAATCGTCTGCAAACGCTCGGTGACAGTGCGCGCAACAAACTCGGTGCCTTCAGCAGCAAAAATTGTTGGGTCTGGAATGAACGTAATGGTTGTGCCGGTTGCTGTCTTGCTTGGTGAAGCACCAACTTTTGTGATTTTTGTTTTTGGTGTGCCGCCGTCGACGAACTCTTGGCGGTAACGCACACCGTCGCGGTCGACTTCTGCAATAAGTTTTTTGGACAATGCGTTAACAACGCTGACGCCCACACCGTGCAGACCACCAGAAACTTTGTATCCGTCGCCACCGAACTTGCCGCCAGCGTGCAACACGGTGAGCACTACTTCAAGAGCCGACTTGCCTTTGTGCGGGCCAGATGGATATGGGTCGACTGGAATACCGCGGCCATTGTCGCTGACTGAGCATGAGCCGTCGGCTTGCAATGTAATGACTACTTTCGTGCAGTAGCCAGCCATTGCTTCGTCGACTGCGTTGTCAACCACTTCCCAGATGAGGTGATGCAAACCCGCGAGACCGGTTGACCCGATGTACATACCTGGGCGTTTGCGAACTGGATCAAGACCTTCAAGGACTTGAATGTCTTTTGCACCGTACGAAGCAGAGCCCGCGGTAGACGATTTACTGGCTTTGGCAGTTGCCATTATTGACCCCGAAAAGTTGGGCCCCGAAGGGGATTTTTAAGCGAATTGAGCAACATAAATAACACAGTGAAGTCTACCAATTACCTGTTGCGCGGATTGCGTTTTACTCGCACTTCAATAGAGGTAATTGTGCTTGTTGTCGCGGTGTTTAATTTTTCAACTAGTTGCGGTTCTAGAAACCTCATTTGAGTCGCCCACGACGGGTCATCAATTTCGACGATGAGGCGACCTCGCTCAAGTTTGATTGGTGTGACGTGTTGGGCAACTTGTTCGCCGACTATTTTTGGCCACTCTCCAAAAACACCTGTGATCACGGTTGCTGTTTCGGCACCAAGTCGGTCGAGTAGCGCGTCGAGTGCACCAGCCAGCGAACTGCTCGAGTTGATGGTTGCTTCGCTCATGCTTTCGTTCGTTTCGTCGCTCATGTTTTCGATCATGTTTTCGCTCTCGTCGTCAGGACTCACGGATGGTTCCGCCTTCAATGTGTACGAGAGTGTCTGGATGTGCAGTTTGGGGCAAAACCCCCGCAGACGTAATAAGCACTTGGCCTAGCGGGAAGTGCCGAAGGAGTGCCGCGCTGCGATGTGGGTCTAATTCGGACAACACATCGTCGAGGATCAGCACCGGTGGGCTGCCGATTTCGGTGGTGATGAGGCGGTGCACAGCCAACCGCAGTGCAAGCGCGAGGGTGCGTTGCTCTCCCTGGGATGAATGTGTTCGCGCAGGCAAACCATTAATTGACAACTCGATGTCGTCGCGGTGCGGACCAACCGTGCTTGAACCGCGCCTCAGATCATCGTTGCGACTCTCCACCAAACAGCGAGCAAGTCCTGTTGTTCGCCATTCGGGTGCATACAACATGCCGATAGGAGTTTGACCTTCCTTGAGTTCGGCAAGCTCTACATATGCGGCTTGCACTTGTGGCAACAACATCTCAAGCATTTGTGCGCGGACGTCACCAAGTTGTGTTCCGTGTGTCGACAACTTTTCGTCCCACACATCGAGTGTTATCGCGATGTCGGGCGAAAGTCGTCCACCCGATTGTTTCAGTAGCGCGTTTCGCTGTTTGAGCACACGCTCAACTTCGACGCACAACGCATCTTGTTTGGGCCACAAGGCCACCAGTGCGTCATCCAAAAAATCTCTGCGAACCGACGGAGCGTCTTGCACAAGGTTGAGGTCTTGAGGGGAAAACACCGTGGTGCGCACAACCCCCAACAAATCGCGGGTTTTGGCCAATTTTTGCTTGTTTACCAGCACCTTATTGCGACCCGTGCGGCTGAGTTCGGCCTCGATCAGCACCTCGCGGCCATCTGAATGAGTAATAGTTGCCCGAATGACGGCCGTGTTGGCGCCGGTGCGGATCATTGCATCGGTGGGCACTCCCCTAAAACTTTTAAGAGTTGCCAAATACGACAACGCTTCAACAAGGTTTGTTTTGCCCTGCCCGTTGTCGCCAATGACCGCAGTGACACCATCGGTCAACGTGATCTGCGCTGACGCATAGTTACGAAAGTCGGTGAGCTCCAGGTGTTGAATAATCACAGTTGGGCAACACTACGGCGTTACTAGTTGGTGAGGCGTTGTGGCATCACCAAGTACAAATAGTCCGGTGCCCCAACTCCGCGCAATACCGCAGGTTTAATCGGGTCGGTTGTTTGAATAGTGATTTCGTCACCGCTCACTGCTTCGATGCCGGCAGCAAGATATTCGGGGTTGAAACCGACCGTGATATCGGAACCAACCATTGATGCGTCGAGTTCTTCAACAGTGTTGCCAACATCTTGAGTGGTAACAATCAACTTCAGTGAAGTTGCTGTCATCTCGAGCCGCACCGGAGTGGTTTCGCGAGCCAAAATGCGGCAACGACGAATTGCTTCCAACAGCGGTTCGCGCGCTGTGGTCAATGTGTTTGGGTAACTCGGCTGAATGAGTTGGCGGTAGTTGGGAAATTCGATTTGCAACAAGCTTGTGCTGAGCGTGGCTTGGCCAACAGTAAATGTTGCGCGGTCGCCAGCCAAACTGAGCGAAGCCTCTTCGCCGCTTGCAAGCAGTCGTTGCAGTTCGTTGAGAGCGCGGCTTGGAATAACCACTTTTTCGCCGTGACCCAAGATGTTGCTGCCTGGAAGATCGCGAACGGCCAAACGGTATGAGTCAGTTGCAACAAGGCGTAAACCCTCTGGTTCGGCTGCCATCAACACGCCGGTGAGGGCTAGACGTTGCATGTCCGACGATGCTGCTCGAACTACTTGACGCAAGGCATCTGCGAAAACACTTGCTGCGAGTGTGACCGGTGGAGCACTTGCTTGAACAATGTTTGGAAAATCGCTTGCTGCAAATGTTGGCACGGTGAACTGCGCGCGGCCGGAACTTACGCTGACGGTTTCGCCAGTGGTTTCAACAGTTACTTTGCCTTCTGACATCGACCGAACAATGTCGCTCATCAATTTTGCGCTTGCTACAACGATGCCGTCTTCCAAACCGCCAACATTCAAAACAAATTGCACTGAAAGATCGTTGTCGGTGCATGACAACAACAACTTGTCGCCTGTGACTTCGATGCGAACGCCGGACAGTGCGGGCATTGCGTTGTTACGTGTGGATGCAACTCGTGCTGCAGCCCCAAGTGCCTCAGCAAGAACCTCTCGCTCAACTCTGAATTTCATTGCCTGCTCCCTTGCTTCACGCTGTTTATCGTTAAATGTGGATGTTTGTAAGAAGAACTAATAACAGTAATAAGTCCTGTGGATTGGGGATAAAGGGTGTGTTTCCCAATTACACCAACGGTTGCAACCTCACACACACCAAACCCGCTTGTCACATCTTGCAACTGTGTAGTTTTTGGCGCAGTGGACAACCTTTGTTTATCCACCGATTGTGCACTGTCTTTGCACACGGTTGTCCACATGTTTTGCTGCAGTAGTGAGGCGTTCATTTTTGGGCCTGTTACGACGTCTTGAACTTTTGGACGAGTTCGGTCACTTGTTCGAACACTTGCTTGCGCTCGCTCATCATCCGCTTGGTTTTGTCAACTGCATGGATCACGGTGGTGTGGTCTCGCCCACCAAAAAGCCTTGCGATCGCTGGGTAACTGAGGTCGGTGAGTTCGCGAAACACATACATTGCTGTTTGGCGAGCCAAGACCAACGGACGCTGACGGCTCTTGCCCTTCATTGCCTCGACATCAAAACCCAGGTGGTCAGAAATCTCGATCAACAATTGCTCATCTGTGCGCGGCTTTGGGGCAGAGCGTGTGAGCAAGTCGACAAGCAGTTTTTGTGCCAACGAAATGTCAACAACTGTTTTGTTGAGGCTGGCGTAGGCGCCGACACGGATTAGCGCACCCTCGAGTTCACGAATGTTGCTGGTGACGTTGCTGGCAATGAACTCAAGTACGTCGTTAGAAACGAAGGTGTTCTCGCGCTCGGCCTTGTTGCGCAAAATTGCAAGACGTGTTTCCATGTCTGGCGGCTGAATGTCGGTGATGAGACCCCAACGGAAACGGCCGCGCAGACGGTCTTCCAAGGTAGGAATTGCGTCCGGCACCCGGTCTGAAGAAATCACGATTTGTTTGTTGGCGCCGTGCAACGAGTTGAACGTGTGGAAGAACTCTTCTTGCAGTCCTTCTTTGCCTTCCATGAACTGAATGTCGTCAATGAGCAATACGTCAACTTCGCGGTATCGGCGTTTGAACGCGGCAATGGTGTTGGAGCGAATGCCATCGACGTACTCATTCAAAAATGTTTCGGTGGAGACATAGCGAACTTCGTAGTGGGCGTAGTGCTGGTGAACGTAGTAGCCAATGGCGTGCAGCAGGTGGGTCTTGCCCAATCCGGCCGAACCATAGATGAACAACGGGTTGTATGAACGGCCTGGTGTTTCGGCCACTCGTTGAGCAGCAGCCAAAGCAAATTGGTTGGACGCGCCCTTCACAAATGTCTCGAATGTGTAGCGAGGATTGAGGCCTACAGCCGTGCCTTTGCCGGAGCGGCTTTTGAGGGTCTGGCCAAACGACATTGAGGCTTCGGTGTTTTGGGAGTCGGTCAATGGACCATTGAGCGATTCGTTGAGTTGAACCGGAGCATCGAGCGATGTTGGCGAGGTGTTGAGGCGGTGAAGCACGTCGGTGGCGGTATTGGTCTGAACATCGATCAAGAGCTGGCGCTCGCTGGCCCCAACCTCGTTGAGGGCGTCTCGCACCAACGACATGTAGCGGGTCAAGATTCTTTCTCGCACGTAGGTGTTTGGAACCTGGAGACGCAAGCTCATTTTGTCGTCAGAAACAGCGACGGCATCGTTGAAAGTAGAGAACCAAACAGCCTCGGAAACTTGGGCGCGTAAAACTTCTGCGGTGGCACGCCAAACTTCGTCATGATTGTCGACCTGAATTTGGCTGTCGGGTTCGTTTTCCATATTGCTTTCGTTCCGTTTCTTGTGCCTAAAACCGTTACTCAATAACCACTTGCGACGATCCACAACACTGTCCACAGGGTGTGGATAGCGCCCCCAACATTTCGGTGGGAAAAAGAAGGTAGCAGGTTTTCCACAGGTGAAAAAACTGGCGAGTACCTGTAGAGTTGGAGACCTTAGCCATCGTCGTGTCGAGGTCAACTCGGGGCGCTACTCAGGAGGGGTGCATGAAACGTACTTTCCAACCAAACAACCGTCGCCGCTCCAAGAAGCATGGCTTTCGCCATCGCATGAGTACCCGCGCAGGCCGTGCGATTCTCAAATCTCGCCGGGCAAAGGGTCGTCACCGGCTTTCCGCTTGATTGGTCGAATCCGTCACCGGGAAGTCTTTTCCCGATTGTCCAAGGAGGGAACATATGTTCGCTCTCACGGGTTGTGGTGTTCGTTGCTGCTTGATAATTCTCTAGAAAACGCCCATATTGGCTATGCCATTGGCCGCCAGGTAGGTGGGGCCGTGGAGCGAAACCGCATAAAACGCCAATTACGGGTGCTTTTCGCCGCCCGAAGCAGCCAATTGCGACCCGGCTGGTATCTCATTGGGGTAACCCCGAAAGCCACTGGTTCCACGTGGGACCAACTTGGGGGCCTGGTAGACCGCCTGATTGGCCAAATTGAGGCCAAAATAGGCCAGCCACAGCCATGAATCCGGCTGAAACCCGTCTGCAGCTGGCGATGCTCCGCAGCATTCGCTGGTATCAGTCATTGTGGCCCAATAAGCCGTCACCTTGCCGGTTTTTCCCCTCCTGCTCCGAATATGCCCATGAAGCGATCGAAATCCATGGCTCTCGCCGGGGTGGCTGGCTCATGATTAAGCGATTATTGCGCTGCCGCCCCTTTGGCCCATCAGGGTTTGACCCGGTTCCAATGAATATCCCCGAGTCAGACGTCAATTCGGCCATTTCACCGCCTACCGTCTCTACTGGCCAAAGTGGCCCCCACGAAAGTTGTTGACCCCAAAATGTTTGAAATTGCTTCCGGATTAATCGCACAGTTTTATTCGCTCACCCACAACTACGCCTTGTCGATTGGCTTGGTGGCCGTGGTCGTGATGCTGCTCATCACCCCGCTCACACTCAAGAGCACCAAAGGCATGCTCGAGATGCAAAAACTGCAACCCGAGATGCGTCGCCTCCAAGCTGAGTTCAAAGGTGATCGACAAAAACTGAACGAAGCGATGATGAAGTTGTATCAGGGGCACAAAGTCAATCCGTTGGCGTCGTGTTTGCCGATCCTCGCGCAGATGCCGGTGTTCATCATCATGTTCCAGGCGTTGCAAGGTTTGATCCGTCGCCCTGATGGTGCGGGCACCGCGTTCGTTCCGAAGTATCTCAACGAATCATCGGAGTTGTACAACTCGTTGCTTGGCAAGACAGAAATGATTTCGTTTGGGTTGGATCTTTCGCAAACACCGATTGATGCAGTGAACCAAAGTTTTGGCAAGGGCATGATTTATGTCGGCCTTGTTGCGTTGCTCGCCGGTTTGTATTTTGTGCAACAAAAAATGGTTGCATCGCGCACCGTCAGCCCAACGATGTCTGCGACCCAGGCCAAATTAATGCAGTATTTGCCAGTAGTTTTCGCTGTTTTTCAGCTGTTCCTTCCAACTGGTTTGATCTTCTATTACATGGTGCAGGCAATCATTCGCATCATTCAGCAGTTCTACATCACTAAGCGTTTTTATGGAAATGATTCGTCGTTGGGGCGCCAAGCGCAGGCTGCAAGCGAACAGGCACGTGAGATGAATCAGAAAGACAAGAAAGATGATAAAAAAGAAATCAAACCCGCAGCTAAGTCTGACGCGCCGTTTTCGAGCAAGCGTGTCACTCCCCCAAAGGGAAAATCTTCTGGAAGTTCGCGACGTCCGCAAGCTCCAGGAAAAAATCGAAGTGGTTCGGTTGCTCGCCGTCCAAAACCATAATTAATTTATTCGCCACATCAAATAAGTAACGAGGAAATGTATGGAATGGGTAGAAACAACTGCTGACACACTTGAAGCAGCAAAAAATTTGGCACTCGATCAGTTGGGTGTTTCGGAAGAAGATGCCGAGTTCGATGTTCTTGAAGAACCAAAACCTGGTTTGTTTGGACGCACGCGCGGCGAAGCACGTGTTCGCGCACGCGTTCGACCAACAGCACCAAGATCAAAACCAGAACGTCGCGACCGTGGTCCAAAGCGCACAACCCGCGCAGAGGGCGACGCACCAAAGGGTCGTCGTGGTCCAAAGTCGGCAGCCGGGTCAGATCGACCACGTCGTGAGCCACGAAAAACCTCAGATACCGAGCGAGCACCTCGTCCAGAAGGCCCTCCAGTAGATCCAGCCACTGTGAGTGCTGCTGCAACCACATTTCTTGAAGGAATGTTGACTGCTGCCGGCCTCGTTGGGCAAGTGACATCGACGCTGAATGGCGAAGATATCGATATCAACGTATTGGGCGATGACGTCTCCGTATTCGTTGGTCAGCGCGGTGCCACCTTGATGGCCGTGCAGGACCTGACTCGCGTAGTGAGCCAACGCCGCCTTGGCGACCACGACACCCATATGCGTGTTGATATTGGTAGCTACCGTGAGCGCCGCCGCGAGGCTTTGAGCCGTTTTGCTCTGAAAGTCGCTGACGACGTTATTGCCACCGGTCAACCACGCGTGCTTGAACCAATGAACTCTGCCGACCGCAAGATTGTGCACGACGCCCTCGTCAACTCGACAGGCGTGAGCACGCATTCGCAAGGCCAAGACCCGCATCGTCGGGTTGTGGTTGCGTTGGCCGAAGCCGCCGAATAACCCGGTAGGCACCGGGCTTATACAATCAAGCCCGCATGATAAAGCCCGCAGATCACCCAGGTCTTCGCCGTATCTTCGGTGAGGCCCAGAAAATCGGAGCATTGGGGACTGCCCCCCTGTCCGAAATCATTGAACATGCCGCAACCTTTGCCGATGCATTGCCCAGTGGAGTCACGTCCTGCGTTGATTTGGGTAGCGGGGCAGGAGTTCCTGGCTTGGTGATTGCCGTTGTTCGCCCCGAAATCCAGATGACCTTGGTCGATCGGCGAGCAAAGCGCACGGACACACTGCTTCGTTCAGTGCAATCCCTGGGGATCCAGGATCAGGTGGAAGTGGTGTGCGGCGACGTTGAGGTGTTGCGAATCCAAGACCGCTTCGCCCATGCTTTTGATGCTGCCTGCGCTCGAGGCTTTGGTCCCCCATTCCAAACTTTGCGATGGGCCGTTGGTCTGGTGAAGTTGGGCGGGTATATCGTTGTGAGCGAACCGCCGCCCGGAAGTCCAGATCGCTGGGCCGATGTGGATCTGGGAAGCCTCGGGGTCTCCGCCCCAACACGGCTTGGTCCGGTCGCATTGTTTCACGTGGAACATTTGTAGACCCCAAAGCGACCTTTCCAGCCCCGATTGTTCCACGTGGAACATTCCTGGCAGATCTGTATCCCCAGATGGCCAGCCAACCCTCGGTAGAATATGAGGGATATGAATACGGCACAATCCACTCCACACCCCGTACCCCGGGTGATTGCCATGGCCAACCAAAAGGGCGGCGTGGGTAAAACGACAACCACCATCAATATGGGTGCCTGTCTTGCCGAGCAGGGATATCGAGTACTGATAGTCGACCTCGACCCGCAGGGCAATGCTTCTACAGGTTTAGGACTCAACACTCGCGAGATGGAAACAAGTGTGTATGACGTGCTGCTCCACGACACCCCAATGGAGGACTGTCTTGAGCCAACCGCAGTCCGCAACCTGTTTGTTGCCCCATCCAATCTTGATCTAGCCGGAGCCGAAATTGAGCTAGTACCTGCCATGGGTCGAGAGACTCGGCTGAAGAAGGCGATTGAATCTGTATTGGATCAATTTGATTATGTATTGATCGACTGTCCTCCATCGCTTGGTTTGTTGACTGTCAACGGCCTGACAGCAGCGCGCGAAGTCATCGTGCCGATTCAGTGCCAGTATTACGCACTTGAGGGTTTGGGGCAGTTGCTGCGCAACGTCGACTTGGTGAGCCAAAACCTCAATCCAAACCTGGCTGTGAGCACCATTATCTGCACCATGTTTGATACCAGAACCAAACTGTCTGCTGATGTTGTTAATGAAGTGCGCGAACACTTTGGCGACAAAGTCTGTCAAACCGTTATTCCACATACCGTGCGTCTTGCCGAGGCCCCATCGCATGGCAAACCAATTACCACATTCGATTCCAACTCGGCTGGTGCAAAAGCCTACCGAGCTGTTGCATTGGAGGTGAGTGGTGGTGCGCCGCAGCGGATTGGGTAAAGGCTTAGACGCGCTCATCCCCACCAACCGCAATACTGGAAGTACCACAAGTAGTACAAGTACCAGTGACGGTACAAACGTGGAATCAGTAACTGGGCTCAAGGACATTGCTGTAAATGCAATTGACCCAAACCCAAATCAACCACGCGTACATTTTGACGAAGCCTCACTTGCCGAATTAACCGCGTCAATATCGGCAATTGGTGTGCTGCAGCCAATCTTGGTGCGCCCAGACGAAAACGGTCGATATCAGTTGATTGCAGGCGAGCGCCGCTGGCGCGCTGCATCACGAGCTGGATTACAAATGGTTCCGGCAATTGTGCGAGTAACCGATGACGTTTCGTCGGTAGAGCAAGCACTTGTTGAGAACTTGCATCGCCAAGACCTCACACCTCTTGAAGAAGCTGCTGCGTATCAGCAACTACTCGAAGACTTCAACATGACACACGAGCAAGTTGCAAGCAAGGTGGGCAAAAGTCGTTCAGCCATCACCAACGCATTGCGACTACTTGGTCTGCCGCCATCAATTCAGTCATTGTTGGCCGATGGACGATTGTCGGCTGGTCATGCAAAAGCATTGCTGGGAACCCCCGACCGTTCGTTGCAAGAGCAACTTGCCAAGCGCGCAGTCGAAATGGGTTGGACCGTTCGAGGCATTGAGGAGGCAGTTCGAGACAGCCAACCGGTTTCAACCACAACAGGTGGGGGAGCAAGCGCCGGAACATCGGGCAAGTCGTCTGGAAAATCGGCAGCTTCAACCGCGGCAAAAACCACCACGCTGCGCCCTCCAGGTCTGCTCGAACTTGAAGGGTTGCTGGCCGAACACCTTCAAACCTCTGTTGGCGTGACCATGAGTGGCAAGCACGGCAAAGTGATCATCGATTTCGCCGACCTCGAAGACCTCGAGCGAATTTACCGACTCATGACTGAAGGGCCTCCGTCAGAGGACTAGTCAGCGAGATTAACTAGCGCGTCAAAAACCCTACGTCTCACGTGGAGCATAAGCGTAAACATGTACTTGACAGTCCTCACAGACTGTGAACAAACCTGTGGATAACCCCAGAAAGGGTTACTCAGAAGGACTTTAAGGGGTCAACCATCCACTGATTGCCGTAGATATGGCGTGGGTGATGTCATCCACTTCGGGTGTACGACTCTGCCCAAAAATGCACAAAACCGCCGGCATTCGTGTTGCTCGCAGGACGGGAAGACGCATTCCTTGGACAGCCATTTGTCCAGAACCAACTTCACCGAGTTGTGTCGCGATGGCCTCAGCCAGTCGGCGACCTCCCGGGGAAACGAAACCTTCAGTTTCATAAAAAACAATGTCGTGATGCTCTGTAGAAGACGCCGCAATACCAACATAGACATCTGCCTGAAAACTATTGGCGGATGTTGCGTGCAACGTTGGATCTGACTCTTCAACCGTCATGACGTTGTCGTATTGCTCACGCAACTTTCTGGTCAAACCTCTCGAGATACTTCGCAGGTCACCAAAGCAACCCACCACGATCTTGAGTGAATCACCAACCTTGGCTGCGTGATGAAGTTTTTCAGATTCGCGCACCGAAACTATTCCAGGACCAGATCCTGTTTGGCTACTCATTCGTGACAACGCCAGAAGAGTTTCTGGGCCACAAATACCATCGGCAACAAGTCCGTAGTTTTGTTGAAAGTCGGTGAGTGAACGAACAGTGTTGGGTCCGAGTATTCCATCGATGCGTCCACAATCAAATCCAAGTTGAGCAAGATTCGTTTGCAGCGCAATGATGTCATCGCCGCGCAAATGAGGAGATGTGAGATATAACAAACGCGCACCACTCAGCCACGAGGCCTCAATGAGTGCATCCCATGCATTGCGATCGCAAACGCCATCTTGGGGCAAACCCCGATTGGCTTGAAATTCCCGCAGTGCCGTATGGGTAAATTGACAAAAATAGCCATGCTCCACGAGCGAATCATCAAGCATCCCAATTGTGCATAGACGCTGCTGCATTACAGCCACAGCGTTATTGCGCTGATGGATGGTTAGTGGGAGGCTGGGAGAAATTCTGCAAGCTCCTGTAGCAATTGACCCTTACCTTTTGCTCCAACTAAACGCTTTTGCACTTCACCGTTATTAAAAATCAACAGGGTTGGAATGCTCATCACGCTAAAACGCTGTGCAATGTCTCCGTGTGCATCAACATCGAGTTTTGCAATGGTCACTTTCCCAGCAAGTTCGGCTGAGAGCTCTACGAGAACTGGTGCAATTGCTTTGCATGGCCCACACCACTCGGCCCAAAAGTCAACAAGTATTGGTGTATTCGAGCTCTTTACGGTCTCGTCAAAGCTGCTACTTGTGAGTGTGATAATTCCGTCTGCCATGGTGGTCCAGTCTATTTTTATCGTTGATTAAATGACGATGTGCAACATAATACTCACGCCAACATTCAACTTCGGACTATGAATGCTGTGCCTCTAGCCACCGCTCGCAATCAATCGCCGCCATACATCCAGAACCAGCAGCAGTAATGGCCTGTCGATATGTGTGGTCTTGCACATCTCCACACGCGAATACACCGTCAATATTGGTGTACGTCGAACCCGGCTTGGTGGTGAGGTATCCGGTGTCTTCCATCTGCAAAATGCCCTTAAACAAATCGGTGTTTGGTCGATGACCAATCGCCACAAAAATGCCAGTGACATTCATTGTGGAAACTTCACCCGTAACGGTGTCGGTCATTTCGATACCACTCACTTTGTCGTCACCCATCACGCGAGTTACTTGCTTGTTCCAGATAAATGAAATCTTCTCGTTCTTGAATGCGCGGTCTTGCATAATTTTGGACGCACGGAGCGACTCGCGACGATGAACGATGGTGACCTTGGATGCGAACTTGGTGAGGAATTGTGCTTCTTCAAGTGCTGAGTCGCCACCGCCAACCACCACAATTTCTTGACCGCGAAAGAAGAACCCGTCACATGTTGCGCAAGTTGAAAGACCGTGACCGATCAAGCGCTTTTCTTCTTCGAGTCCCAACATCAACGATTGTGCACCGGTGCTCACAATGACTGCGTCGGCGGTGTATTCGGTGTCGCGAACCCATGCTCGAAATGGCCTTGCCGAAAAATCGACTTTGGTGACTTTTTCGGTAATGAATTCAGTTCCAAACCGAATTGCCTGATCACGACAACGCATCATGAGCTCTGGTCCCATGATGCCTTCTGGAAAGCCAGGAAAGTTTTCGACTTCGGTCGTCAGCATCAACTGACCACCCGGTTGATCAGATGTTGAGGATGGCTCACCCTCGATAACGAGTGGTTGCAGGTTGGCGCGAGCAACATAAATAGCGGCGGTCAGTCCTGCAGGGCCTGAACCAATAATCAATACTTTGCTGTGTGTGGTGGTCATAGGGGGTTTCTTTTCTTTTGATTGGAATTTAGTCTTGCGGATGGCGGCGGCGCATCAACAACATGCCAATGACACAAAATACGCCACCAATAATTAAATAAGACGCCCACACTGCGGTGTCGCGCGACCACCAAATATCGAGCAGTGAATGCAACGCGCGAATTCCCCCAATTACAAGAACGATCACCACGAAGATGGCGCCAACAATTGCCATGCTTCCAAAAATAAGAGCGCGAACAATCGCTACTGCGGGACGCGTTGTGCGGTCGCGAACAAAAGCAACAATTCGCTCAATCGCATCGACCGTGCGAGTTGCCCACTGCGGATCGGTAAACGGATTAGAGGGCATACGAGAAGGCTAACTTGCCTGGAACGTGACTCCCGAGAGCAATCCTTGATATGGATTAGACCCACTGCACATCCCACTTTTCCCAACTTCGCGTAATGCAAGCAATACATATTGCGCAGGCTGGGCGATGATGAAATTGGCACCGCGACGCTTCGTGTTGTTGCCCGTTGTTATGCGTTGTCCCCAGCCGGCGAGTTGGGGAGGAGCAGAGTCAAGCGCTGTGTAGACATCTATTTTCCATGGCGCATTACCCATATACACATTGAGAGTGCCCGTGGTTGGAGCAGAAAACTGAACTACCAAACCAACAAATTCTTTGCTGCCGAAATACTGGTTTGCATAACACGTCGTAGTCCAGTTTGTTTGCGGATTGCTGTCGAGTAGCAATGGCACAAGCGCTTCGTTCTCTTCACCGTCGTTGCCACTTGGGTCATAGCTCATGATCGAGACAATTGTGGCTGGCTCTGTCACAACGGGTGCGAGCGGATCTACCACCGGTGCTTCAACTGGAGCGGTCGTTGTTGTGTTTCTGCCTGTAAACCACAATGCACCACCAGCAAGCAGTCCTACAACAACGAGTCCAGCAATAATTTGGCGAAGACCGTTTGTTGAGGGTTTTGGTAAGCGCACGGTTTCGTCGCTTTCGCGTTCACGTTCGCGCTCGGGAGTATGTAACAGTGGTTGGCCAACGACGGCGAGGCGTGCGGGCCGAGGTCTTGATGGAGTGGTCGGTGCAGATCGTGTAGTCGATCGCTCCAACATTTCTCCACCCACCACCATCAATCCTGACGGTGGTGTGATTTCGGTAGTGCGATCCAACTCACCAGTGCGCGCGGCACGCAACGCAACAATTGTTTCTGCGGCAGTTGCATATCGATGGTCTGGATTGCGAGCAAGAAGTTTATGAATGACTTTGACCAAGTTTGGTGAAAGCGATGGTCGCAATCGGGCGAGGTCGGTTGGTTCACGTTGCAGTCTGGCTAGTGCAGTGTCTGCATCGGTTTCCCCAACAAAAGGCACACGACCAGCGAGGCACTCATACAAAACAAGCCCTAGGCCGTAAAGGTCGGCACGACCGTCCAGCGGTTTTCCTCGCACCTGTTCTGGCGAAAGGTATTTCGCGGTTCCCATCATGATGTTGTCATTGGTGAGATCATCACCGCTCGAAACGAGTGCCTTTGCGATACCGAAGTCGGCGAGCAAACAGCGAGCGTCCGACGTAAGCAAAATATTTCCTGGCTTGACATCGCGATGCACAAAATTTTGTCTGTGCGCTTCTTCTAATGCCGCTGCAACAGACAACCCAATGTGAATAGTGAGTTGTGGTTGAAGTTTCTTTTGCTTGTCGAGAACATCGCGCAAACTTTTACCCTGCACGTATTGCATGATGACTGCCTGACGACCACCGTGTTCGATGCAGTCGTACACCGCAACGATATTTGGGTGAGTGATGCCGGCACAGGCCACTGCTTCGCGACGAAAACGCTCAGCCACATTGGCATCATTTGCCAAATGTGGTTTGAGTAACTTGACAGCAACTTGTCGATGAAGAAATGTGTCGCTAGCAAGCCACACTTCGGCCATTCCACCACGGGCAATGCGGTGCTCGAGTTGATATCGGCCGCCAATAAGGCGTGAAAGTGGGCTGTCCTGACTCATCGCTGTGATGCGACAATACTTCCCAAACCCCATATGAGACGGGGATATCTCGTGGATATCTAGTACACGAGCAACTTACTTAGTGTGAAACGTAACGCCCATCGCTCGTGGGCCGGTGTGCGAACCGATGATTGCACCAATGTCACTGACCATGATCTCGCCAGAGTAAAACTCGCGCAGCGAAGCAACGAATTCTTGTACGTCGTCACACTCGGCCTGCAAAACCGAAAGATTCTCGATTGCTCCAGCCTGCTTCACCGTTTCAAGCAGTAGGGCAATTGCTTTGCTCCGTGTGCGTTGCTTGCCACCTTCTTGAATGAGGCCGTCTTTGATTTGCAAAATTGGCTTAATCGCCAATGCCGATGCAAACATAGCCTTTGCTCCACTAATTCGGCCACCCTTTTTGAGGTTTTCGAGTGTGTCCAGTGCTGCCCACACCTGAGTTCTGGCAGCAAGGTCATTGGCATATGCGGCTACTTCATCCAAACTTGCGCCACCTGCAGCCTTTTTTGCACATGCAACGGCGGCAATGCCTTGGCCCATCGATGCTGACTTGCTGTCGACTACCCGCACTGGAATATCACCGGCAACTGCGCGAGCAGCCAACTCGGCGCTTTGCATCGTGGCCGAAAGCAGGGACGAAAGCGAGATAACGACGATGCCAGTTGCGCCAGCATTGAATAGTCGACGGAATTCGGCTTCGAACTGACCCGGTGATGGCGCTGCAGTTTCTGGCAAAACAGCAGACGAACCACATCGCTCCCAAAACTGTGCGACGGTCAACTGCTGGCGATCAATGAACTCTTCATCACCAAAGCGAAACGACAATGGAACAATTGAAATGTTGTTGGCGTCTGCAAGGGATTGAGGAATGTCTGAGGCACTATCAGTAACGATGCGAACGGTCATGATTGTCAGTCTACAACAGGGGAATTATTCAATTATTGGATGACATTTGCAACAGATTTACGGCGAATTGTGCGCCAATGACTCAACCACCACGCAAGCAATACAAGAGCGGCAGCGCCACTGACCACAAGTCCGAGCCCGGCGATTGCAGCGACCCGAGCAGTGAGTTGCACACGTTGACCAGCCTGCACCAATCCGTCTGGTGTGAAGAGCGCAACCTCAATAGGGAAGCGTCCACTTGCACGAGCAACAACAGGAATAACCAAATCGACTGCGCCGTTTGCTGGCACGGTGACCACACGGTCTTCGTCGGGGATCTGCAATTTTGAACTCGTGATTTCTATAGAAACAGTGAGGTCAACTGCGGCTTCGTTGCGAAGCTGCAAGCGCAAATCACTTTTGCGTTCGCCAAGCGTAAAACTTAACGATCGTGGAACCTTCACCGATGCACGAAGGGATCGAAGTTGATTGCGAAAACCGTTGAAGTACAACGCGAATTCATCGCTACTCAGTCGGTCATCAAGCATGACCAAACGGGAGGTATTCCATGCAACATGTTGTGGTGCATCGGTTGGCAGCATCTTGGATGTTGAGACAAGTTCATTCGAGAGGGAATCGTTTGCTTTTCCAGCAATCGAGACATCAACTCCTTTTGTGCGAGGCACCTTGACAAGTGTTGCATTTTCGTTTGCACGTGGGAGTGTGCTCAATGCACGAAGTCGAAGTTGTGGAGCACGGTCGATTGCTACTGCCAGTGACGCGAGCAATGCGGGATCAATCGGTGCACCAGTTGTGGTGGTGAGAACTACAAAGTTTGATGACACAACCCCACCACTATCAATAACTTCTTGTCGCTGCGCCAAAAGTTCGGCGGCGAGAAAATAAGCAGTAACCACTGGGTTTTCTGGGTTGCTTGCAAGGGTTGTTGCGTACAACGGATCTGTTGTCCTCAGCGCAACATCGCTTGAAATGCGATATGGCTTGCCGTAGTTGTCAAGTTTCCCGATCTCTGCGGCAACTTGAGGCGTGAGAACAACTGTGTGCACATTGGAACCGTGCAGCAACTCTGCTCCATCTTCATCAACAAGAACATTGGAAAACCAAACATTTGGCGAAAGATTCTTCGCTCCGTTGCGAAGCTCGATGATTTCGTCACCAAGATCACGTATTTGCGAGAAGTCATTGGACCGTCCTGTGCGCAATGCACTTGACGGATCAAATGGAACAAATGGTGCGCGTAGCAAATCATGATTGGCAAACCCATTTTGAAGACGTGTCAGCAAATCAATATCGACTGGTTGTGTTGAGTGGGCAAGACCATCCAATATCTCTGGTGAAACCTGCACAGACAACGGTGCGGCGCCTCCCTCCAAAGATTTGGCAAGGTCCACTAATTGTTTTCTTGTTGCATCGCTAATCACAATTGTCCCATTGGGCGCATACGCGAGTGGAGTAGTAATTGTTGAGGCAATCGAAATAGGAAGACGCGTTGTTTCGATAGAGGAGCTGAAGAAGTTGACAAATGTATTCAGTTTGGAAATCGGTTCTCCGCCGCGAACGAAAGAAATCTGTATCGGGTACACACCGTCTTTCGTGAGGCGCAACGAGTTCGTACGAGCAGTGGCGGAAAGAAATGCGGTGTAGGTATTGGTTTCAGTTCTCGACAATTGAATGAGACTCAAGTCGGCTACTGCCAGTTGCCCAACCGGATCGGCACCGGCGCCAATCGAGCGCACTTGCTCTCGGGTGGTTATCGGCGCAAACGCAGTTATGCGAAGTGTTGTTGATGGGTCTTGTTCGAGTTGATTTCGAGCCGCCACGTCGGGTACACCAACCGTGAAACGAAATTGTCCGTCAGCAAGAACATTGAAATTTTGTGCAACTAAGCGCACTTCTATTGGATTTGTTATTGCTCGACTGAGGGCACTCGTTTGATGGGGAAGCACACCGAACAACGACCAAGTCACACCAAGCACGATGGTCACGGCCTGAGCGGCGCGTCGTAAACGTTTCATTCGTACCATTCTCACCAGTCTCACCGATATTTGTCTCAATTTGCGCCAGTCCCTCAAGTTCAATTGCAAACGCCTAACCTAATCAGCGTGGTTCCACAGCGATTTGCTCCAGTGTTGGCCGAACTCGCGCCTCTCGGGGATATTTTTCGCAAAGCAGGTCATCGGCTCTATGTGGTGGGTGGAACCGTGCGAGATCTTTTGCTCGATCGACAGATGGACGAAGTGGATTTTGACTTCACTACCAATGCTCGTCCGGAAGAAACCAAACGCTTATTAACTGGTTGGGCCGATGCCGTATGGACAACAGGCGAACGCTTCGGCACAATTTCGGCACAGAAGAACGGCCGCACATACGAAATCACGACGCACCGCGCCGAGGCGTATTCTCCAGATTCCCGAAAGCCAGACGTGGAGTTTTCGGATGACATTGCAACAGATTTGTCGCGTCGAGATTTCACTATCAACGCGATGGCTCTCGAAGTGACGAGTGATATTCCAGAACTTGTTGATCCGTATGGTGGTGCTGCCGACTTGATGAGTCGCACACTGCGAACTCCGCTGTCGCCAGAAATCAGTTTCACTGACGATCCATTGAGAATGATGCGTGCCGCGCGTTTTCTCGCAACACTGCAACTTCAGCCAGTGCCAGAGTTGATTGCAGCAGTGCAAAAACTGCACGATCGACTCAAAATTGTGTCGGCAGAACGTGTGCGCAATGAACTCGACCGGTTAATGATTTGTGATCACCCAACAAGTGGACTGTGGTTTTTGGTCGACACAGGTTTGGCCGAACATTTCTTTCCAGAATTACCGGCCATGAAACTTGAACAAGATCCGATTCACCGCCACAAAGATGTATTGACCCACACGTTTGCCGTTGTCGAAAACGTGCGACCAGACGCATCTGAGAATTTTGACTTTCGAATTACTCGACTCGCTGCATTGTTCCACGACATTGGTAAACCTAAAACTCGCGGAATCAAAGACGGAAAAGGTGTCACTTTTCATCATCACGAAGTGGTTGGCGCAAGAATGTCGCGCGCACGCCTGAAAGCGATGAAGTATTCAACACATGACACCGATGCAATCACCGAATTGGTTGCATTGCATCTGCGCTTTCATACATATCAAATGGGTTGGACAGATTCGGCAGTGCGCCGTTATGTGCGCGACGCAGGACCATTGCTCAACGAACTCAATGTGTTGACGCGATGCGACTGCACAACTCGCAACGAAAGAAAAGCATTGATGCTGTCGCAACGCATGGATGAACTCGAGGCGCGCATCGCAGAGTTGGCAAAGCACGAAGAGTTGGCAGCACTTCGTCCCGAGTTGGACGGAGCGCAAGTGATGGAGATGTTGTCTATCGGTGCCGGTCGGCAGGTGGGTGATGCCCTGAAATTTTTGATGGAAATTCGGCTTGAAGAAGGATTGCTAGGCGATGTAGAAATTCGTCACAGGCTCAAACAGTGGTGGGCAACAAAAACTGACTAGCGTTCGCAGCAATGAATTCTTTTCGACGCCCTACGGGATGGCTGAGCCAACTCACACTCACCGACGACAGCGGTGAAACAGTTGGTGGCGTTATTGACCACCGACTCACACGTCGCGCTCTGATCAATGAGTTTCGTCGCGGTCGTATTCGAAGAGAACAACTGTGTGATGCGCATCCCGACTTAGTGCGCGCTGCAAAAAACTTTGGCGATGCAACAAGTGTGAAGTGCCCGATTTGTGTTCAAGACAATGTTGCGTTGGTGACCTACGTATTTGGTCCGCGTCTCCCAAGCCACGGGCGCTGTATTACCAAGCCTCACGAACTTGAAGAGTTTCGTCAACTCGCTCAGCGCACTGAACAGCAACGCGACTCCGAATACTCGGCCAACCAAAACTTGTCTATTACATATACGGCTTATGTTGTCGAGTGCTGCCGGTCGTGTCGATGGCACCATTTGTTGCGCTCATTGCCAATGGCTACAGCACCAAAATCCGATACGGAGTCAACCAGGCGTAGGTCTAGGCGCTAGTTCGGGCAATCTCTGCAACACGGGTGTGGCACGCTCCCTTCGTGCCGATACGATCCCAAGTCCACATATCCACCCTGCCCCCTCGGGGGCTCCAGCCCCGGTTGGAACCGAAGGGAGTTACCACGTTCATGCGTGCTTACGAATTAATGCTCATAGTTAGCGGCAACTTAGAAGAATCGGCTGCGCACAGTTGGATTTCCACTGTGACCAAAGCAGTCCAAGGTGTTGGTGGCACAGTCCACGGTTCACCTGATTGGTGGGGCAAGCGTCGTCTTGCATACCCAATCAACAAACAGAATGACGGCTACTACGCGGTGTTCAACCTCATGGCACCTGGTGGCGCACTCGACGAGTTCGAGCGCAGCCTTCGCATTGCGGACGATGTCCTCCGCCACAAACTTCTCCGTTTGCCAGATCAAGAAGCATCACGCCGCGGTCTCACCGCAGTGTCTGCTTAATTGATCTCTTTGAACTAGTAGCCACTTCGTAAGGAGCAACAACAATGTCAGATAACACCATCACTCTCGTAGGTAATCTCACCCGCGATCCAGAGCTTCGTTTTACAACCACCGGTCGTGGAGTTGCCTCGTTTGGCATCGCCGTCGGTCGTCGTTATCAGGTCAATGGCGAATGGCAGGAACAAACTTCCTACTTCAACGTCACTGCATGGGGCCAACTTGGCGAAAATGCAGCCGCTTCACTCACTAAGGGCGCACGAGTTGTTGTCACTGGTCGACTCGAGCAGCGTGAGTACACCACTCGCGAAGGTGACAAGCGCACCGCCATCGACGTGATCGCCGATGAGCTCGGACCGAGCCTTCGTTGGGCAACTGCTCAAGTAGAGCGCACACCAAAAACTGATGGACCAAGCCAGGGTGGCGCGTCACGTGGGTCTAACCCAGGCACCGATGTCAATCCTCATGACACCGGCGAAGAACCGTTCTAATCACACCACTCATTAACCACAAAGGGAATTAAGACATGACAAGTAAAACCAACAAAGCGAGGGCAGCGAAAGCTGCAATGCGCAAATACAAGAAGCGTCCAAACGTATTACATGCTGATCACATCGGATACATCGACTACAAAGATGTCAACTTGTTGCAGCGCTTCATGTCAGACCGATCAAAGTTGCGCGCACGTCGCATGAACGGCAACACCGTTCAGCAACAACGTGACGTAGCACTTGCTGTCAAGAACGCCCGCGAAATGGCACTCTTGCCATACACCAAGCGAGTTGCCGCAGCGCGCGCACCTCGTCGTGGCGAGGAAGACGGTGGCTCACGTAGCGATCGTCCACGTCGTGGCGCACCAAACACTGATGCCGGTTCAAACGAATCAGCATTTGTCGACAAGTACGCAGCAGCAATTGATGCCGCCGAATCTCCGGTAGCAGTAGCTGACGTTGAAGTTTCAGCCCCAACTACAACTGAGGAGGCATAAGCCATGAAGGTTTTGCTTCGTTCTGATATTGCAGGTGTTGGTCGCCGCGGCGACATCATCACCGTCTCATCTGGTCATGCACGCAACCATTTATTGCCACACGGCCTTGCCATTGTGGCTTCCGAAGGTGAAGTTGTTCAGGCCGGCGTCATGCGCCGTGCTCGTGACCTGCGCGAAAACACCGAGCGCGAAGCCGCGCGCGGTGTAGCAGCCAACTTGGCCAAACAATCAGTGAAGGTCAAGGCAAAAGCCGGAGCCGAAGGTCGTTTGTTTGGTTCAATCTCAACAACCGAGATTGCTGCAGCGCTCTTGGATCAAACAGGAATCACTGTTGATCGCAAGAACATCACCATCGACACACCGATTCGTTCAGTCGGAGACCATACGGTCTCAGTCGAGCTGTACTCCGATGTTGTTGGTGTGATCAACCTCTCTGTCGTAGCCAAGTAACGCGACGCAATGGCTCCGCGAAGCGGGGTTGCATGTGGTTATCCACAGTTAAGTCACATGGTTATGCCCCTAGCGATCAACAGGCAAGTTCGGGCAAGGTAGACGTATGTCAATAGCAGGTGAATCAAACAGCGACACACGACCAGTGCAACGCAGCACGCAACGTGTGCCGCCGCACAACTTGGATGCCGAATCTTCATTATTGGGTGCCATGTTGTTGTCGCGCGACGCGGTTGCTTCTGCACTCGAACGCGGTGTGCTTCCTGACGAGTTTTACAAACCAATTCACCGCCATATTTTTGATGCAATTCGTTCGCTCAATACGGGTGGCGAGCCGGTTGATGCAGTCACGGTTGCAGAAGAGCTCCGACGCGCGGGCACACTCGACACCATTGGTGGTCTCGATGCATTGCTCACGTTGCAAAACGCAACACCTGCAATCACAAGCGCAGATCGTTACGCGAAGATTGTTCGCGACACCGCTCGCCTTCGTCGCCTGATCGGTGCAGCATCAGACATTGCTGAGATCGCATTCAATGAGCCAGACGACGTTGATAAAGCAATCGATGATGCAGAAAGCAAGATTTTTGATATTGGCGAGAGCCACATTGGAGACAATGCAGAGAATGTCAACGTGTTGATCGATCAAGCGATCGAAAAACTTCAAACACTCGTTGACAACAAGGGCGCCATCACCGGTGTACCAACAGGAATTGCAGAACTCGACAAAGTGTTACTTGGCTTGCAACCAGGCACGCTCAACATCATTGGAGCCCGTCCTGCGATGGGTAAGAGCGCCTTTGCGTTAGGACTCGCAGTGCACGCTGCTCAAACATTGATGAAGCCTGTGCTCTTTTTCTCGTTGGAAATGGGTAAAGCCGAACTTGCTCAACGTATTTTGTCGAGTGAAGCACGAGTTGATAGTCAGTTGTTGCGCACTGGTCGGCCATCTGCAAACGATTGGACAAAGATCAGCCACGCTGTTGGCCGGCTTGACATTCCGTTGATCATTGATGACAGTGCCGGCACTTCAGTTGGTCAAATTCGCGCAAAGGCTCGTCGCACCATCAGTCGTGACGGTGGACTTTCACTTATTGTGATCGACTACTTGCAGCTGATGGGTGGTGATGGTCGACCAGAAAACCGCCAGTTGGAAGTGAGCGAGATCAGCCGAAAACTTAAGTTGTTGGCCCGCGAATTCAATGTGCCGGTCTTGGCGTTGAGTCAGTTGAGCCGTCAACTCGAGTCACGCACCGACAAGCACCCAACGCTTTCCGACTTGCGTGAGTCTGGAGCGCTCGAGCAGGACGCCGACGTGGTGATGTTCTTGTATCGCGCCGAAATTTATGACCAAGATCCCAACTTGAAGGGTCGTGCCGAAATCAACGTTGCCAAACACCGTGCAGGACCATTGGGCACCGCACAACTGGCTTGGCTCTCGACATACACCCGCTTTGAGAGCGTGGCAACAGACCCCATTGTTGACGCCGCAATTCGCAACTAGCCCATGTTTCTTGGCGAAAACTTACTCGCATATTTAGTGCTCGCGCTTGGCGGGGCAATGTGTGTTGGCAATGTGTTGGCCATCGTGCGACCACCAAGCGCAACAAAGAAACCCAAGAATGCAAGTGATGACCTCGATCGAGCACCGATCGCAAGAACAGTGACGATGGCGATAATTGGTGGCATTGCTGCCGCCTGGGCCCTTGTCAGTTTGTTGAGCGGGTGACGGGAATCGAACCCGCGTTCTCAGCTTGGGAAGCTGATGTTCTACCTCTGAACTACACCCGCGAAACCGTTGTAGAGAGTACCAACCCGAAACCACGTTCAAATCCTGAGTTGTTTGGCGCCACTCGCTATTAGTCAGAGCTGAAGGCTTTTAGATAGTGTGCTTCGTTGTGATCCTGTCTGACAAAAGCATCCGTGAGGCCCTTGCCTCGAAAAGAATCATCATTGATCCGCTCGACGAGTCGTGCTTGCAACCGTCATCAATTGACGTCAAGGTGTCCAATTTGTTCCGTGTGTTTCGCAATCACACTTCGGCAGTCATCGATGTAAAGAAAGATCTTGCAGATCTCACCGAGTTGGTTGAAGTTCCACAGGACGGCGTGTTTATGTTGCACCCAGGTGAGTTCGTTTTAGGTTCAACCCTTGAGCGAGTGGCAATTGCTGATGATCTGGTTGCTCGAGTTGAAGGCAAAAGTTCGCTTGGTCGACTCGGCCTATTGATTCATTCAACTGCCGGGTTTATCGATGCTGGCTTTGATGGCCACATCACACTCGAGTTATCAAATGTGGCTAACTTGCCAATCACGCTGTATCCAAACATGAAGATTGGTCAAGTGAGCTTCATGACGATGACCACTCCTGCCGACAATCCGTACGGCAAAGGTGCAAGAGGTTCTAAATACCAGGGTCAGCGCGGGCCGACCCCAAGTCGATACTTCGAAAACTTTCGCTAGTTAGTTACCGGCAATTGGCGCTGCGAGTGGCGCTGGCCGCTCAGCATTAATCCGCTCACCGTTTTCGAGCGCGTCGAGCAAGTGAATGGCAATGTCTGCGACCTTGACTTCGTTCTCTTCTTTGCCAGCACCCTTCACACCGTCATCAAGCATGATGTAACAGAACGGACACGCTGTTGCGACGCGGCTTGCACCAGTTGCAATTGCTTCTGCTGCGCGCTCGTCGTTGATCTTCGTGCCGATGTTTTCTTCCATCCACATGCGTGCTCCGCCAGCACCACAACACATTCCGGTAGTTCCGTTGCGTGGCATTTCAACAAGGTCAGCACCCTTGATTGAGCTGACAACATTGCGTGGCGCCAAGTACACATCGTTGTGGCGTCCGAGGTAACACGAGTCGTGATACGTAATGCGCTCTTCAAGAGTTGCATTACTGACGTCCAACTTGCCACTGTCAATCAAATGCTCAAGCAATTGTGAGTGGTGAATCACTTCGTACGTGCCACCCAACTGCGGATACTCGTTTGCCAATGTGTTGAAGCAGTGTGGGCACTGCGTAATGATCTTGCGCACGCCCATGCCGTTGAGCATCTCGATGTTTGGCATTGCCAACATCTGGAACAAGTATTCGTTTCCACTGCGACGAGCACTGTCACCCGTGCACATTTCGCTTGGTCCAAGAATCGCTACATCCACGCCTGCGCGCTTGAGCAACTTGGCCATCGACTGCGTAACTTTCTTGTTCTTGTCGTCGAAGCTGCCGGCACAACCAACCCAGTACAAGTACTCGTGGTTGAATGCTGCGCCAGGATCAAGAACCTGAACATCAAGATCTTTTGCCCAGTCGCCACGCTCACCCTGGTTCATGCCCCATGGGTTGCCCTGGTTTTCCATTGCGCGATACGCGTTGCCCAATTCGGCAGGGAAGTCGCTTTCCATCAACGACAAGTAACGACGCATGTCGAGAATCTTGTCGAGAATTTCGATATTGACCGGGCAAATTTCGTCGCAAGCCTTGCAACTTGTGCATGCCCAGACTTCTTCTGCGGTAATTCGCTCAAACAATGAGTTGACCGAAATCGTGATTTCACTGTCAACACCAATTGGTGGCGACACTTTGCCACCTGGGGCATGCGAAGCGGTTGCGGCCATTACTTCACCGCTCTTGAGCACGATTTCGCGTGGGTCAAGTGGCTTACCTGTTGCGTGCGCTGGGCACACGCTTGTGCAACGACCGCACATGGTGCACGCATCAAGATCGAGCAGTTGCTTCCACGTGAAATCTTCGATGACATGTGCGCCGAATGTTTCGAGCGAAGTCTCGGTGAGATTTGGCATTGCCTTCATTGCACCCTTTGGACGCTCGCGATCCTTGAGGTACATGTTGAGCGGCGAAGTAAAGATGTGACGCAACATCGTGACTGGCAGGATCGCAAGAAAGACAATGAAAGACACAACGTGAGCAACCCACCAACCCTGATGCCATGTGGTCAATGTGCTTACTGATGCACCATTAACAAGTTGTGCAAGCGGGTATCCAACAAAGCTCCATTTTTCAAAATCAAGGTCAACACCAGCGGCCTGACCTTTTGCAATTCGGAACATCTCTGCACCAAAGCCGCTCACACCAATAGCCAACAATGTTGCAAGAATCAGCGCATGCTCCGGCTTGGTCTTGATGCGAATTCGATACGGCTGCTGCACGTAACGGCGCACGATTGCCCATACGACGCCACCTGTAAACATCAGTCCTGCAAAGTCGCCAACTGCTGCGTATCCCTTATACACATCGCCGTGCAAAAACTTGAGTGCTGGTGGCATCTGGTGATCAATTTCGAGCACTGTGGTGACGCCGAGCAAGATCAAGAACCCGAAATACATCATGGAGTGCATGAGGCCAGCGGCACTGTCGCGCAAGAGCGTGCGCATGTACACACCAGCGCGGTAATCGGCTAGGCGCTGTTTGAAATTTTTGCGAGTTGTCTTGCGGCGATCTGGTGCACCACGCTCCCAGTTGCGAATTCGGTCGGCAAAACGTAGTGAACCCCAAATGAGCAACATTGGGATCACTGTGTAGAACGCAATTTGAAATGCGCCAGGAATTCCTTCGAAAACTTTGCGGTGTACAAGCGACTCGTCTTCCCAACCGGTGATCTGGGGGACGATGCCCGAGATCATGGTGAAGACACCAATGCCAACTCCGAACGCGATCGAGATTTGGTATGGCTTGATGCGCTTGGCGCCGGCCACGGGGGCAGTTGGGGTGTCTTGTGTGGTGCTCATGAAGAACTCACGCTAGTGGGATTTATGCCTCTGACATATAACCAGGAGGAATTTACCCAGCAGTTGCTTGGCGCGAAACGGCATCTGCCGCGGCCGCAATGCTGGCGGCATCGCCCATGTAGCCCACCGACTTCACTTCCATGGAGTCCGTGAATTCGTAACGGCGAGGCACACCGGTTGGGATATTCATCTCCGTGATATCTGCAGCCGAAATATGTTCGAGATGCATTGCGAGCGCGCGAATCGAATTTCCGTGAGCCGTCACCAACACATTGGTGCCCGCTTGCAATTGCGGACGAATGACATCATTCCAATACGGCAGCACTCGAATGAGCACATCTTGCAAACACTCAGTTGCAGGGAGCAGATTTTTGTCGAGACCTTGACGAATGAGCTCTTGGTATTTCGCTTCATTTATAGGATGCTCGGGGCTGTCTAGTGGCGCCGGCGGGGGAGCAATGTCAAAGCTTCTTCGCCAAATCATTGTCTGTTCAGCGCCGTGAAGTTCAGTGGTTGCTTTTTTGTCGAGTCCTTGCAGTGCTCCGTAGTGGCGTTCGTTGAGTAACCATGTTTTCACTACGGCCAGATTGTCCTGCCCCATCTCATGCAACACCAACTGGGTGGTGCCGATTGCACGCTCCAACAAACTCGTATGCACTGCACCAAATTTCATCCCAGCCTGGCTCAGCGTGACGCCGGCGGCCTTGGCTTCTTCTCTTCCCTGAGGGGTAAGGGGCACATCGTGCCAGCCAGTAAAGAGATTCAATTCATTCCAGGTGCTTTGACCATGTCGAAGGACGATCAGGGTTCCAGGCATGACCAAATGGTAGGCCAAACAGCCATTTTGCGCCATATCTGGTCGCTCGGGCGACACGTTGCCAGGAGTGTGACAAATGTTGAGTGTATGTCACTCAACTTTTATGATCTATGGGTTGTGAGGTTCTTTGTCTACCCCTAGCGTGGTGGCTACAAGAAATCCCCTTATCACCCCAAAGCAATCAGGAGCAGTACACATCATGGCAAAAGCAGTCGGAATTGACCTCGGAACCACCAACTCGGTTGTCGCAGTTTTGGAAGCTGGCGAAGCCGTTGTAATCCCAAACTCTGAAGGCTCACGCACGACGCCTTCGGTTGTTGCATTCTCAAAAGCTGGCGAAGTATTGGTCGGCGAAGTCGCCAAGCGCCAGGCAATCACAAACCCAGAGCGCACGTTTCGCAGCATCAAGCGCCACATGGGCGAAAACTGGAAGTCGGAAGATGTCGACGGCAAGAAGTACACGCCACAAGAAATCAGCGCACGCACATTGATGAAACTCAAGCGCGATGCCGAAGCATATTTGGGTGACACCGTGACACAAGCAGTGATCACCGTTCCTGCATATTTCGATGACGCACAACGCACCGCAACAAAAGAAGCAGGTGCAATTGCCGGCCTCGAAGTGTTGCGCATCATCAACGAACCAACTGCAGCAGCACTTGCATATGGATTAAACAAGGGCGAAGAAGACGAAACCGTTTTGGTATTCGACTTGGGTGGCGGCACGTTCGACGTCAGCGTGCTCGAAATCGGTGACGGCGTGTTTGAAGTGAAGAGCACACACGGAGACACCCGCCTCGGTGGTGATGACTGGGACCAACGCGTAATCGACTGGATGGTGCAGCAATTTAAGGCAGCACACGGTGTTGATTTAGCTGTCGACCGCATGGCAACACAACGACTCAAGGAAGCTGCCGAAAAAGCAAAGATCGAGTTGTCGCAAAATCAGCAGACACAAATCAACTTGCCATTTATTACTGCAACTGCAGCCGGTCCGTTACATATGGACGAATCACTCACACGCGCAAAGTTTCAAGAACTCACTGCAGATTTGTTGGAGCGTTGCCGCAAGCCTTTTGAGCAAGCAATCACCGATGCAGGTTTGTCAAAGGGACAAATCAATCACGTCATCTTGGTTGGCGGCTCAACTCGCATGCCAGCAGTACAAGACCTCGTTCAGAGCCTCACCGGCAAAGAGCCAAACCGCACAGTAAACCCAGACGAAGTTGTTGCCATTGGTGCAGCAGTGCAGGCTGGAGTATTGCGCGGTGACGTGAAAGATATTTTGTTGCTCGACGTGACTCCACTTTCACTTGGCATCGAAACCAAGGGTGGCGTGATGACCAAACTCATCGAACGCAACACCACAATTCCAACTCGTCGTACCGAAGTGTTTACAACAGCCGACGACATGCAACCATCAGTAGAAATTCATGTGTTGCAAGGCGAGCGCGAGATGGCTAACTACAACAAGACACTCGGCAAGTTTCAACTCGTCGATTTGCCACCAGCACCTCGCGGTGTCCCACAAATTGAAGTGACATTTGATATCGACGCCAACGGCATCGTGCATGTTTCGGCAAAGGATCGTGCAACAAGCAAAGAGCAGTCAATGACCATCACCGGTCAGTCGTCGTTGGCAAAAGACGACATTGCCAAGATGGTGAAAGATGCTGAAGAGCACGCCGAAGAAGACAAGGCTCGTCGCGAGGAAGCAGAAATTCGCAACAACGCCGACTCGCTCGTCTATCAAACCGAAAAAGTTTTGCGCGAGCAAGGCGAAAAGGTAACCGAAGAAGAGCGCACAGCGGTTGAAGGACCAATGGCAGAACTCAAAACATTGTTGCAAGGTTCTGACAATGCGGCGATCAAAGTAGCAACTGAAAAGTTGATGACTGCTAGCCAAGCATTCAGCCAGAAGTTGTACGAGTCAGCAGCACGCGATACAAATGCTGCAGGCACGTCGGCAAGCGGCCAGGGTGCACCTGGTGGAAATGATGACGACATCGTTGATGCCGAAATTGTCGACGAGAAGTAATTCGGAATCGACACCTTGTCATGACCGACAATCCAGAGAGTGAATCAGAAAACGATAATGAGATGGTGCAAGATCTCGAGTCGGCTTTTGCCGATCTCAACATCATTGAAGTTGTCAAGGAGCGCGATGAGTTCAAAGACATCGCGCTTCGAGTGCAAGCCGACTTCGAAAATTATCGTAAGCGCGCTGCCACACAACTTTCTGATGAAGTGGATCGCGCAACTGGCCGGATTGTCGAGTCGTTGTTGCCCGTGCTTGACGCGTGCGAAGCTGCAGCTAGTCATGGGGTAACCGGTGTTGAGCAAGTGTGGAGTTCGCTTTTGGGTGCTGTGCAAAAACACGGCCTCGAAGCTCTTGACTTGGCTGGCAAACCGTTTGATCCATCAGTTGCAGAAGCAGTGATGCATGAAGAAGGCGACCCTGCAGATTCAGCAACCGAACCGATGGTTGTTGAAGTGCTGCGCACTGGTTATCGATGGAAAGGTCGCGTGCTGAGAGCGGCAATGGTCAAGGTCAAGGGTTAAGTATGCAACGCGAGTGGTTTGAAAAGGACTACTACGCGACGCTTGGCGTGCCTAAAACGGCAACAGCAAAAGAGATCACAAAGGAATATCGCAAACTTGCGCGCAAGTTTCACCCTGATGCAAATCCAAACAATGCATCAGCCGAAGAACGATTTAAAGAAATCGCAGCGGCATACGACGTGCTTGGCACCGACGAGACTCGCAAAGAATATGACGAAGTTCGAAGAGCCGGCCCGGCGTCGTTTGGTCATGGTGGCCCGGGTGGACAGTCGCCCGGTTCGTTTCGGTTTGACGGCAACAACATGGGTGCAGACGGCATTGGTGATTTGTTTGGCCAAATGTTTGGTGGCAGTCGTCGGCGAAACAACAATGGTGTTGGTCCACAACGCGGGGCCGAAATTGAAGCAGCACTGACGCTCGACTTCGTCGATGCCGCACACGGCCTGACAACAACATTGCATCTGACGTCAGAGGCCGAGTGTTCGTCGTGCAACGGCAGTGGTGCTCGTGCGGGTACTTCACCTAAACAGTGCCCGCAATGTCGTGGTCGGGGAGTTGTTGAAGACAATCAGGGAGTATTTGCCTTTTCTTCGCCGTGTCCGAGATGTAATGGCCGAACAGTCATCATTGAGGCTCCATGTATTGGGTGTAAAGGCACGGGTGTCGAGACGCGAGCTCGCGAAGTAAATGTCCGTATTCCAGGTGGAGTAGCTGACGCACAACGAATTCGCCTCAAGGGACGTGGTGGACCAGGGCGCAATGGCGGCCCGGCTGGTGACTTGATTGTGTTATGTCGAGTGACTCCACACGAAGTGTTTGGACGAGATTCGCTAAATCTCACATTGCATCTTCCAATCACATTTGCGGAAGCAGCACTTGGGGCCGACATTGACGTGCCAACACTTGACGGCTCGCTCGTGAAGTTGCGAATCAAGCCTGGAACACAATCGGGTTCGCGTCACCGTATTAAGGGCAAAGGAATCACCGCAGCAAAATCGACGGGTGACTTGATTGTGACAGTGGATGTGAAGGTGCCAACAACAATGAACGATCAACAGCAACAAGCAGTAACTGATTTTGCTGCAGCAACAACCGACTCTGTGCGTGAGTCAATATTGCAATCAGCATCTGCAAAGAAGAAGGGTTAACCAATGGAACGCGAATTACATGCCGTGTACGTGATATCTGTTGCAGCCGAGCTTGCGGGTGTGCATCCGCAAACCCTGCGCATTTATGAGCGTCGCGGCTTGTTGCAACCCGCTCGGACCACTGGCGGAAACCGGCGATACAGCAATGCCGATATTCAACGATTGTTGCGCATTAGCGAATTGGCTGAAGCAGGAATGAATCTTGAGGGCATTCGCCAGGTTCTTGAACTTGAAGCACATGTTGCACAATTACAAGCCGAAGTGGCTCAACTTCAGCGCGAATTGGCCGTTGCCGCCTCGGTCGTCGAACGTAGTGGCCGTTTTGAATTGGTGCCATTACGTCAAGCAGTAACAGTATTCGGCACAAAACCAAGCATTTTCCGAAAAGGGAGCTGAATAATGGCATTTGACCCAAAGAAGTTGACTACAAAAACGGCTGAAGTGATTACAGCAGCTTTGCAATCAGCAAAAACAAATAACAATCCTGAGTTGACGGCGGATCATGTGATGGCCGCACTGACAAGGCAGACCGACACCATCGTGCCGATGTTTTTAGCAAAACTAGGTGTTGCGACAACGATGTTGCGAGATCGAGCAGATGAAGCAGTAAATAAGTTGCCGCGAGCAGTTGGTGGAAGTGAACCAAGAATGGATCGCGAACTATCGAATATTTTGGATCAAGCCGATAAATTCAGAAACGATTTGCGCGATGATTTTCTTTCGGCCGAGCACTTAGTGCTCGGACTGAGCAAAAGGGTTGGAATTAGTGCAGATGAAATGCTGCAAGCATTACGCGATGTTCGAGGCTCACATCGTGTGACTTCTGAAAATCCCGAAGAGCAGTTTCAGGCACTTGACAAATATGGTCAAGACCTCACTGCTCGTGCGCAGGAAGGAAAGATTGATCCAGTAATTGGTCGCGACGAAGAAATTCGTCGAGTTATTCAAGTTTTGTCTCGGCGCACAAAGAACAATCCAGTCCTCATTGGTGAACCTGGAGTCGGCAAGACTGCAATCGTCGAAGGTTTGGCGCGTCGAATCGCAAGTGGAGATGTGCCCGAAGGACTCAAAAATAAGCGGCTTGTATCACTCGATATTGGAGCGATGTTGGCCGGAGCAAAGTTTCGGGGCGAATTTGAGGAGCGCCTTAAGGCAGTGCTGAAAGAAATCATCGATGCACAAGGCGACGTCATTACATTCGTCGACGAAATCCATACTCTCGTTGGCGCAGGTGGGGCTGAAGGCGCGATGGACGCAAGCAACATGATCAAACCCATGCTTGCAAGAGGCGAGCTCCGCATGATCGGTGCTACAACACTCGACGAATATCGAAAGTATGTCGAGAAAGATTCGGCACTTGAGCGCCGTTTTCAACAGGTTTATGTTGGGGAACCCTCAGTAGAGGCCACCATTGCAATCTTGCGTGGACTCAAAGAGCGGTATGAAGTTCACCATGGAGTGCGCATTCAAGATGGGGCGCTCGTTAGTGCTGCGGTTTTGTCAAACCGGTATCTCACTAATCGATTTCTACCCGACAAGGCAATCGATTTGATGGATGAGGCGGCGAGCAAACTACGAATTGAAATCGACTCACTACCCACTGAGATTGACGTTGTGGATCGACGCATATTGCAACTGGAAATTGAGCGCGTAGCGCTCGAAAAGGAACGAGATAACGAATCCAAAGAACGTCTTGGAATACTAAACACGGAACTTGCTGATCTTCAGAATCAGTCTGCAACAATGAAACTGCATTGGGATTCAGAACGGCAAGCAATTAACGCGATACGGTCGTTGAAAGAGGAGCTTGAGACATTGCGGCTTCAAGTTGAGCGTGAGAGTGACCTTGAAAAGGCTGCAGAAATTCGGTACGGGCGTATTCCTGAACTTGAACGTCGAATCAATGAAGCAACCGAACAGCTCAACGTCCTACAAGTTTCTAAACGAATGTTGAAAGAGGAAGTTGATGCAGAAGACATTGCAGAAGTCGTGTCAAAGTGGACGGGAGTACCAGTTACACGGTTGCTAGAAAACGAGATGCAAAAACTGGTGCTTCTTGAGTCCCACTTGCACAAACGTGTGATTGGTCAGGAGGCTGCAGTGCGGGCAACCGCCAATGCCATTCGTCGCAGTCGTGCTGGATTGTCCGACCCGCACCGACCAATTGGTTCGTTTATGTTTCTTGGACCAACTGGTGTTGGCAAAACAGAACTTGCTCGGGCGTTGGCCGAATACCTTTTTGATGATGAGAAGGCAATGGTCCGTATTGATATGGCCGAATACATGGAAAAGTTCTCTGTAAGCCGGCTCATCGGCGCACCGCCTGGCTATGTGGGTTACGACGAGGGGGGGCAACTCACCGAAGCTGTTCGCCGCAGGCCATATGGAGTTGTGCTGTTGGACGAAATTGAGAAAGCTCACCCTGACGTGTTCAATGTGCTGCTACAGGTACTTGATGATGGTCGATTAACTGATGGCCAAGGTCGCACGGTTGACTTCACCAATGCCGTGTTAATCATGACGAGCAATTTGCCGGGCGAGCCGATTGATTTCTTTAAACCTGAGTTTGTTAATCGAATTGATGAGATTGTCCGATTCCGCAGTCTCACCATGGAAGATCTTGGTGCAATTGTTGATATTCAATTGCAATTATTGACGAATCGTATGTCAGATAGAAGAATTGCACTGGCAGTTACTCCGTCCGCACGACGACTTTTGGCCGAACGTGGATATGACGCAGACTTTGGGGCACGGCCACTGAAGAGGCTTATTCAGAAAACAATTGCTGACCCAGTCGCGATACTCATCTTGGAGGGCAAGGTCGCAGACGGTGGGGGGATTACGGTTGATGTTGACGGAGAAGAGTTTGTCATCTCGGCGTATTATTCGGCGGTTGACTAGTCACCATTAACACGTTTGGCACTAGACTCTTCTTACGTTCCCCACAATTTAAGTAGGAGCGTTGCATGCCTGTCGCAGTTGTCGTTGGTACCCAATGGGGTGATGAAGGCAAGGCCAAAATCATTGACCTTTTGGCAGGCACTCATTCACACGTAGTCCGCTATCAAGGTGGACACAATGCAGGCCACACCGTTGTTGTTGGCGACCAAAGATATGCGCTGCAACTCGTGCCGAGCGGAGTGTTGTACGAACACGTCACTCCCGTAATTGGCAACGGAGTCGTTGTCGACATGCCAACGTTATTTAACGAGATTGATGTTTTGGAAAGTCGTGGTGTGTCGTGCTCGCGATTGAAAGTCTCGAGCCTTGCGCAACTTATTTTTCCTTGGCACCAAGCATTTGATGCTGTTGCCGAGAATGCTCGCGGCGATGCCAAGATCGGCACAACCCTTAAGGGAATCGGGCCGGCATATGCCGACAAAGCATTGCGAGTCGGCATTCGTGCCGGTGATGTGCGCGACACAGCTCGTTTTGAACAGTTGGTACGCGAGCGGGCCATTGCAGCACTTGCAATGCTCAAGTCTGTTGGTGGCGAGTCATTTGATGTTGAGGAAGTAGTCGCACGATTTGTTGTGCTTGGTAAACGACTTGCTCCATACATTGCCAACACTGTCGACATGCTGCACGATGCAATTGAAGCGAACGAGAGCGTGCTTCTTGAAGGTGCTCAAGCAACATTTCTTGACATCGATCACGGTACGTATCCCTTTGTAACTTCGTCCAATCCAACTGCAGGTGGAGCATGTGCAGGTACTGGCATCGGGCCGCGCTACATCACACGAGTAGTTGGTATTGCAAAGGCATATACAACTCGAGTTGGTGCTGGTCCATATCCAACCGAACTGCACGGAGTGCTTGGCGATGCAATCGTTGAAATTGGTCATGAATTTGGAACCGTTACAGGACGTCGTCGCCGACCAGGCTGGCTCGACTTGGTAATGCTGCGTCATGCAGTGCGACTCAATTCGCTCACCGAGATCGCGCTAACCAAACTGGATGTGCTTGACACATTTGACACGATTCAGTTGGGTGTTGGATACACACTCGACGGCAAAAAAATTGCTGGATATCCGGATGACATTGAGTTGCTGGGCCGAGTTAAGGCTGAATACGTAGAGCTTGCGGGATGGAAAACAAATTTGCGCGAATGCCGTACCTTTGAGTCAATGCCTCTTGCAGCGCGCACATTTGTGGAAGCGGTTGAACGGTATGTTGGCGTTCCAGTAACCATGATTGGTGTTGGCCCAGAGCGCGATGATTGTGTGATTCGCTGATGATCGATCGCTACTCACTACCAGAGATCGCAAATATTTTTGCTGACGAATCACGGTTTGCTCGATATCTGGAAATTGAGTTGTTGGCCACCGAGGCTCAGTCAAAACTGGGAGTAGTGCCAAGTGCTGACGCAAAAGAATGTCGCACACGTGCACCCAAAGTTGACGCAGCGTTTGTTGCCGATGTTGCAGAACGCGAAAAAGTAACCGACCATGATGTCGCGGCATTTGTTGATGTTGTTCAACAACGCATTGGTATGCCCGCAGGTGCATGGATTCATCACGGTCTTACTTCAACTGACGTAGTTGATACTGCATGGTGTTGGATGCTCAAAGATGCAAGCGACCTCACCATCTCGGCATTGAATGATGTGATTGTGGAGTTGGTCAAGCTTGCGGAGTCGCACCGCAACACACCAATGATGGGAAGAACTCACGGCATTCATGCCGAGCCAACAACGTTTGGCGCAAAAGTTGCGTTGTGGGCATTGCAACTCGATCGAGATCGTCAACGGATGTCTGCAGCGCGCAATGCCATTGCTGTGTGCAAACTGTCGGGAGCAGTAGGAACATATTCAAATATTGATCCTGCAATTGAGGCTCATGTCGGAAAATCTCTCGGACTGTTGCCCGTGCCGGCGACGCAGGTAATTGCACGTGACAGACACGCCGAATACTTGTGGGCGTGCGCATCAATCGGCACAAGTATTGAGGCGATCGCAGTTGAGCTGCGCCACTTGCAGCGCACTGAAGTAAGCGAAGTTCGAGAAGGTTTCAAGCCCGGCCAAAAAGGCAGCTCGGCAATGCCACACAAGCGAAACCCAATTTCTGCAGAGACGCTGACCGGTTTGTCTCGAGTGCTGCGAGGCAACTTGCAATCCGGATTACAAAACGTTGCACTCTGGCACGAGCGAGACATTTCGCATTCATCTGCAGAACGAATTGTGTTACCCGACTCTTCGATACTTGCGTACTACATGGTCAAACGTCTTTCCCGATTGATCGGCGGTCTTGAGGTTGATGCACAACGAATGAAAGAAAACATCGACAGCAGTTTCGGAGTTGTTTTCTCTCAGCCAGTGTTACTGGCACTTGTTGAATCTGGTCTTTCACGTGACGATGCATATCGAATCGTGCAGGAAGATGCGGCCATTGCCTGGCGCGAACGCAAACAGTTCCGAGACGTGTTGACAGCAGACAAGCGCGTCACATTGGGTGCATCTCAATTAGATCAAGCATTTGATATTGACCGTGCGGTTCGTCATGCCCACTCGGCAATTGATGCAACACACGGCCTTACGCAATGAGCAATTTGCCCAGCATCGATACTGCGCGCGAAGCACTTCGCGCGCACGTGTTACAGCATTCGCTCAAGACAGGTGAATTCACGCTCAAATCTGGTCGCACGAGTAAATGGTTTCTTGATACAAAACAAACTGCATGCAGGGCAGACGGCATCTTGTTGGTTGCCGATGTTGCTTTGAGTTTGTTGCCAGCCGAGATCAACGCAATTGGCGGACTCACAATGGGTGCCGATCCAGTTGCATATGGCATTGCAGCAATCGCAGCAACGCGAGGTCGACAGTTGCGCAGTTTTAGTGTGCGCAAAGAAGCCAAAGATCATGGAGTGACCGGAAGAATTGCTGGTGCGCTGCAACCTGGTGACAAGGTAGCGATTGTTGAAGACACAGTGACACGCGGTCTTTCTATTTTTGAGGCAGTAGATGCGGTGCTCGAGTTTGGTGCAGTTCCACAATTCATCACGGTGATCGTCGACCGCGGAGGAACTTGTGCGCAAATGGCACAAGAAGCAGGCATCAGTTATGAGCCAATGTTGAGAGCAACCGATCTTGGATATGACTTCGGGTCGTGAATCTTCACGAACTTTTTGATCTCACACCCCACAACGGGGATGTGTATGTGGGACAGGGCCTCGAATACCCCTGGGGCGGTCTCTACGGCGGACACATCGTTGCACAAGCATTACGCGCCGCCGCATTCACTGTTGAAGACGGCATGTTGCCACACTCGGTGCGCGCGTACTTCATTCGCCGCGGCAAAAACACTCAACCCGTACGGTACGAAGTTGATCGCATTCGTGACGGTAAAAGTTTTAGTACGCGGCGAGTTGTAGCACGTCAAGACGACGGCGCAATTCTCAACCTTGAAGCCTCGTTTCAAAAGTTCGAGGATTCTGCAGATGTTTCGAACATTGTTCATCAGCACGACATCATGCAACCCGATGAGATTGAAGAAACTTCGTGGAGTACGTTTCTCAATCGTCGAACATTGCCAAAGTCTGTACTGACTGGGATGAATAGAGAAGGTGCTGGACGCACCGCGGCATGGTTTCGGGTGAAGGACTCACTTGGCGATGACGAGTTATTAAATCGCTGTGCACTTGCATATTTGTCGGACGACTTACCAAACGAAAGCGTTGTTGAAGCAATCCCTGAACTGTTGAAGGCTTCAACTGCAGGCGGAAATTTTCACGCGAGCTTGGATCACACCATTTGGTTTCATCGCCCGGTGCGCGCCGACCAATGGCATTTATATGAAATGTCATGTTTGTCGTATGGCGGTGGGCGAGGCCTTACACAGGGGTATGTATTTGCTCAAGACGGAACGCATGTGGCCACTGTTTCGCAAGAAACTTTGGTACGCATTATTCCCGCAGCAAACTCATAACAAGTTCGCCACGTACTTCAATTCACTTGCTGTATTCAATTGTGGTCGGGACCGGCGTCGATCCGGTGACCCTGCGCTTTTCAGGCGCATGCTCTGCCTACTGAGCTACCCGACCTTGAAGAGTGCAAGCACTCCCCAGCGGTCCCGACGGGACTCGAACCCGCGACCTCCGCCTTGACAGGGCGGCGTGAACTCCAACTTCACCACGGGACCAAATGTTTACAACCAACTGGAAAACCAGTGGGCTGCTGATAAATGGTCTGCTGTATTACGACTTGCTGTATTACATAACTATCGCACCCCCAACGGGATTCGAACCCGTGCCGCCACCTTGAAAGGGTGGTGTCCTAGGCCACTAGACGATGGGGGCATGGACGAACTATCTGTTGGAAGAGCCCTTGAAATCTATCACTGGCTTTCCCGGTTTCCCCCGTGGCTATCGATACCCGTCATGAGTATTCATCTAATTGGGCAGTTACAGCCCAATCCAGCAACCAGCCAAGATAGCCATACAGCGCAAGGCGCTGATCGTTTGGGTCGTCTTCGTCCAAGTCAACATCACTGTCTGACTCATCTATATCCAGCACGGTGCCAAGAACGAGACGCAAGTTATTAATTGATCGCGCAAACTCGTCCAACTCTTGAGCGGTGAGCACGGTCATGTTGTCAACAGAGTCACGCGCCAAAACTGATGTGGCCACGCCAAGTGATTGCAATCGTGAAACCAACAAGTCATCGCGCATGAGACGTTGGTACTCCTCATCGTGTTTTGGATCTTGGTGATATGCAGTCGGGAAGAGTCGCTTGAGGTTTTCATCCGTCGAACCGTTCATCAAACTGTCGCGCAATTGATCGAGCAATCCGATCAATGCTTCTTTGTCTGATCTTTCAAGCACCAACGCGTATTCGTTTTTTGCGAGTGCCCGAATTGGGCCTTTGTGTTTGCGAGCCATTATGAGTCTTCGCGTTGCATCGTTGCCCACAGGCCGTGCTCGTGCAGACGGTAGACATCGAGTTCGGCTCGCTCGCGAGTGCCGTTAGAAACAACCGCACGACCTTTGTGGTGCACATCGAGCATGAGTGCGGTTGCTTTTTCGAGGCTGTAACCAAAAAGCTTTTGCAATACGAGAGTGACATACGACATCAGATTGATCGGGTCGTTCCAGACGAGCACAATCCATGGGCGATCCGTATCAACCGCGCTATCGACGTCCGGTTCTTTGACGGTTGTCGGTCCAACTTCCGAATTGTTCACACTTCTAGTGTGCCTTAGCCGAACGGCCTTGGCGTAGCCTTGACGCGTGGCTCTAGGCGTTCAACCAATCGTTCCTTCGCGGATCAGTTCTCGTTTATTTAGTCATGGTGACGGGAAACGGCGTGACGCAGGCAAAAAGCATCGCTCAAAATTCGGTTCGTACGTCGCATTGACGAAACCGCGCATTATTGAGCTACTACTGGTCACAACAATTCCCACCATGGTGCTTGCGGCAGGCAAGTGGCCGTCCGTCAGCCTGATGGCCATCACTTTGCTTGGTGGCTCACTCGCTGCTGGTGGAGCAAATGCAATCAACATGTATATCGATCGCGATATTGATGCATTGATGGTGCGCACGCAAGGTCGGCCGTTGGTTACGGGCGATGTAAGCCCTCGAAATGCACTTGTTTTTGCAGTTCTCCTCGAGATCGCTGCGTTTGCGGTGTTGTGGAGTGGTGCAAACCTGCTTTCGGCAGTGTTGGCACTGAGCGCAACGATGTTTTACGTCTGCATCTACTCGTTGTGGCTCAAGCGCACGAGCAAACAAAACATTGTTATTGGCGGTGCTGCTGGAGCAGTTCCGGTCTTGGTTGGCTGGGCAGCAGTACAAAATTCATTGGGCTGGGCTCCAGTGATTTTGTTTTTGGTCATCTTCTTCTGGACACCACCACATTTTTGGGCCCTGGCAATTCGACACTCCGACGACTACCGGGCTGCTGGCGTGCCGATGTTGCCAGTTGTTGCGACAATGCAGGAAACAGTTCGCTCGATGGTCATCTATTCGGTGATCCTGACAGCCACTTCGCTCGCGCTGGTTCCAGTTGCCAATCTTGGCTATATATATGGAATTACAGCGTTGCTATTTGGAACCCTCTTTATTCTCGGCTCGATCCGATTGGGCCGTGACCCATCCGAATCCCGATCAATGCGGTTGTTCTCGTTTTCAATTACCTATGTCTCGGTGTTGTTTATGGCATTGACCGTAGACGTGCTCGTGAATTAGTGATCAGTGTCGCAAGAAGTTCGGGCACGCGGCCTACTCATTGTTAGTCTGTTCTAGTTATGAGTTCGGTCGATTCCACTGCCACTGCAGGCCATGCCTCCACATCTAGCGCCCTTGGCACGGTGGCAAATTGGATAACCACAACCGATCATAAAAAGATTGGTCGCCTTTTTGTGGGCGCGAGTGCACTGTGGATGCTGAACATCGTTGGCGTCGGAATCGCACTTGGAATTGAACGCATTGCTCCTGATACAGCAATCTTTAATTCAAATAGCGTTACCCAGCTTTTCGCAATGCTCCGCACTGGGGCAACTTTCGGCGTTTTATTGCCGCTCGCCCTTGGCTTCGGTATTGCTGTCGTTCCAACACAGGTTGGTTCGAAGTCACTCAGTTTCGCTCGTCTTGCAATGTTTGGGTTTTATGCTTGGCTGATCGCTAGTGGACTGGTGATTGGGTCAATCGTTGCCAATGGTGGTCCCGGTGGCGGAGACGCACAAATGGTTGATCTGTATTTGATGGGTGTTGGAGTTGGTCTGGTTGGCGTTATTGCCGCGTCGATTTCTCTTCTCACAACAGTTTTGACATCGCGCCGCACTGGGCTCTCGTTGCTCGAGATCCCAATGTTTTCTTGGTCGGTTTTTGTCGCCGCAATTTCTATTGTCTTGACTTTGCCCGTTTTGCTCGGCTCGCTCATTTATGTCGCAGTCGATCATCACTATGGACGTTTGGTTTTTGGTGGTAACGAAGGAATTGACATGTGGCTGGGTTGGGGTTTTAGCCAGCCTCAAACATTCCTCTATGTCATCCCAGCAATTGGTTTGCTCGCCGAGTTGGCACCGGTTGCCGCGCGAATTCGCCAACCATTGCGTGGTGCGATGTTGGTCGGTGTAGGACTTGTTTCAACCGCCATCTTTGGCAGCGTGACACAAACGTCTCACGTGTTTGTTTGGGGCGGCACATTGAGCGACAAGCTCAAGAGCGCAATTCCATATGCGTGGTTTAACTTATTGCCAGTCTTGGGCGTAGTCGTTGTTACTTTGCTCGCCCTGTTGGCAATTCAAAAAGGAACGACACGATTGATTGCACCACTCGTTCCAACATTTTTGGGCGTTGGCATGATTGTTGTGGGCATGGCTGGAAATGCTGTTCAGAAGATCGAATCGGCGAAGCTCACTGGAAGTGTGTTTGAAGAAGCCGCAGTTACGTACATTGCGTATGGCGCAATGCTGTGTGCCTGGGGCGCTATTTCGTATTTCGGACCAGCACTGTGGGGACGAAAGATTCCAGATGCTTCAGTGATGGGTATCGGCGCACTCGGACTTTTTGCAACAGTTCTTGCTTCGGCACCGTATTACTTCGCAAAAGATCAGGTTGCTGGTGTGGTGAGTGATTTTGATTACTCAGGTCCTCAAACACTTTTCAACACTGTTGTCTCTGCTGGCCATGTGTTGATGCTGTTCTGCCTCTTGAGCGCAATAGCCGTCTCAATCAAGTCGCTGAGCAGTGGCCAAACAGTGAGCGCAGATGTATGGAGCGATCAATGAGCACAACAACTTCACGTGCACTTCCAAGCGGAGCAAGCCCAGCACCACGCAGTTCTATTTTGGTAGCAACAAGTGCAGTCGCTGCAGCGGGAACAATGCTGATGTTCGGCATGTTGGGCATGTGGTTCAAGTTTCGTGATGCATCTCCATTGCGAGAATCTGCTCGCGGCAAGATGATCCACGATTGGCTGCCGTCAGAGATCAAGGTTCCTGAAGTTGCTACGAACACAATGGCCTTCACAATGGTGATTGCCTGCGTGATGGCACAGTGGGCTGTTTATTCGACACGCCGCAACGATTCGTCGCACGCAACGATGGCACTTGCAGTCACCGCATTTGTCGGTATTGCTGCAATCAATGCTCAAGTTGCTGTTTACATGCAAATGGGGATGGGGCTTACTGACGGCCCGTACCAAACAATGTTTTATGCAGTCACAGGAACAATGCTTGCACTGCTCGTAACTGGTGTTGCATTTTCAATTGTGACAATGTTTAGAGCAGTTGCTGGTCGCCTCGGTGACTCAAGCGTGATGAGCGCGCATGCGCTGTACTGGTATTTCCTCACTGCAGTGTTTGTTGCACTGTGGTTCGTCGTGTACGTGCAGAAGTAGG
>JBIKID010000105.1:0-4335 GCA_044361815.1 Ilumatobacteraceae bacterium | reverse complement strand
GTGGCAAACCCAAACGTGTCTTGAATGTCGCCTAGAGCAGCGAAAATCACGCTGTTGGCGGTGGCAATGCCAAACGAACATGACATCAACAAAAAGGCGTCTGCCTTGTGATCGCGCAGGTCGAGTGTCATGAGCGAAATCTCATTAACGACCTAGCTCGTTCAAAACTGCATCGCCAAACTTTGGCCATACATCAAGTGCCCAATCACCAAACTCGCGGTTGGAGAGCGCGAAGCATGCAACATTTGCAACAGGGTCAATCCAAATAAACGTTCCGCTACCACCGAAGTGTCCAAAGGTTGATGCACTGTTTCGGGTGGCCATCCAGTGCGGCGACTTGGCGCCGTGGATTTCTGGACCAAGACCCCATGGGCACGGGTCAAATCTGCCAACGCCAGGCACTACACCTTCGAGCTCGCCGAACTGCGGCGTCGTTGCTTCGATATATGTGCTTCGTGCAAGAAGTTTCGGTGCACGCATCTCGGCTGCAAATATTGCAAGATCCGAAATCGTTGAATGGATGTCTGCTGCAGGGGAGCCAAGCAATTCGCTTGATGACATACCGAGCGGTGCAAAAACTGCTTCAAACAAATATTCGTCAAAGTTCATTTCGACTTGCGTAGCAATGTGCGCTGCAAGCATTTCAAAACCAGTGTTGGAATACACACGCTTGCGACCTGGGCTGATGATTGGTGCACCATTGTCAAACCCGTACCCTCCCGCATGAGAGAGAAGGTGTCGGAGTGTGCATCCTTCTTGACCAACATGATCGTCAAGTGAAACGGAGCCGTCTTCGACCGCAATGAGGGCAGACCATGCTGTGATGAGTTTGCTTATTGAAGCCAATCGGAATCGGTAATCGGTGTCACCATCTATATGCAGAGTGTTTGTCTGATCAATAACACCCACAGCAACGTTGGGCGCACCCCATGTGCTGGTGAGCGCAAATGATTGCGCCAGTCTCGTGCCCATAGGCACTAATTCTTGTCGCGAATCAGTTCTGCAACGCGGAATGCAAGGTCAAGTGATTGACGAGCGTTTAGACGTGGGTCGCACACGGTTTCGTAACGTGTGTCAAGATCGTCATTACTTAAGCCTTCTGCACCACCAAGGCACTCGGTGACATTTTCTCCGGTGAGTTCGATGTGAATGCCACCTGGCCATGTGCCTTCTGCGCGGTGTGCGAGCACGAAGCCAGTGATTTCACGAATGATGTCATCGAAGTGACGAGTCTTGCGACCATTTGGCGCAGTGAATGTGTTGGCGTGCATTGGATCGCAAGCCCAAACGACTGGGTGTCCAGTATCGCGTACTGCGCGAAGCAAAGGACGCAAAGTTTCTTCAACGTGATCAGCACCCATGCGGGTGATCAAAGTAAGTCGACCAGGAATACGCGATGGGTTAAGTGTTTCGCACAAGTTGAGAACAAAGTCGACGCTTGTTTCTTTTCCGATTTTGCATCCGACTGGGTTGCCCACTCCGCGAAGGAATTCGATATGCGCTCCGTCGAGTTGGCGCGTGCGTTCACCGATCCACAACATGTGTGCGCTGCAGTCGTACCAACCACCAGTCAATGAATCTTGGCGGGTGAGTGCTTCTTCGTAACCCAAAATGAGGGCTTCGTGACTTGTGTAGACGTCAACCTGGTGCAGTGCACTGTTGGTTTCGGTGTCAACGCCACAGGCTCGCATGAAAGCAAGTGCCCGCTCGATCTCGGCGGCAACTTGCTCGTAGCGCTTGCCCTCTGCGCTCGTTGCAACAAACTCTTGGTTCCAGGCATGTACACGATTGAGATCGGCAAAGCCGCCCTTGGTGAATGCGCGCAATAAGTTGAGGGTGCTGGCCGACTGATGGTAGGCCTGCACTAAGCGATCTGGGTTTGGTCGACGTGCGTCTTCGTGTGCAGCTGGGTCGTTGACCATGTGTCCGCGAAACACTGGCAATTCAATGTCGCCAACTTTTTCGGTGTTGGCCGAACGTGGTTTTGCAAACTGGCCAGCAATGCGGCCAACCTTGACTACAGGTACGCCCATCGAATAGGTGAGCATGACGGCCATCTGCAAAATGACGCGAAGCTTTTCACGAATGTTGACCGCAGTGAACTCTTCAAAGCTCTCAGCACAGTCGCCGGCTTGCAACAAAAATGCATTGCCGCTCGCTACTTGACCTAATGCAGCCTGCAGCGATCGTGCTTCACCCGCAAATACCAGTGGGGGAAACGTAGCGATCTGCTTCAGCGCGCGCTCGAGGTCGCCAGTGTCCGGCCATTGAGGCTGTTGCACAGCGGGCATGCTCTGCCAAGATGAAGGTGTCCAGTTGCGTGTCATAGGGCTCAGTACTTTCAGTGTACGAACCTGCCGTGTTCAAACCCAGCGGGTTTTAGACGGTCAGGAAATCGCCAGAATCTTCGCGCAATGAGTCAACTGCACGGCTCACGAGTCGGCGTGCGGCTTCAGCAGTAACACCGAGTTCTTCGCCAACCTGACGGAAGCTCTTGCGCTCGCCGTCGTGCATGCCAAAGCGTGCTTCGACTGCGTAACGGGCGCGCTCGTCAAGTGTGTTGAGCAAGTTGTCAAGTAGGTCAGTGTCAACCATCGACATCACGGCCTCTTCTGGGCTGATGTCATCGTTTGGCACCAAGTCGCCAAGAGTTGCGTCGCCGTCGTCACCAATGGTTTTGTCAAGGGAGACCGGGGTGGTGAGGCGGTGCAATTCGGCGTTCATTGCATCGAGACCTTCTGCATCGCCAGAACCCTGACGAAGTGCTGCACGCAATGTTGCCGAGCGATCACCAGGAATTCGGATGAGGCTGGCCTTCTGATCAAGCGCGCGGCCGATGGCCTGACGAATCCAGAACGTTGCGTAGGTTGAGAACTTGAAACCACGGCGCCAGTCAAACTTGTCAACGGCGTGCTCGAGGCCCAAGTTGCCCTCTTGGATCAAGTCCAACAAGTCCATGCCCTGTGGCAATGGATAGCGACGGGCGATTGAGACGACCAGTCGGAGGTTGGAGCGGATGAAGTGATCTTTGGCCTTGGCAGCGCCACGGAGGTCGGCGCGCAATGCTGCACCGCGCTCGCCCTTTTTCATTGCTGCAGCCGCGTCGCGACCTTTTTCGATGGCCTTGGAGAGGTTGCGCTCGTCCTCGGCGTTAAGGAGGGCGACTTTACCGATTTCGTTGAGGTAGAGACCAATTGCATCAGACATGGTGGGGGGACCGTTTCGATTGTGTGGGGGGTTTATGGGGGGATTAATGACATTAGTTCATCGGCAGGTTTTGCGCTAGGGGTAAATGAATATTTTTTGAAATTCTTAAATACTTATGTTTATTGGGTTTGGGACATATTGGTAACGCACACAACCTTGTTGAGTGTGGCAAAACTTCACGACCGAGGTAGAAGCAGATCTTTCTAGACTGACAGACGTGTCACAACCCAAACATCAGAGAATCGGATTGTTTGGGGGCACCTTCGACCCACCTCACGTGGGGCATCTGGTTACCGCAATCAATGTTCGTCATGCCCTAGATCTCGACGTTGTGATCCTGATGGTCTCGCACGATCCATGGCAGAAGTCTGGCGTGCGCGATGTTTCGCCTGCTGCAGACCGGTTTGCTTTGGTGGAAGCCGCAGTACGCGATGTCGAAGGTTTGGTTGCCGGGCGCGACGAGATTGATCGTGGCGGTCCGAGTTTTACTGCCGACACGTTGCAAGGACTTGCGCACAAGCACCCAGGTGCACAGTTGTTCACCATTGTTGGTGATGACGCGGCTGCAGGTTTGCCCAGTTGGGAGCGAGTTGATCATGTGGTTGCACAATCGCAACTCGTCGTTGTTGACCGACCAGGGGTCAGTGTTGATTTGCCAAAACAGATTGCATGGCTCCGTGTTGAGTCTCCGCGACTTGAAGTGAGCAGCACCGACCTGAGGCTACGCTTTGCCGATGGAAGGCCAACTGATTATTTGGTGACTGCTCCAGTGTTAAACGAAATTCAGATTCGTGGCATGTACGGATCAGGTGAGAGAATCAATCGGTCATGACCGCAATACCTTCACGGCAACGCAACAGGATGTTTGCGGCATTGGCCTGTGGCGTTGCATCTGCATGCTTGTTGCCAATTGGAGGAGTGATTGCAGCACGGTCGTTACTGAATTCATCTGGTGGCACACGTGTAGACGACGGTGGGGCGCTGTTAATTCCAGCAACTCCAGCGGCATTGTTGACAACCGTTAACGAAGCCAACCAAGCTACGTCGCTGACAGCGTTTGTGCTTGATCCAAGTGGGGTCGGCGGCACGATTATTTCAATTCCGATTGGTACACGCGCGGAATCAATT
>JBIKID010000041.1:0-14455 GCA_044361815.1 Ilumatobacteraceae bacterium | reverse complement strand
ATCTGTGGCAAAAATTCTTTCTTCTGTTCCTCTGTTCCCCACTGCAACAGTGTTGGTCCTACAAGAGTGTCACCAAAAAAATCGGCGCGCATCGGAGCCTTTGCATTTGCAAACTCTTCCGCCAACACCACCCCTTGCAATGTCGACAAACCTTTGCCGCCGTATTCGACTGGCCACGTTGCACAAATCCATCCACCTTCAAACAACTTTGTTGGCCACGCTTCGTTAAATGCTTTGCGCTCGGCCGACGACATCTCGAAACCTTTGTCGAACCATCCCTTTGGAAGGTTTGTCTTGAGCCACGCTTGTACTTCGGTTCTAAAGGCTTCTGCCTCGGGGGTGTATTCGATCATGCCTCTATTCTGCCCGCTCACAAGCACTCCAGTCCAAGCGCACGTCACGCCAACGCAGTACGGCGTTAACAGAGCCGTGACAATTGACTCGTAGAATTACTTCATGATCAATACAGTTCTCGGCAGTGCCAGCGAGACGCTCAATATTGGGCGCATTTTGCTGGATCTGACAATTATTTTGATCGTGGCCAAAGTAGCTGCAGAGGTCTCTGACCGGATTCACGTGCCAGCCGTAATTGGCGAAATTGTTGCCGGAATTATGATCGGACCATCAGTCTTGGGTCTCGTCGATACCGGCGACATGCTGTTCTTTCTCGCCGAGCTTGGCGTCATCTTGTTGCTCATCCAAGTCGGGCTAGAGACCGACATTATTGAACTCAAGAGTGTTGGTCGCGCAAGCATCTTGGTGGCAATCATCGGAGTTGTACTGCCAATGGCGCTTGGCTTTGGAGCCAGCTCACTACTTGGCGAATCAGTTAACACTTCTCTATTTGTTGGAGCAGCGCTTACCGCCACATCAATCGGCATTACCGCACGAGTGTTTGGAGATTTGCGAGCACTTGCAACAGTCGAAGCACGAACGGTGTTGGGTGCGGCTGTTGTTGACGACGTACTCGGCCTCATCATCCTCACAGTCGTCACTCGTATTGTCGAACAAGGCAGTGTGGGAATCGGCACGATTGCATCAACTATCGGACTCGCAATTGGTTTTCTCGCTGTCACAAGCACCGTTGGTTTCACCATCTTTCCTCAACTCTTTGCACGCATCGCAAAAGGTGCGCGTTCGACATCGACCGTGTCTGTGGTTGCGATCGGAATTGCACTTGGTTTTTCAGTGCTTGCCGACAAAGCCCACCTTGCCCCGATCATTGGTGCGTTTGTGGCCGGCCTTGCTCTGCGACGCATCGCTACGCACGAACGTGTTGAGCGCGACGTTGCATCACTCGCCCAAATATTTGTGCCAATCTTTTTCTTGAACATCGGCATCTCAACCAACATTCGCGCAATGGCAGATGCTCGCGTTATCGGTGTGGCATTGATACTTTCGGCTGTTGCAATTGTCAGCAAAATTGCAGCAGCATCTGGTGCCACCGGTTCACGCGGTGACAAACTGACCATTGGCTTTGGCATGTTGCCTCGCGGCGAGGTCGGCCTTATTTTTGCAAGTATTGGTCTCAGTGTTGGCGCACTCTCGGAAGAGTTATATGGGTCAGTACTTGTTGTCGTACTCGTCACAACACTTATTGCACCACCTTTGCTGCGATGGAGACTTGGAACCCAAGCGCAGGCTATTGAAGACTCAACTGCACTTGCAATGCGACCATTAGAAGGCTGGGTCAAAACCATCGATGGGCAGATTGTGCTGAATGGCGCTCCCCCTGTGCGCTCGCTTGTAGAAATTGGCTTAGCTTCGGCATCGCTCGCAGTGGATGCACGTCCAAGTAGCCAACTACTCGACTGGTTTGCTCTCCATCGCAATGCAACATTGAGCTGGAATGATGATGCAACGATTGGTTTGTTGCGCGTATTGCGACATGGTTCTGCCCGTTCATGGAGATTTTTAGAAACCATTGGTTTTATCCAACGCGCACTTCCCGAAGTGTCTGAGGCAATGGCTGCGCGGTCAAGTGACTCGACCGAGCTTGACCCAACACACTCGTTGCAGTTTCCCACTGTTGAAGCCATTTGTCTCACCACACATTCCAGCACCGACGATCTCGTACTTGCAGCGTTCGCAAAAGATATTTCGGACTCTGGGTCCAATGGACCAGATGCAATTGCCCGCCTTGGACTTGACTTGTCTACGAGCAAGTCGGTGTTGATGCTCCTTGATGGCTCTCAACTCCTACGAAACATTGTGCAAAGCGAACCCTTACAGATCACGCCGCGGTTACTCGCGCAAATTGCGAATCATCTCAAGAACCCACTGCTGGTCGAGCAGTGTCGACAGCTTGTTAGCGCACGACAAGATTTGAGTGACACTCAAAATTTGGCACTCGTTGGCATAGTTGCCGATGTCCAAGAAGTGCTCGCACACCCAGACCTCGTGGATTCGGAATCAAACACACTTGTAGAGAGTCGGCTACAAGCAGCACTTGCACTCACAGCAAATGAAGCAATCCGTGCGCGCATCACCCATGCACCAGCCAGTTACGCCCTCACCCACACCCCAAAACAGTTGCTTGACCACGCACTTCTTGTTGAACCAATGCCGCGTTCAGGTGATGCACGAATCGTTGTATTACCCACGCAGAACAATGATCAATGGTTGGTCAACATTGCTTGTCGCGATCGTCCCGAATTACTTGCCCGTTTATCTGGAGCGCTTTCTTCAATTGACCTCAACGTAACCAATGCCGAGATAGCTACATGGGCAGACGGTGCAGTGCTCGACATTTTTACAGTGCAATCAACAGTTGAACCTCGACTAGGTGCTGTCTCCGATGCAGTGCAGCGATCCCTTAAGTCACGAAGTGTCAAGACATCTGGTGGACCATACAAACTGACAGTACGACTTGATCACTCAGCGCACCCATGGCACTCAATCATGCGCGTTGATGGTGATGACAGCACAGGTCTCTTGCGTGACATCACAGCAACCTTGGCAAAACTTAAAGTGGTCATTCACCATGCCCAAATCGGCACAGATCAGGGTCAAGTACGCAATATGTTTGAAGTATCAGACGCTCATGGCAGAAAACTTTCTGAACAAGCGTCAAACAAGATCATTCGCGCACTTCGCTAGTCATACTTTCTTGTCTGCGAGAGAGTCATGTCGTAGAGTATTTACATGACCATTACTGAGACAGCCCCTGCCGGAACCGAGCGTTGGACCAACCAATGGAAAGAACTCTACGAAGAAGTCATTAATACGGGTCTGTGCACGGGATGTGCGGGTTGTGTGATTGCATGCCCACACGAGGTGATCGGTTACAAGCACGAAGAAGGAAACTACAAACCGTTCCATATTGAAGAAGAGCTCGGTCTCGACAATTGCGGTCACGGAGAAAAAGGTTGCACGAGTTGCACTCGAGCATGCCCACGCTTTCGCACATGGGAGCCAGACGCCGACATGCATCTGTTTGGCAAAACCCGCGATGACAGCGCCATGTACGGCCAATACAAGCAACTACTTCTTGTCCGCGCTGCAGACGACGTAGTACACGAAAAGGGTCAAGACGGTGGCTTCGTCAGCGCAATGCTCATCTGGCTCATGAAGCACGATTACATAGATGCAGCACTCACCAGTTTCATGGAAGGTGATGGCACATCCTGGAAAGCCTTGCCAGGCATTGCCCGCAACCCAGAAGATGTGCTCAAGGCTGCAGGTAGTCGTTATACATACTCGGCAAATACGCTCGCTCTCAAGCAAGCACAAGAAGAAGGACTCAGCCGTTTGGCACTTGTTGGTATGAGCTGCCAATCGTCCGTACTTCCAATCATGTGGAAGCGCAAAGTTGGCAAAACCGGTAAGCCATTCCTTTTCAACATCGGGTTGCTGTGCTCAAAAACATTTGATGATGCAATCTTCGAAGAACTCTTCCTGGCAAAGTACGGCCTGAAAAAAGAAGAGATGGTCAAGATGAACATCAAAGGCGCCTTCCAAATTTGGATGAAGGACGGCTCGTTTCACGAAATTGATTTGAAAGAATGTCATCAGTGGACGCGTGAAGGTTGCAAGACCTGCCCGGACTTTGCTGCCGAACACGCCGACATTTCGACAGGTGGCATTGGTGAAGACAATGCTTGGACACTGTGCATTGTGCGCACAGCACTTGGCGAAGAAGTGATGAACCGCATGATTGCTGACGGCAGCGTGATTGCTCGCCCGGCCGAAGCCGATGCAACCGCAATGAAACTTTTGAAGTTGCTCAGCACTGTCAGTCGTCGACGCTGGCCGACAACTGCCAACCCTGCCCCACTTGTAGGTGTACCGCCACCGAAGAAAAAGGCAGACGGAACGGTTCCTGCACCACACTGATTAATTTGCTAAGCGCACCGCTTTTGCAAACACATCATCCAACATTTTCTCGGTGAGCTTGCCAGTAAACGTATTTTGTTGACTTGGGTGATAACTGCACACAAGTGAGTATTTTTCTGCTTGCACGACAACTCCGTGACCAAACTTTGGTCTCGGCTTGACACCAAGCTCGTCGCATACAGCCTGCAGTGCAAATGCACCGAGGCAAACAATGACTTTTGCGTGAGAGAGCAACTCGAGTTCGCGCTGCAGAAACGGCAAACATTTCACTCGCTCGGCTGGAGTCGGCTTATTCTGCGGTGGCGCGCACTTGACCGCTGCAGTTACCCAAGCATCGTTGAGCACAAGTCCATCGTTTACATCAGTTGAAGTTGGTTGATTGGCTAAACCAGCAGTGTGCATTGCCCGATACAACCAATCACCACTGCGGTCTCCTGTAAAAACTCTTCCAGTTCGATTTGCGCCGTGCGCACCTGGGGCCAGACCGAGCACAATGATGCGCGCGTTCTTATCACCAAAACCCGAAATCGGTTTGCCCCAATAAACGTCATCGCGATACGCAGCACGTTTTTCGACTGCCACCTTGCGACACCACTTAACTAGGCGCGGACACTTTTCACATTCGTGTACTTGTGCCTCAAGTTGGCGCAAAGTGGGGCGGCTGGCAGGTTGTGACACTGCATCGCACGATAGTTTGTGAGTGTCATGACTCGCGCAAAAAGCACCAAACCAACACTCATTTTGATGGTTCGCCATGGCCGCACCCCCACCACGGGCAAGGTTCTGCCGGGCCGTGCAAAGGGTTTGCATCTGGCCGAAAGTGGTGTGGCAGAAGCCAACCGTGTCGCCGAGCGCTTATCGGAGATCAAGGGCATCACAGCCGTCTACGCGTCGCCACTCGAGCGCGCACGAGAGACCGCGGCCCCGATCGGCAAGATCCTCAAGCACAAAGTGCAGATTCATCAAGGATTGCTCGAATGCGATTTTGGCAAATGGACTGGCGCGCAACTTACTGCATTAATGAAAAAGCCTGAGTGGACGACAGTACAAAAGGCTCCGAGCATTTTCCGTTTTCCGAACGGCGAGAGTTTTACCGAGATGCAGTCGCGCATGGTCGGAGCACTCGACGACATTCGTGCAAAGCATCCTGGCGAGATCGTTGTCTGTGTCAGTCATGCCGACCCAATCAAGGCTGCTGTTGCGCATGCAATGGGCACCCACCTCGACTTGTTTCAACGCATTGTGATCAGCACGTGCTCAGTAAGCGCTGTTGCATATTCGATGAGCGGTCCAGTCGTGCTCACAGTCAACTCGACTGGCGGGTCACTGAGCGAGTTGCGCCCATCATGAGTGCGTTTTACGAATTTGATCAAGCCGATGCATTTACGAGTGGCGCTCTTGGTCAGCCGGGTTCGAGACTGTTTGTCATTCAAGTGCGAGCCGACGGTCAACATGTGACGATGAAGTGCGAGAAACAGCAAGTTGCTGCGCTCGCCCAATACATGCGCCAACTGCTCGCTGACGCACCTGATGCTGAAGACCGGCCAATTGTTGATGCAATGCAACTCTCCGCTCCTATCGACATCGAGTTTGTCGTTGGCACCGTGGGCATTGCCTATGACTCACGCAACGACCGCATGGTCGTGCAGATTGAAGAACTTGTGCCCACCAACGACGACAATGAGCCAATCGATGATGTTGACCCAGGCCGAGTACGGGTGCAGATGAGCCGTGGTCAGGCAGCAGCATTTTGTGAACATTCAGACGATGTGGTGGCAGCGGGACGTCCTCCCTGCATATTTTGTGGCCACCCGATTGATCTCGACGGTCACGCATGCCCACGAATGAATTAATTGAAATCCTGCTTCACGGGCAGGTCGAAGTTGTTTCGCGAATGCCGCACAGCAGTAACGCAACTTTTCTAGTGAACATCACGTGTAATGACAAAGAGGTTCAGGGAATATACAAACCACTGAAAGGCGAACGCCCGTTGTGGGACTTTGAGCCCGGCCTGCATCGCAACGAAGTTGCCGCCTATCGCCTCTCTGAAGCAATGGGTTTAGGGATTGTGCCGCCAACAGTTTTGCGAGATGGTCCATTCGGTGAAGGCTCAGTGCAGCTCTTTGTAGATGTCGACGCGCAGCAGCACTATTTCACCATTTTCGAACAACGCGAAGATTTGCATGACCGACTTCGAGCTATGTGTGCGTTTGACATTGTTGCAAATAACACCGATCGCAAAGGCGGGCATTGTCTCATCGATGCTGACGACAAAATCTGGGCGATCGATCACGGCGTGTGTTTCTCCCCCGACTTCAAGCTTCGAACTGTGATTTGGGAATTTGGTGGCGAAGAATTACCAGAAAACCTTCGCGCGGTCATTGAGCCGCTCATAGAGACAGTTCCGCTCGATATCTCAGCACTTCTGAGCAGTGAACAAGTTGTGGCCTTACAAGAACGCGCCCAGTGGATCTGTGAGGGTGACGCATTTCCCATCGATCGCAGTGGCACGCGATATCCGTGGCCGCTTCTGTGAGCGATTTCAACCAACTCATTGACCGCAGTGATCTAGATGGTTTGGTGCGCACGGTAGACGACTTGTGTTCAAGTCGCGATTGGTCATCACTGTTGCAATTACGCAACTCGTGCAGGCTTGCAACCACAAGTGGCAAACAATTGTGGCCAGCATCGACACTTGCCGAATATCGCCTTGCCCTCCTCGCGCCGGCACACATTGCCGCACAGGTGCTCGATGAAGGTTCCGGAAGGTTTACTCTCGGACCACTCACCGAAGTAATTGCCCAGAGCCATCAGTGGTCGGATTTACAACACGAGTTGCCACATTCGCCAATCGCATCGTTCGTTGCACACGAATGTGCACTGCGCGGCCAGCACATCGAAAATCCTGATGACGTTTTTGATGCACTCGAGACTCCACTCGAGTTGCAACTATGGGAGCCCAACTACGAGCTAGCCATCTATCGCGATAACTCTGCAGAGTTTCCGTCACCTGAGCTTCCGCCAACCTCTACGGGCCGTGTCGTGGTAGCCGCCCTTTCGTCGGAGTCTGAAGATGTTCTAGACAATGGTGTTGTAGATGCTGTTCATCAACTTGTTGGTGCCTGGTCCACTTCTTCTAATGGAACATTGCAGGTTGGTGCAGCACGCGGCGGCGAAACTCATGCGCTTGCATCTATTGAAGTTGCTTCAGCAACACTGCGCGAGCTTCAGCCATCTCAGGCGTTGGCGTTGTTGGCTTGGGCCGGCGCAAGCGGTGGTGCATTTGGTCGGCGTCGTGGTGCTGCAGCAGGGCGTGACAGCTCATGGTGGTTGCTTGGCGCACTCTCGGGCCGCTCAGACCAATGGCCTCTCAAGAACGATGAGATGGGTGACGTGCTGCATTCGTTGAAATGGTGGTGGTTTGACGCAAACCAGAACCCAACGGGTTGGCAACTGCAAATCATCATCGTTGACGAGCAACGCGGTTTATCTTGGGCGATCAATGCCCGAGACTCGGTTGCTTGACAACCAGAGCACGACCTGTGTAACACTAAAACTCACAGCATTTAATGCAATCAGCCGCACACATCGTTGTAACACAAACAACGAATAGGAGCCAGGGTGACGGCATTAATGGAAGACAAACGAGCGGAGCACCTAGTGGAAGAACTGTTCACTGAAAACTTGGACAGGAACGCGACTGGCCATGACATGCGCAAACTGGCCATAAATATGGACAAGCGGTTTGACGCGGTAGACCGCCGGTTTGATGCTGTGGACAGGCGCTTTGACGCTGTTGATCGCGCGTCCAATGAACTGCGCCGCGACATGAATGAGGGATTTAACCGAATCGAATATCGCCTTACCCATCACCTAATAAACAATGTTGGTTGGATGATCGCGACCAATATCGCAGTCTTCGGCACTGTCATTGCCTCGCTTGCGTTTCTTTCCAACTACCTCAAATAGTTACGGGGTCACACATTTCTTTACGTACGCAGTTTTGTCGGAATCATCAAGCCACCTGAGTTCAACTTTGCGCTGCACACTCGTACCAATGTCTTTTGTTACAGCCCCGAATCCCTCATACCGCATGGACACGCGAACACCTTTCGCGACCAGATAATCAGAAACATTGCGGGCACGCTTCAGCGAAAGATTCTTAAGATATTCGGCTGAGTCAATTCCATTCTTACGTGCAAACCCAGAGACAAGCACGAGTCCACCTCGCTGAGCCATCACGTTCGCCACACGATCTAATTCGCGTTTGTCTGTGGCATCCAGTTTCGGTGAATCAGCATTAAAAATGATGCCGTCTGACAACTTTTCACCAACCAAAACTGGTGGGTTGGATTTCTTTGCGCTCGTTTCGGTCTTGCATTCAAGAACCGTAGGGGCATTGTTGTCCACAACTGGCGCGACTGGAACCTGCGCTACTGGAACTGGCGCGACTGGAACCGATGGAGCAGTAGTGACTGGCGCCGAAGTGGCTTTTCCTGAGATAACAATATTTTTTGCTCCACCGATGTTTTTTACACCCTGAGGAACAGGGGTCTTTTTCATTATGTTTCCCGCAATGTCGGTTGGTGCCGACTTTAGGACAAACGAATCGACTGTTAGGTCGCTACTGAAATCCCCGACTTTGACTACGTATGTTCCTTCCAGAGTGGTTGCAGCTGTTTGAGTTACGACAACTTTTGCTCCAGTATCCAAAGTCGCAGTAAGAGATCCACCTGGAATGATGCTTTCATTCACAGTCGCTCTTATCTGTACCTCTTCACCCGCATTCTTTTTTCCATTAGCTGCAGTTGTTGAAAAGGCAGTAACGATTGGTGCAACAGTGTCAATAGTAATTTTAAGAACCGGAGACTTTGGCGAAGTTACACCAGCCTTAGATTGTTGCGAAGTCACTGACCAAACCCCATCGGCCAGCTTGCCAAGCGCGCAACTTGTCACTGTCGGTGAAGCGATAAATGTGCAAAATACTGTCTTGGAGTCTTTCACCGCTGCTACTTTCACCAAGTAACCGTTAGTTCTTTCTGACACCGAAATTGTTGGAGTGTTGTCGAAAGTGATGTCGTCAGTGTCTGAATAGCCAGAATCAGAAGAGGCCACTAAGTCAGGTTTGGTTGATGGCGAACTAGTCGTAGTTGGGGCAACCGTCGTTGCCGGAGCAACCGTTGTTACAGGGGCTACCGTTGTTACAGAAGTTGCAGCAGGTGTAACCGTGACAGTCTTTGCGTATCTAGATGGCCTATAGGTGTCACCGTTTGCATTCACCGCAATCAAATGAATTGTGGTGAGTACTCCATTAGTGAGACCCGGAATAATCAGTGGACTTGTTGCATTAGCAGGATTCAACGCAATGTACGTCACTCCTCCGTCGATGGAATATTTATAGTTCGTGATTGGAGAACCACCATTAGACCCACGTGTGAACTCAATGCTGGCCGAACCATCTAAAGCAGTTGCTGTTGCAGTTATTGGTGCGTGCGGAAGACCTGGACTTAGCAAAGTGACCGACCCACTCGATCTTGGGTTGCATGAACTGTCGTTGCTACCCACTCCCGGTCCGTTTGCGTTCACCGCTCTGAGTTCAATGCTTACAGTTGGTGGAGGGAAGTTGAACGTTGTGAAATTAAAAACAAATGGCTGTGTTGTAGTTGGTGGGTTAAATGCCGTCCAAGTGCCGTTGTTATTGCGATATTCATAATTGGTGATGGGAGATCCACCATCTGACCCCGGCGTAAAACTAAGCGACATTTGTCCCCATGAATCGTTCGCATCGGTAGTGCTACCGCTCAGACTTGTTGGACACTGCGGCGTGGTGCCGTTTGCTAATGCAACATGGCTCGACATCAACGGAACTCCGGAAGTAATGAAAACACCACAGAGTGCGATAGCGGCAGTAACTCGCAGCAGAAGACTTCCGCCAACTCGCGTTCGATTGCCCTGACTCTGTGAAAGTACCTCTTTGATACCAATAAATCGGCCAAGTTTCATGCGAGATCCCTTCATTTTGTCATTTCTCTGTGAGATCTAACATTATTAGAGTTTGCGGAGCAACACTGCCGAGTGAAAATTTTTAACTAGGATTTATTTATGGCTGAGATAAACACCACCCGCGAGCGATTGCTCAAGGCAACCGCAGCCGCAATCGACAAAGGCGGTGAAGGTGCCGTACGCATACGAGATCTCACTAAGTCGTGCAATATCACTGCCCCGTCGATTTATCACTTCTTTGGCAGCCGTGAAGGATTGATTGATGAAGCTCAGGCTTTTCGTTTTTCTCGCGGGCAACGCCAGTTGGGTGAAGCATTTACTGCTGCAGTCCATACGTGTAAAACCAAGACACAATTCATCGAGATTGCGCATCGGTTCTTGGAGACCATGTTTGCCCCCGACCGACGAGTAATTCGCAATTCACGCCTCAATGTGCTTGGCAATGCGATCAACCGGCCAACACTGTCGAAGGAGTTGGCTCTTGCTCAAGATATTTCAAACAAAATAGTCGGTGAATCTTTAGGTTTTGCACAGACCAAAGGCTGGGTGCGAGACGATTTCAATACCGAGATGTTTGCAGCGTGGCTTAACGGAGTGGTCAACTCGCGCCGCCTCATTGAGATGAATGGAACTCACCCGCTTGCAGATGAGTGGGATGTCATTGCAAAGCGCTCTATATGTATGACACTCGGAATACCTGAGCCGGCCCGCAAAAAAGCGAAGCCAGCTAAAAAGCGTTAGTAATTAGCCGCGTGATTTGAGCAGCTCGATGAGCTGTGGCAACACTTTGTGCACGTCGCCCACGATGCCAAGGTCTGCAACACCGAAGATCGGTGCTTCTTTGTCCTTGTTGATGGCAATGATGTTCTTTGAACCCTTCATACCCACCATGTGCTGCGTTGCGCCCGAGATACCTGCTGCGATGTACACAGTTGGCTTCACAACTTTGCCGGTTTGACCGACTTGGTAGCTGTAAGGAACCCAGCCAGCGTCGACGATTGCGCGTGATGCACCAGGTGCACCCTTGAGCAATGTTGCGAGCTCTTCAACGAGTGTGTACTTGCCTGCTTCACCCAAGCCACGACCACCAGAAACAACGATTGCTGCTTCGTCAAGTTTTGGACCACTGCTTGCCTCAACATGCACTGCCAAGACTTTTGCGCTGCCGGCATTGCCAAGGTCTGGAATTGGTGCGGCAACAACCGGCGCTACTGCTCCGCCAGCTGACTCGGCAACGAAACTCTTTGGACGGAACGACACCAAGTGTGGGCCGCTTCCGGTGAATGCTGTGGCTACAAGTGAGTTACCACCGAAAATTGGTGTCGTTGCAATCACGCCGTCTGCAGACTCTGCAATGTCAGTGTTATTGGTGAGCACTGTGCGATCGAGCTTGACCGACAAACGCGACATGATGTCACGGCCTTCGTAGTTTTGCGGAAACATGATCACGTTTGGCATGTCTCCGCCGTCGATAACAGCTTTCATTGCACCCGAAACTGCAGGGCCCGACAATTTGCCAGCCAAGTCACCAGTTGCATACACCTTTGTTGCGCCGTGCTCGCCGAGAGCACCAGCAATTGCTGTTGCGTCGCCGCCCACGAATGCAGTCACTGATGCACCGATCGAGCGTGCCTTTGCAAGCAACTCGAGTGTGCCGGTTGTTGGCACATCACCGTTGGCTTGTGCGAATACCCAAATGTTGTTGATTGTCATGATGTTGTCCTCAGATCACTTTCAGGTTTTCGAGATATGCAACGATTTTTTCAAATGCCGAGCCGTCGTCTTCAACGACTTCACCGGCTTGACGTGCTTCTGCTTGTGTAACCGAAACAATTTTTTGTCCGGCGCCTGCCCAACCAGTTGCAGTGACACCAAGGTCAGATGCTGTGAATGTTTCTACTGGCTTTGACTTTGCAGCCATGATGCCTTTGAAGCTTGGGTAACGAGGCTCGACCACACCAGCGGTAACGCTGATAAGCGCAGGAAGCTGACACTCGACTTCGTCGTAACCGGCTTCGCTCTGGCGATCAACCTTCAAGGTTGTGCCAGACACTTCAACTTTTTTTGCAAACGTAATTGACGGCATGCCGAGCAACTCTGCAATTTGTTCTGGCACTGTGCCGGTGTACCCATCGGATGATTCGGTTGCTCCGATGATCAAGTCGACAGGACCCATCTTCTGAATTGCTGCTGCAAGAACTTTTGCTGTGGTCAACGCATCGGAACCAGCAAGAACTGGATCACTCACGAGCACACCCTTGACTGCGCCCATTGCAAGTGCAGTGCGCATGCCGGACATTTCGCCGTTCGGCGCCATCGACACAACGCTCACTTCGCCGCTGCCTGCAGTTGTCACAAGTTGCAACGCCATCTCGACGCCGTAACCATCAGACTCATCCAAGATGAGTTTGCCGTCACGCTTGAGTGCGTTGGTGGCGCTATCGAGAGCACCTGGGGTGGCTGGGTCGGGAATTTGCTTGACGCATACGACGATATTCATGCCTCCATTGTTACCGATGCGTAAGGCTTTTACCCAACCCGAAACCATGGAATATGTGGCTGTGACACGAGTTACCAGTAGGTGGCGGTAAAATTTATCCCTTGCGTATTCTGCTGATTGTCAACTCGTTTGCCTCCTCGGTAACGCCCCGCAACACGGTGCTTGTGCACCAGCACCTGGCCAAGAACCATGACGTGCAGGTGGTGGAAACCAACGAGCGAGGTCACGCCACCCGTTTTGCCCAGGATGCCGCGGCTCGAGGTCTTGACTGCGTAGTCGCATTTGGTGGCGACGGAACCCTGAACGAGGTTGCCACAGGTTTGGCTGGCAGTGACACCGCTCTAGCAATGTTGCCGGGCGGATCGACCAATGTGTTTGTGCGCTCGCTAGGCATCGCGAACGAACCGATGGTTGCACTCACTCAATTGACCACTGGTATTGAGCGCAACGAAATCGAACGTGTCAGTCTTGGTAAAGCAAACGGTCGTTACTTTTGTTTTCACGCCGGCATCGGATATGACGCAGCAGTCGTAGAGCAAGTGGAGCGAAGGTCATCGCTGAAGCGTCTTGTTGGCCAACCATTGTTTGCCTACGCCGCAATGCAGGCGTGGTTTGTTTCGTACAACCGCAAGTACCCACACTTCACTCTTGACGTTGATGGGCGACACATTCCAAACGCATTCTTCACCGTGGTACTCAACACCAACCCATACACCTATGTTGGCAAGCACGCCATCAACTTGGCGCCGGCTGCAGCGCTCGAGAAAAAATTGACTGTCGTCACTTTCCGCAAAATGACTACGCCGCTGATCATGAAGACCCTGTACAGCGCACTGCGAGGTGACGGTGTGCATCCTTCGTCGAGTGTTGACATAGCAACCGATGTCGACAAGGTTTCCTTGAGTTTCCCCGCACCGTTTCCGTACCAACTCGACGGCGATTACTTGGGCGAAACAACCTCGCTCGAGATTGAGCACTGCCCTGCTGCTTTGTTGCTGGTGCGCCCGACTATCGATTTCTAACTAGTTATTTTGGGCAATCACATCGAGTGCAACATCGGGCTTGTTTGTGCACAAGCCGTCGATTCCCCAGCCGAGTAGCTCAGCCATTCGCACAGGATCATCAATCGTCCAGGTGTTGACGCTTAGACCATGCAGATGCATCGTGTTGATGACGTGCTGCGTGAGAGTTTTGACATACGGGTGAAGCGCGCTGTGCCCGCTCGCTCGCAAATCTGCGGCCACGTTTTCGGCCTGTGCGTCATCAACTGTCATGGTGAGCCATGCCGTTGGCAACTCTGGCCACAATGCGTGTACAGCGTCGATCGTTTCGCGCCTAAAGGACGAAATCAGCCACTGATTTGGCGCACCGCGGCCACGCAACATCGCAACTACTTTGCCCGCAAGCACTTCAGCAGGATCAAAATCGGGCTCACTCGGATCATTCTTGATTTCAATATTGACCCACATGCCTTCGCATGCATCTAACGCTTCTGCAAGCGTGCATACATGGCTTGGCAGCTCGTTGTAATTGAGCAAATTGATTTGACGGCCGTCGCTCAGCACCGGATTGTGATGCACAATCATCTCGCCGCTCTTGCATAAACGAACATCGAGC
>JBIKID010000104.1:0-4457 GCA_044361815.1 Ilumatobacteraceae bacterium | reverse complement strand
GTGGCCAAATGTTCGTTGTACTTATTCATCAACTGACTTTGTCCAACAGCAGCAAGTGCCTGCAGAGTCTGAGTGTCGGTTGGGCGTTGAGCCATACCAAGAGCGCCTACACCGCCTGCGATCGCCCCTGACGTAACAACGATCACTTCGTTGCCCTCGCTACGCACTCGAGCCACCTGCTCGCACAATGAACGAATTGCTTCGTTCTTGATGGCGCCATGCTCATCAGTTACTGATGATGTACCAATTTTTACAACGATTCGCATCTCTACGTCTCCGGTGTGTACTCGAAACTAAAGGCCCCAATATGCACAACTGCTCCATCACTTGCTCCGGCTCGCGACAACAGTCGTGCCACACCAAGTCGCTTGAGTCGCTCATCAATGTAGTTAAGTGCGTCGGGTGTAGACACATCACTCAATGCAACCGACCGCTCAACATCGCGACCAATCAATCTAAATTCGTTGTCGCCCATGCGCTCAATATGTGTGCCCTCTGGTTCTGGACGAATTACAACCGATGACTCTTGAGATGGCACGAGTGTGCGTGCGCGCTGCACCAACTCTGCGAGCGCGCCCAATATTGGTCTCACGCCATCACCGGTCACAGCCGACATCCGTTGGCCCTTCCATGCAAGCATTACTTCTTCGGTTGCTGCATCTGTTTTGGTTCCAACAACAATGCGTGGTCGCTCGAGCAACTCTGGCTGATAGGCCTGCAACTCTTGCAACAAAATTCGCTCTTGCTCATCGGCAGACACTTCGTCCATCGGTGCAAGGTCCACAAGCACGCACAATACGCGAGCACGCTCGATGTGGCGCAAAAACTGGTGTCCGAGTCCGCGACCTTCGCTAGCACCTTCAATAATTCCTGGAATATCAGCGATGATAAATTCACTCGAACCGCCCATGCGCACGACGCCAAGGTGTGGCTCAAGCGTGGTAAATGGATAGTTAGCAATTTTTGGTTTTGCTGCGCTCACTGAACTAATAAATGTTGACTTGCCAGCGTTTGGAAAACCAACAAGTGCTACGTCGGCCATCAATTTGAGTTCAAGTTTTAGCCAGCGGTCTTTGCCATGCTCGCCTTGTTCAGCAAATTTTGGTGCGCGCCTACGGTTCGACAAAAAGCGCGCATTGCCTCGTCCACCCTGACCACCTTTGGCAGATTGCCAGCGAGTGCCGTTGACAGCCAAGTCGGCCAAAATTTCGCCCGTGTACATATCGCGCACAACGGTGCCTTCAGGAACCTTGATGATCATGTCTTCGCCACGGCGGCCGTGCAAATCCTTGCCCATTCCGTGCACGCCATCGCCTGCCCGTCTGTGGGGGTGATCGCGAAAAGCTAACAACGAAGCAACGTTGTGATCGGCAACAAGCCATACCGAACCGCCGTCGCCACCATCGCCGCCGTTTGGACCACCAAATGCAACAGGGCCTTCACGCCTAAAACTGACGCAGCCTGCACCACCGTCGCCACCGCGGACGTTTAATTGGGCTTCATCGACAAAGGCACTCATAGGGGCTTTCAATCCTACTAGTACACCCTCCACGTATCGTGTAGATATATGACATCCGAACCAATTTCGCGCAGCGTCGCATGGGCTCAAACAATGGACGGCTTTGCTTCAGACGATCAGATTCGTTTTGCTCACAAAGACTCGTGGTCAGGCCCTGGTCAGCGGCAAATCATTGATCGTGTTGAGCGTGAGTCACGCGAAGACTCAGTTCTTGCTCCACTCGCCACTCGCGCATTTGGAGCCGGCAATCGCGCAATTGACCAAGAAGCAGACCCATTTCGCACCTGTTTCGAACGCGACCGCGACCGCATCTTGCATGCATCAGCATTTCGTCGTCTTGCAGGCAAAACCCAAGTGTTTGTGTTTCCACAAGATCATCAACGCACTCGTCTCACTCACGCACTCGAAGTTGCCCAAGTAGCAACGTCGGTTGCGCGAGCCTTAGCGCTCAACGTCGCTCTTACCGAGGCAATTGCTCTCGGTCATGACTGCGGACATGGACCAGGTGGACACGCATCCGAAGATGCACTGAGCCCGTTCGTTCCACAAGGTTTTGATCATGCCGTTTGGGGCGCCGATGTAACACTGGTCCCTCTCAATTTGTGCATCGAAACCCTCGACGGCATTCGCAACCACTCGTGGTCACGTCCAGCACCAATGACCCCAGAAGGCGAAGTTGTTTCTTGGGCCGATCGCATTGCATATGTGTGTCACGACTTTGAAGATGCCGCAGCAACCGGAATTGTCACCTTCGATCAACTTCCAGAACAAGTGCGCACACATTGCGGCACTGCCCGCTCACAACAACTTCGTTCGTTTATTTCATCAATGATCGCGGCAACTGCCGCAACCGGCCGTATCGGCATGCAACCAGCACAGGCTGATGCTCTTGCAGAATTTCGTCGCTTCAACTACGACAACATCTACATGCGCGATGCCTCGCGCAACCAGGCAAAATCAGTGATTGATTTATTACAAGCGCTTGTCGAGCACTATGCGAGTCATCCGCATTTGATGCTCACAGACAACGCTCAAGATGCGAGCCTTACCAAACACATTGCACCCGCACACTCAACAGAAGCGCTGCACAACGCAGTTGCATATGTTGGCGGCATGACAGACAGGTTTGCATGCCGTCAGGGCGTAGCACTGCTGGGTTGGGATACGAGCAGACTCCCTCAGGGAATCGATACGAATTAATTCGTTATGAAAGTTATTGCAACGAATTAAATGTTTGGAATGACGTCGACGACCTTGCGGCCACGACGCTCACCAAACTTGACACTGCCGTGCGAAAGGGCAAACAGCGTGTCGTCTTTGCCAATGCCCACGTTGTTACCTGGGTGCACTTTTGTGCCACGTTGACGAATCAAAATTGTTCCTGCAGTGATCTTTGTGCCGTCAAATACTTTGACGCCGAGTCGTTGCGCGTTCGAATCGCGACCGTTGCGGGTTGAACCGCCACCCTTGGTTTTCGACATGAGAATTAGCCTTTCTGAATGTTGGTGATTTCAATCACCGAGTACTTTTGGCGATGACCAAAACGACGACGCTGGTTGGTACGACGCTTGTAAGTAAAGCCGTCGATCTTTGGGCCAGCAGCAATGCCCATGACTTTTGCGGTTACGGACGACTGAGCGAGCTGTGCAGGAGTGGTCAAGATGGTTGAACCGTCCACAAGCATGATTGGGGTGAACTTCACCTCTGAGCCCTCTTGAGCATCGAGCAGTTCGACATGGACCTGTTGGCCCTTGGCGACCTTCTCTTGCTTGCCTCCGGATGCGATAATTGCGTACATAAGAAGTCCCTACTCTATCCCTTTGGTTACCAGTAACCCAACCACCGGTTGGGGGTTATTTAGTCAAGCATTGACAGATCGAGCGTAAATCCGCGACTGTCGCAAACTGCGCAGGCATCGGCAAAACTCGTCAACAATCCTTCTCCAATGCGTTTTCGGGTCATCTCCACAAGACCAAGTTCCGAAATCTCAAATACTTGAGTGCGAGTCTTATCTCGCGCAAGCGCATCTTTGAACGACTCAAGCACCTTGCGACGGTTTTCCCTGATCTCCATGTCGATGAAGTCAATGACGATGATGCCGCCAATGTCGCGTAAGCGCAATTGTCGCGCAATTTCTTCTGCCGCTTCAAGGTTGTTGTAGAAAACAGTCTCTTCCAGGTTTGACTTACCAACGTTTTTGCCCGTGTTGACATCGATCACTGTGAGAGCTTCGGTGTGCTCAATGATGAGCGAACCACCAGAAGGCAGCCACACTTTCTTGTCAAGCGCCTTGAGCAATTGCTCATGCACGCGATATTGCTCAAAGAGTGGAAGCTCGTCGGCTGCAGGGTTGTACAACTCGACACGATCGGCAAACTCTGGATTAAAGGCCTGGATGTAGTCGCGCACTTCAGCAAACAACACTGGGTCATCAATCACAACGCCGCGGTACTCACTTGTAAATTCCTCACGAATTACGCGCACAGCGAGCGGCGGCTCACGGTAAAGCAATGTTGGTGAGTTTGCTTTTTCTGCCGCACTACGAATTGCATCCCACTGAGCAAGCAGCCTGGTCATGTCTGTTGTCAGTTCGTGCTCTGTCGCATTCTCTGCGGCCGTACGCACGATAATTCCGTGCTGCTCTGGTTTGATTCGATCAAGAATTCCGCGCAATCTTCGGCGCTCGCCTTCTGGCAATCGCTTCGAAATTCCGTATGTTCGTGAATCTGGAATAAGAACAACAAAACGTCCAGGCAGCGACACTTCTTGTGTTAGACGACCACCCTTTGCGGCAATCGGATTCTTAGTCACTTGGCACAAAATCAACTGACGCGCTTTCAGCACTTGCTCGATGCGTGGGTCTGCGCCTTGTTCAACAACATCTTCTTTGTCAAACTGCACATCGCCGCGATACAACACTGCATTTTTCTGCGTGCCG
>JBIKID010000040.1:0-14547 GCA_044361815.1 Ilumatobacteraceae bacterium | reverse complement strand
GACCGTCGACGTATTCGCCGATGGTTGCAAAGCCCTTGCAATCAGCAACGCGGAACTCGAAGGTGCGACCACGGCGTGAGCGTGGCAACTTCTGACGGACTGGCTGGTGCACGATCTTTTCAACAATGCGCTCGACCGTGTTGGTCATCTGGCCTGCTGCAGCGTCGGCTGTTCCCTTTTCTCCGTCTTTCTTAGCGGTGGAAAGTGGCTGACCAACTTTGCAGTTGTCGCGGTAGATAGCAACGGCCTTAATGCCGAGCTCCCATGCCAACATGTGCAACGACTCGATGTCTTCGATAGTTGCTTCTTCTGGCATGTTGACGGTCTTTGAAATTGCACCCGACAAGAACGGCTGAGCCGCACCCATCATGCGCACGTGACCTTCGTAATGAATGGTGTTGTCACCCATCGAGCAAGCAAACACTGGCAAGTGCTCTGCCTTCAAGTCTGGGGAGCCAACGATTGTCTTGTTGACGTCGATGTACTGAATGATGCGGTCAACGACAGGACCTTCGTAGCCCAAGTTGGTGAGCGCGCGTGGCACTGTCTGGTTGACGATCGACATGTTGCCGCCGCCCACAAGCTTCTTGAACTTGACGAGACCCAAGTCTGGCTCGATACCAGTTGTGTCACAGTCCATCATCAAGCCGATGGTGCCGGTTGGTGCAAGAACTGTTGCTTGGCTGTTGCGCACGCCGTACTCTTCGCCGTCGCGAACAGCAGAGTCCCACGCATGTGTTGCAGCAGCAACGAGGTCTTGTTGCACCACATCAATGTTGTCGATTTCCTGGTTTGCATCGCGGTGCATACGCAACACGTTGAGCATGTAGCGCTCGTTGGCTGCGAAGCCCGAGAAAGGCCCCATGCGGCTGGCGATGCGTGCGCTTGTTGCGTATGCGTGACCCGTCATCATTGATGTCAATGTGGCAGCCCATGCACGACCACCGGTCGAGTCATATGGCATACCGAGAGCCATCAACAATGCTCCGATATTTGCGTATCCAAGACCCAACTGACGGAAGATGCGGCTGTTCTCGCCAATCTTTTCTGTTGGGTAGTCGGCGTTGCCAACCATGATTTCCTGAGCAGTGAACATCACTTCAATGGTGTGGCGGTATGCATCAACATCGAAGGTGTCGGTGCTGTCTAGGTACTTGAGCAAGTTGATAGATGCCAAGTTGCATGCCGAGTTGTCGATGTGCATGTATTCGCTGCATGGGTTGGAGCCATTGATGCGGCCCGTTGCATGGGCGGTGTGCCACTTGTTGATGGTTGTATCAAACTGCAAACCTGGGTCTGCGCACTCCCATGAGGCTGTTGCAATTTGGCGCCACAAGTCGCGTGCCTTGATCGAGCGCACTGGTGCTCCATCTTTGACAGCCTTGTATGTCCAATCGCGATCTTCCTTAACTGCATGCATGAACTCGTCGGTGACGCGCACCGAGTTGTTTGCGTTCTGGTATTGCACTGAGAACGAATCCTTGCCGTCGAGATCCATGTCGAAGCCTGCGTCGCGCAATGCACGGGCCTTTTGCTCTTCGCGGGTTTTGCACCAGATGAACTCTTCAACATCTGGGTGATCAACGTTCAAGATCACCATTTTTGCGGCGCGACGTGTTTTGCCGCCCGACTTGATGGTGCCTGCAGAGGAGTCTGCTCCACGCATAAAGCTCACAGGGCCAGAAGCAGTTCCGCCACCCTTCAAGGTTTCGGCACTTGAACGAATGTTGGACAAGTTGATACCTGCACCAGAGCCGCCCTTGAAGATGATTCCTTCTTCGCGGTACCAGTTGAGGATTCCGTCCATGGTGTCTTCTGTTGAAAGAATGAAACAAGCACTTGCTTGTTGTGGCACTCCTGGTACGCCAATGTTGAACCATACCGGCGAGTTAAATGCTGCGCGCTGTGTAACCAAGATGAACTTCAGCTCATCACGAAATGCTTCGGCCTCATCGGCGTCTGCAAAGTAGCCGCCCTCGATGCCCCAGTCGGCAATGGTGTTCGCTACGCGGTCAATGACCTGACGAAGTGAGTGCTCGCGCTCTGACGTGCCTGGTGTGCCGCGGAAGTACTTTTGCGTAACGATGTTGGTTGCATTGAGCGACCAGCCGACTGGAAACTCGACGCCGAGTTGCTCGAATGCGATTGTTCCGTCTTTCCAGTTGTTGATGCGCGCGTCGCGCTTTTCCCACGCCATCTGGTCGTATGGGTGTACGCCTTCAGTGGTGAACTTGCGGCTGATTCCGATGGTGAGCCGCTCTGGTGCGATTGACATTTTTGACTACTTCTCTCTGTATTTTCGATACGTAACAACTGGTGGATAAAACGACTTAAAACTCATATTTCTCATTAACTACGGGCTCTGGGCAAATTTCCAATCAGAGCGAAAAGACACTGAATCTGGGGTCCCTTTCGAGACCACTAGATGTTGTGTCCAAAACGCTCCCATTGCAGATTTGCCCACAACTGGTAGGGAATGATTACAGCATTGTAATTACCCTCTGTCAATTACCCTCGTCGAATTTCGGGCAATTTTTTCTTCACTGTTTTCCTTGCTCAATAACGGTTTGGCGTCTCCTTCAAAATGACATCAAAAAGAAATATTAAAAAACATCCAGCAACGTCGCACCCCCCTTTCACAGGTTCAAAACCTTGCGGTCTCACAGCTGCCGTGTTGCGTTGCGCCATTGCTAGATGCACTTCGCACTGTATGGCAATACCCCTGTGTGGAGGAAGTGGATAACCATGTGACTTTCAGGTTTTATCTGGGGATCATGCTGTGGACAGCACTGTGGACAACAACGATTACGAGTGGATAACCGCCTCCACTCGCACAGGAATGCCATTTAACACGGAAGTTCCAGACAGTGGATCCATTTCATCTTCATCGGTCAACACATTTGAATTCACACCTGCTCGTTCGGCAGCGATAGTCATTTTCGTTCCACTCACTCCGTGTCCCCAACCGTGCGGAAGGCTCACAACTCGAGGACGAATATTTTGCGTTACCTCAACTACTGCCACGATGCTTCCAACTCGACTCGTAATGCGAGCGTCTCCACCGTCAGCAACACCAGCACGTTGCGCATCTTCCGGATGCATCTGAAGTGTGCATCGTTGCTTGCCCTTCACCAGCACCGAAACGTTGTGCATCCACGAATTATTCGAACGCAAGTGACGTCGACCAACGAGCAATAACCCATCAGAATCGACTGCGTTCATTGCTTCTTTCAAACGACCCAAGTCGGCAAGCAGTTCTTGAGGTGCAAGCTCTACTTTTCCGCTCGGAGTGCGCAGCACTTCTGGAATACGGGGCTCAAGTGCGCCGAAATCAACTCCATGAGGTTGGTCGCGCAACGTTTGCAAATTGATGCCCTTGGGGTTTGCACCGAAGGCTTCGCCGTATGGGCCTGTGCGCAACAACGTGTCGAGAATTCGTTCTGGTCCGTTCAAATTTGTTGCGCCAACAATCTCACGAATCTCTTCTTCGCTACGCCCATGAATCGGTGAAGATTTATCTTTCAATAAATTGCTCAACAGAGAGCCGAAAACATACTCATCAATTACTGCCGGATCAACATCGGCTCCTGCGCCTTGCGCGATGCCAGCAAGTTTTGCCAAGATCTGCCACTCATCTGGTTGATCGGCATCGCGCTCGAATACAGCTTCAGAAAAATTGGCAACGTTACGAATTGAAAATGATGTAAAGACCATGTCGTAATGGCTGCGCTCCAAATGCGATGGCGGCGGCAAAATCACGTCTGCATGTCGGGTTGTTTCATTCAAATAAATGTCGACAGAAACCATGAACTCGAGAGACTCAAATGCTTTTTCAAGTTGCTCGCCATTGGGAGTAGACAACAATGGGTTTCCCGCCACCGTGACCATCGCTCTGATCTGGCCCTCGCCAGGAGTCAACATCTCTTCTGCCATGACAGACACTGGGTATTCACCAATTGCTTCGGGCGACTTACGGACACGCGAATAACCGTGCCCGATGCGGAACCCCTTTCCGGTACCCGACTCGCCACGTGTCGTTTGGTTGCCAGCTGCTGGCATTGGAAACATCACGCCACCTGCTTTGTCGAGGTTGCCCGTGATCGTGTTGATCACATCGACCAACCAAGACGCGGTGGTACCAAACGAGACCGTCGTAGTTCCGATCCGACCATACACAAGAGCAGTTGGAGCGTCACTCAGTTCAGCAGCAATTCGGCGAATCGTTTGTGCATCAATGCCAATTGCTCGCTCAACACCTTCTGGCGTAAACGGTGCGAGCGCACCAGACAATTGATCAAACCCTGAAACATGCGCGCGCACGTGGTCGCCCACATCTGCTTTGTCGCTCGCAATGATCGTGTGTGCAATTGCGGCAAGAAATAATGCATCGCCATTTGGACGAATTGCTAACCACTCATCCGCTGATTCCGCCGTGCGGCTTCGACGTGGATCTACGACAACAAGTTTCCCGCCGCGTTCACGAAGTGCTTCCAGTCGACCAGGAAAGTCTGGAGCGGTGCACAAACTTCCGTTGGACTCGTAAGGGTCTGCGCCAAGCATCAATACATAGTCGGTGCGATCCAGATCAGGAATCGCGACAGACGCAACCGTGCCATACATGTACGCAGACGCAACTTGTTTTGGAAGTTGGTCGACAGACGATGCACTGAAACGTTGCTTCGTTCCAATGGCTTGCATCCAAGCGCGGTTGTACAACAACGGCGCAAGGTTGTGTGCGTTTGGGTTACCGACATACGTGCCCACAGACCCACGACCATGCGTGTTGATCACTCCCATTAATCCGCGCTCAACTTCGGCCCACGCTTCTTGCCACGAAACTTCAACGTGCTCGCCATTGCGCTTCACCAGTGGTTTGCGCAAACGATCCGGATCTTCATGCAGCTGCTTGAGCGTGCTGCCCTTCGGGCAGATGAACCCATGACTAAACACATCATCGCGGTCTCCACGAATACGCGACACTTTGTCGCCTTTGACCGTGATCTCGAGCCCACAGGTTGCTTCACAGAGTGGACATGTGCGATACACAACTCGCTCGTGGTCGACAATTGACATCCCTGTATCGTGCCACACCGCGATCGCCCGACCAATAGGCTCAACTGCCGTGCGCCGCATATTCCCCACACCACTAGCCACCATTTCGGTTGCAGATGCGTATGGCGTTACTCGATCGCGTATTTCAATGAGCGCTGCTAGCCGACCAACTAGCCAACCAACTAGCCGACCAACGATTGGCCTATGCATGGTCATGAGTCTCGACGGATCAACTGTGGTCGAGGGCAATTCGCGCGCCCTGTCCAGCGATGCCGACCGCTCAATACTTATAGGACTCCGTTCGTTGGCCGACGTCATCGTGGTTGGGTCTTCGACCGTTCGCATCGACGACTATGGCCCACCCTCCCGAAAAGACTTACGCGTAGGAGTTGTTTCCCGCACAGGAAACCTCGATTTAACAACCCCACTTTTCACCAGCGGCGCTGGATTCCTCATCATCCCCGAAGACGCCCCCGAGCCATCCAACCCAAAGGTCACATGTGTTCGGGCAGGCCTTGGTTCTGTTGATTTTGCCGATGCAATGAGTCAGCTCGATGGCACGTTCGTCCAACTCGAAGGCGGTCCAGGACTTAACGCCTCTATGGCACAAGCCGATCTGATCGATGAAATCAATGTGACCATCAGCCCGAACATTGCAGCAAATAATGAGCCACGTCTACTCAGCGAAGCATCACCAATCTTGAAACGATTTACGTTGTCGCACATTCTTGAAGAAGAAGGCTTTTTGTTTTTGCGCTATACGCGAAACAGAAACTAGGCGCGAGAAGTGTTTGCGTGCTTTTCAAGTAACGCAAGTTCGCGCTTGAAGTCTGCAGCGTCATCAAAGTTTTTGTAGACGCTCGCAAAACGCATGTAGGCAACTTCGTCAATCAAACGCAATTGCTCGAGCACTGCATGACCAACCTGATTGCTCGTGACGTCTCCGCCCTCAAGACGCAATGCGTCTTCAATTCGTTCAGCGATTTCCATGATCATTTCGTCGCCAACCGGCCTGCCCTTTACGGCGGCCTGGATGCCGGCCATCATTTTGAGGCGATCAAAAGGCTGTTTGCCACCGCCACGTTTGACAACGTTAAGCGCCACTTCCTCAAGGCGCTCGTAGGTCGTAAATCGATAGCCGCATTGCGTGCAACTGCGACGACGACGAATTGCGCCCCCTTCTTCAGAGAGACGCGAATCGATCACCTTGGTGTCGTCAAACGAGCAACTTGGACAATGCACTTCTGGCACATTACACCAAATACATCAATAGAAATTGGGATTTTTACTGAATTATGGAATTCGAACGAGTTGACCAGCAACAATTGCATCGCCATTGAGACGCACGAGTTCATCAACAAGTTCTGAAATATTTGCTTGAGGGGCAACCCTTTGCGCAATCGCCCACAACGTGTCACCTGGTTGTGCGATAACCGTGCGAGGTTCAACTAACTGACCAACCACTGCTTGATCGGCTTGAGCCGAAGTGCCCGTTGCGCCAATTACGCCTGCGATGACTACGCCAAGAACGAGCATCGCTGCAACCAAGACCACGAGCCGACGGCGCTGATAAGTGGCAACCGAAGTGGCGTTAGCTGCGCTAGTAGCCAATGATGGATGCTGAGCAGAACGGCGAGCTGCCGGGCGGCTGGCTGGAAATGAGCCTGGTCGGCTGGCTGGGCGGTAGGCGCCAACCGGGGTCGGGTCAAGCTCGGGAACGAGGTAGAGATGCCGCGTAGGGCGAACATGCTGACGGGTCGTTGTTTGGCGGGTTGTAGTTTGGTGGTTCAGTGCTAGTGCCATGATTAGTCCTTTTTTTTGATGGTGTATAAGGGTTTGAGGGGGGTTTAATCTCGTATAAACCACTCTAGCGAACGGGTGTTCGGGAGTTGTGGATTATACGAACATTTGTTCGCCGAACAGGTGTTTGACTCTGGGGGCGAACACCCGTACGATGGACCCATGACTTCCCTCCCCGTAAGCGCCCACACCCAGCTCACCGACCGCCAGCGCGGCATCCTCGACTTCATCGAAAAGAACATGCGTGAGCGCGGCTACCCGCCATCGGTGCGCGAGATCGGCGAAGCAGTTGGCCTCAGTTCATCTGCCACCGTTCATAACCATCTCGGCACGCTGCAAAAACTTGGCTACTTGCATCGCGATCCAACAAAGCCACGCGCAATCGAAGTTCGTTACGAAGCATCCAGTGGCGTTGCAATGGAGAGGCGCCCAGTCAAGCACGTTCCGCTCGTGGGTGACGTGGCTGCAGGCGTCAATGTTCTCGCACAAGAAAATGTTGAAGAGCTCGTTCCCCTACCAATGGACTTCACTGGTGATGGCGAATTGTTTATGTTGCGTGTTCGCGGTAATTCAATGATCGATGCTGGCATTTTGGACGGCGACTTTGTGGTCTGTCGTCAGCAAACAACTGCCGACAACGGCGACATTGTGGTTGCTGGTATTCCCGGTGACGAAGCAACCATCAAAACATTCTCAAAGAATGGCAACACCATCACACTGACGCCATCGAATTCTTCAATGAAGCCGATGAAGTTTGAAACCGACGAAGTTTCGGTTTACGGCAAGCTCGTTACCGTACTTCGCCGCCTCTAGCCGAGGCGTTGGGCCATCAACTCAATGCGGTCATCGGGTTGCACAACCGCGACTCGAACATTGTTTGATCCACCAGCACCGTAGAAATCACCAGGGCTTACAAGCGCCCCACCCTCAGTTGCAAGTCGTTCGGCAAATTCCCAGCCGTCAGTTGCATCGAACCACAAATAAAAACCACCTGCAGGCAAATCGATATTGCGACCAGACCATTTGATCAACACCTCTGCCGTGCGCTCGAGGCGCTTGCGATACACACTGGCCTGCGTTTTTACACTCGCATCATCGTTGAGCGCTACAACACCTGCGGCTTGTGCTGGCCCTGGCACCATCATGCCAACGTGCTTGCGCACTTCTTTGAGGTAATGCACAATGTCGGCATCACCTGCATAGAAACCGACGCGCAGACCAGCGAGGTTTGAGCGCTTCGACAATGAGTGCAATGCGATCACGCCCTGTGTGCCGTACTCAAGTGCTGTGCGCGGCTTGCCCTGCCACGTGAACTCCACGTAACACTCATCGCTAAACACCGGAACGTCGTGCTTGCGACCCCAAGCCACAACTGCACCCATGTCATCGAGCGCACCGGTTGGATTACTTGGTGAGTTCATCCAGATCATGAGTGCGCGTTTTGCATCGTCTGCACTGATCTTTGTGAGGTCAAGTCCACCGGTTGCCGTCATTGGCACTGCTACTGGCCTGCAACCCGACAATGTCGCGCCCATTGCATAACTTGGGTAGCTCACAGCAGGAAACAACACGGTGTCGCGTGATGGGGTGCGAAGTTTCATCCACTGCGGTGTGGTCACTACAAACTCTTTACTGCCAACACATGCCGCAATTTGTGCAAGTGGAACATCAATGTCGAACTTGCGTTGAATCCACGATCGTGCAGCACTGCGCAATGGCTCTATTCCAATAGATGGCGGGTAACCGCGCTCGAGGTGCGATGCCGAGAGTGCCGCAATGACAGCACTCGACGGTGCATCACATGGGTCGCCGACACTGAGGTCGATGACTCCCCCTTCATGCTTTGCGGCAACGGTCTTGAACGCATCGAGACGGTCGTACGGGTAAGGAGGTGGAACAAAGCCCTGAGAGTTGTTTGTCATGATGCAGCCATCGTTCGATTATCTGGTTGATCTCCTGATTGATCAACAACAAATTGCGACAAGCGACCGGTCGACGCATCGCCCAATCTCGCACGAATACGCATGCCGTTTTCTTCGTTTGCTGTTGACACCACTTCTCCTTCTCGATGCACCGAAGCCACGATGTCTCCGCGGTCGTATGGAATCAGCAATTCCACCACAACGGAAATGGCCCGCATGCGATCTCCGATAGTACGCAATAAATCGTCGATTCCTGCGCCAGTAACTGCAGAGATTGCAACTGAACCCGGATGGCTTGCAACCAGCTCTTCTGCCACATCCGATGCCATGTCGGCCTTGTTAAATACCAAAAGCTCTGGCACGTCGCCCGCACCAATGTCGGTCAGCACCTCGCGCACTGCCAGGATCTGCCCTGCTGGATCGACCGCTGTCGAGTCGACAACGTGAATCAATAAGTCACCAAGCACAGCAACTTCGAGCGTGCTCTTAAACGACTCGACCAAACCGTGCGGCAAGCGACGTACAAAACCGACCGTGTCACTCACAAGTACAGGCTCACCACCAGGGAGCGCGAGACGTCGCGTTGTTGGATCGAGCGTTGCAAACAATCGGTTCTCGACTAACACGCCAGCATCGGTGAGGTGGTTGAGCAACGTTGACTTGCCCGCGTTGGTGTATCCGACGATTGCAACAGCGCCAAGACCGCTGCGTGAACGACCCTTTGCCTGCTCGCGACGATTATTTGCAAGATCAACTAAGTCTCGAGAGAGTTTTGCGATCTTGTCTTGAATGCGACGACGATCAACCTCGAGTTTTGTTTCACCAGGACCACGAGATCCGATGCCTGCACCCTGTTGCGACATGGCCTCAGAGATTCCGCGACGCAATCGAGGAAGTTTGTAGCGCAAAAGTGCCAACTCAACCTGAGCTTTGCCTTCCAGCGTGTGCGCATTTTGCGCGAAGATGTCGAGAATGACTGCGGTGCGATCAATTGCGGTGCGACCCAACAATTTTTCGAGGTTGTACTGCTGTCCAGGCGTGAGTTCGTTGTCGAATACCACGGTGTCGGAGTCGACTGCCAAGCAGAGTTCTTTCAGTTCTTGCGCTTTACCCTTGCCAATAAAAAATGTGGAGTCAGGTGAATCGCGACGCTGCGTCATGCGCGCAACTTCAACCGCGCCAGCGGTGTCGATCAGCTGAGCCAACTCATCGAGGCTCTCTTCAGTCTCGCTTTCGTCATGACCGTCAAAAATTACGCCGACCAAGACGATGCGTTCGCGAATTGTGCGATCGATCAGCGTGCGCCCAAGCGCCTGCTGGTACGGGTTACTCACAATGAGATCTCAACTACATGCGTCGACATCAATAGCGCTGGACCAATGAGCGTCACACTTCCCGCCTTGGGTTCATTGACACTCACTTTCACATCTCCACCATCCATGTGCACAATCACTTCGGTCGCGCTCGCTGGCACAAGACCCCACTGCACTGCAGCCCACGCACTCGCGCACGCACCCGTTCCGCATGCTTGCGTAATGCCTGCTCCGCGCTCGTGCACGCGCATCGTGATGGCGTTGATTTCTGGGCCGGGTTCGATGATTTCTAAATTGATTTGCGGAACTTTTTCGCCTAACTCTTTGAGCGGCACGATCGAAACATCTTCCACACCAACCACTGCGTGAGGATTGCCGACGGAAATATGCATGACTGGTCTCATCGGATCGCACTCAAGAGTCGCCCAGCCTGTTGGTTCAGCAAGCGTGCCGATTGGGCCCATGTCAACGCTCGCGTCAACTGTTTGAGGATCGTTGGCACGTGGCGTCACGACAACACGTCGCTCACCCGCATCCGTTGTCACTGTGTACACAACTTCAGTGGTCAATCCATCAGACATATGTGCAGCCTGCGCCAAGCAGCGAATACCATTGCCGCTCATTTCAGCGAGCGAGCCATCAGAGTTGTACAAGCGCATCGTGAGCGTGTTTGCATCGATCCGGCCAAGCAGCAGCAAACCGTCAGCGCCAATACCTGTTTTTCGATTGCACCAATTGCGAGCAATACTTGGCCAATCAATTTCTGCTACCTGAGCGTTGCTCAGCGCACTCGCCTCGCGTCGATCAAGCACCAAAAAGTCATTCCCCAAACCGTTGTGCTTGGTTACAGAGACCTTTATAGAGGAGAGACGACTCGACATGCTCACTACGTTCTAGCGCAAGTGCTCGGCCAGGATTGGGGCAATTTCGGCAACAGGATCCTTCTCAATGTGCACCCAACGAATGCGGGGGTCACGACGAAACCAACGCTCTTGGCGCACCGCAAATTGGCGGGTGTGTATGACGATGTCGCCAACAGCCTGATCGAGCGTGCACCTACCGTCGAGATGTCGGTTCAGTTCTGCATAGCCAAGCGCTTGTCGCGCCGTTTGCGACATTGCACCGTCTTTTCGTAACTGCACAACCTCTTCCAAGAAACCTCGTTGCAACATCGCTTTCACTCGCGACTCGACACGCTTGACGAGAACATCGCGTGGCCAGAGCAAACCGATTTGTACCACACCATTGTCGGGGTACGCACCAGTGCCTGGCGCATTGTCACTAAATGGTTTGCCACTACCGATACATACTTCAAGCGCTCGCTCGATGCGTCGACGATTACTGCGCTCGATGTTTTTAGCAGCAACAGGGTCTAGTGCTTTGAGGTGCCTGTAGAGCGCAGCAACATCTGGCTCGCGTTGCAGCTCTGCGCGCACTGCCGGCCACTCACCAGGGAAACTCAACTCGTCAATGAGTGATGTGAGATACAAGCCGGTGCCCGCCACCACCAATGCGTTAGCACCCGCTTCGTGAATCTTGGCAACTGCTGCGCGTGCATCCTTTTGGTAATCAGAAACCGTAAAGCGCGCACTCGGCGCAACTAAGTCGATGCAGTGGTGTTGTACTAGCTGTTGATCTTCGGTCGTTGGCTTTGCTGTGCCGATGTCCATGCGCTTGTACACCTGCATTGCATCGCACACCACAATCTGTGTGTTTCCATTGACTTGCGCCGCAGCCATTGCCGCATCAGATTTTCCACTTGCCGTTGGGCCAAGAATGATTATTGGCTTCACAGTGCTTGTACCGATAGTCGCACCTTGTGTGTTGGCTCTGCGCCGACCTCGATCAATTGACCAGACAAGTGAAAGCGTGCGGCGGATGTGATCTCAACCGTTGCGTATGTACCGGCACGTAGAGCGTCTGCTGACTTAAAGTGCACCAGCTTGTTTTGACGAGTGCGACCAGTAAATGCATCGGCATCGCGCTTATTGCGACCCTCAACGATGACTTCTTCTACGCGACCAATGCGTGCCTCGTGCTTGATAATGGCCGAATGATCGAGCACCACTTTCATACGGTCGTACCTACTCGACATCACTTCGGGAGCAATAAAGTGCTCTTGCATCTTTGCTGCCTCGGTGCCTTCACGCGGAGAGAAGATAAACAAGTACGCCGAGTCAAATTGCGCTTCAGCAGCAACTTCAAGCGACTGCACAAAATCTTCTTCAGTCTCACCTGGAAAACCCACAATGATGTCGGTCGTAACGGCTGCATCATCTATCAACGAACGGGCTTGTGTGATCTTCTCGAGATACTTCTGCGCGGTGTATCCACGATGCATGAGAGTCAATACGCGATCAGAGCCTGACTGCAACGGATAATGCAAGTGCTCGCATACAGAAGGCGTCTCGGCCATTGCCATAAGTGTCTCAAGATTCATGTCCTTCGGGTGCGGGCTCACGTAACGAACGCGCCGTATGCCGTCAACCGCACCAACAGCACGCAGCAACTCACCAAACTGTGGTCGTAGTTTGATATCGACATCTCCTGCACGACGAGCATCGAGTGAAAGATCGCGTCCATAGCTATTGACATTTTGTCCGAGCAGCGAAATCTCGGTAACACCGTCACGCGCAAGCGCAGCAACCTCGTCGACAATGTCGCTGAATGGTCGACTAATTTCTTTGCCACGCACACTTGGCACGATGCAATATGTGCACGTGTTGTCGCAACCGATCTGAATGGTCACCCAGGCGTTGTACGAACGCTCACGACGCACCGGTAATGCGCTTGGAAACAAAGCATGGTCATCGATTACGGCTTCGTCAAAGATCTCGGTGATACCACCGCTCATGGATGCGTGCTCCAGCAAATCCACTGCTCGGTGAACGTTGTGCGTGCCCATGACTACATCGACATAAGGAGCACGCTTGCGCACTTGGTCTTTATCTTTTTGCGCCAAACAACCGGCAACCATGATCTGGCGCTCACGGCCTAACTCGATGCCCTTTTCTTTCCAAGGCTTGAGCCATCCAAGACTGCCGTACAACTTTTCATCGGCGTTCTCGCGAATGCAGCAGGTGTTGAGCACTACTAAGTCGGCGTCATCTTCGCTCTCGGCTCGTTCCATGCCGTCTTGCTCGAGCAACCCGGAGATGCGCTCGGAGTCATGAGCATTCATCTGGCACCCAAAGGTGCGCACAACATATTTACGAGTCACAGGCAGTCAAGTTTACCGTCACGCTTTTTACGAATACGGCGAAATGGCAGCCCTGTCGGCGAATGTGTAGGGACACTCGCCGACAGGAAACCTTGAAATTGACTGCTTTTCAACGAAAGCGTGTCAATGCGAATTGACTAGTCGAGATTGATTGGCTCGTCGTCTTTTTCAGTGAAAGCTGGTGCGTCGGCGTCTGCACCAACACCCGCCTGCTGACGTACACGTTCGGCCATCTGCACCATGATTTCTGGATTTTCGAGCAAGAAATTCTTGGCGTTTTCACGACCTTGACCCATTTGCTCTCCGTCGTAGGTAAACCACGCGCCAGACTTTTTGGCAATACCCATTTCGACTGCCATGTCGAGCACGGCGCCTTCACGACTAATGCCCTTGCCGTACATGATGTCGAATTCGGCTTGACGGAATGGTGGAGCAACCTTGTTCTTCACAACCTTGACGCGTGTGCGTGATCCAACGATCTCGACGCCGTCCTTGATTGATTCGATGCGACGGATGTCGAGACGAACCGACGAATAGAACTTGAGTGCACGACCACCGGTTGTGGTTTCTGGTGAACCGAACATCACACCAATCTTTTCGCGCAACTGGTTGATGAAGATCAAAATTGTGTCGGACTTGTTGAGGTTGGCTGTGAGCTTGCGCAATGCCTGGCTCATCAATCGAGCCTGCAAGCCCATGTGGCTGTCGCCCATCTCGCCTTCAATTTCGGCACGTGGTGTAAGTGCAGCTACCGAGTCGATCACGATGACGTCGAGTGAGCCGGAGCGCACCAACATGTCGACGATCTCGAGCGCTTGCTCACCAGTGTCTGGCTGCGAGATCAAGAGGTTGTCGATGTCAACACCAATTGCACTTGCGTACACGGGGTCCATTGCGTGCTCAGCGTCGACGTAGGCGCAGATGCCGCCATTGCGTTGGGCTTCGGCCACCACATGCATTGCAAGCGTTGACTTACCCGATGACTCAGGGCCGAAGATTTCAACGACACGACCGCGCGGCAAACCGCCGACGCCAAGTGCAATATCGAGTGGAAGTGCGCCAGTAGGAATGGACGCGATTTTCATGGAATCTTTTTCGCCCATGCGCATGATCGAACCTTTGCCGAACTGCTTGTCGATCTGACCGAGAGCCATGTCGAGTGCCTTCATGCGGTCACTCACTGATTCGTTGGAATTGTTCTTTACTTCGTGGTGCTTGCTCTCTTTGCTAGCCATGATGG
>JBIKID010000103.1:0-4491 GCA_044361815.1 Ilumatobacteraceae bacterium | reverse complement strand
CCGTGTGGCTTTGTGGTGAGCAGTGATGCACGGCGCAAAGCCAAGTAGCACGGACGAATGATGAGCAACGAGCGAGTGGCGTGCTCGATGATAGGAATTGTTGCAAGACCACTGCCAGCGTCGACAACCGTTGGCATGGGTGATAAGGCAATCACTTCTGCGAGATCGCGTAAACGATCTGGATTCACTAGTGACGGCACGATGACGTTGCGACCACGAGAAACAACGCCAAGGTGTGCGGTCACTGGCAACATCAAATTGTTTAGAGCCTCGGCGCCTGGATGATCGGCTGCACTCAACCATTCGGCGATGCCCTCAGATGCCGGCTCGGACATTCCGAGCGCGGAGGGAGTATCGCCCGACATGTCGATGAGGCGTGCACCTGCTTCGTGGCGTTGGGCCAAAACCAAAGCCAGTGCCGCTGCAACAACTGTGGTGCCACTTCCACCTTTGACAGACCAACAAACAATCATCACGACCTCCAACTCTGCGCTCGGTGTGAATACACCGAATCGGTTTAGACACGATGTGTGCGCGAGATGTCGTCAAGTGACGTTGATTTAGTTACAAGTGTTTAGATACGGTGATAAACGGAGGTGTCCGGGTGCCTGGTGGACTCCGCCGCCTTCAAAGCGGTTGGGACGAGTAATCCTCGTTCGGCGGGTTCGATTCCCGTCCGCCTCCGCCAAAAACGCTGCGCAAATTAGCGCGTGAGTGCGACTGCGAGTTGCGCCGCAACACTGGCGTTGTTGCGAGCCAGAGACAAGTTGGCAACAACACTTGCACCACCTGTGGCAGCAGCAATTGCGCCCAACACATGTGGAGTAACACCGGGCCCAACAATCCCTGCTTCGGTAGTTGCCTTGAGCGCGGTTTCGATCACAGCATCGATCATGTTTTTGTCGAGCGAGTCGGCAAGCGGAACAGGTACGCAAGCAAGAATGCCGCTCGTGCGACCAAGAGCCAAGTGTGCTTGCGTGTATGCGCACAACTCTTCAACGTTTTCAACGCGAGCAGGAATAGGCAAGCCGCTTGAGTGCACAGTGAACGCGGGGAAGTCGTTGCAACCAACACCAACGACAGGCACACCGAGTGTTTCTAGATATTCGAGCGTGCGAGGCAAATCGAGAAATGATTTTGCACCTGCGCAGACCGTCACAACTGGATGCGCAGCGAGTGCTCCTAAGTCGGCAGAGATGTCGCCATGTAGATGCGAGTCGCGGTGCACCCCACCAATGCCGCCTGTCGCAAACACGCCGATACCTGCGCGACTGGCAAGCAGTAGCGATGCAGAAACCGTTGTGGCGCCAACCGACCAACGCTGCGCAACGGCAAGAGCGATCTCGCGTTCGCCAACTTTTTTGGCCGGGCCAAGAATGCGCTCGTGTTCTGACTCGTTGATGCCAACGCGCGCAACACCGTCGATGACGGCAGTGATTGCTGGGACTGCGCCGGCTTCACGGATGGCTGCGATGCAATTGGTGAGCGCCTGGGCATTAGCAGGAGACGGCAAACCGAGGTGCGAAAAAATAGTGGATTCAAGTGCAACAACTGCACGATTTGAAGCGAGTGCATCCCGCACTTCTTCGCTGACTTGGATAATTGAAGAATTCGTTTTCATCTTGTCTCCAGTGTGGCACCGGGCGAGCGCAATGCTCGCGCAGCAATGAGGTTGCCGTTCGTTATGGAGTCTTTGATATTGCGTGAAGTTGCGTAGACGGGCAAAAATCCTGCAGCGAATGCATCGCCTGCGCCAGTGGTGTCGACAATGTTTGCAACTGGTGGTGTCACAACTTCGGTAACAACACCTGCAGCAGTAACCACAGTGACTGGTAGTGCGCCACGCTTGATCACGGTCAGTTCGGCACCAGGCATTGGGTGCTCGGAATCGATATTGAGTAATGCAGCTTCGTCGTTGTTGCACAGAAATACGTCTGGTGAAATAGACGTAATGAGTTCGGAATAGCGATCAATCCCGTAATCGCGCAACACCGAGGTTGACGATGCATCAACCGAAATGAGTGCGCCAGCGGCACGCGCTGCACGTATGTATTGGATAGCAGTTGTGGCCAGAGGGTCATGAGCAAGTGAATACGTAGGTACGTGCACGATTGAAACACCAGCGAGATGTTGTGCATCAAAAACTGAAAGGTCTGATGCAACACCGCGGTCGGTGAGAAACGTGCGCTCGCCGTTGGGTTGAACAACTACAACGATCGATCCCGTGCGACCCTCGGCAACTGCACAGACATCGACACCCGAGCTTCGCAAAGATCCACACAACTGCTCACCAAGATTGTCGTTGCCAACCTGACCGATAAATCGGGACGGTGTGCCTGTCAGTGCGCCAAACATCGCAACGTTGGCTGCGCTTCCACCACGGGTGCGCACAATTACTGAGTCGGTGTCACTACCGATGTTTATCTGGCTTTTTAGTTCGCTGTTGAGCCAGACAACTACATCTTCAATGAGGTCACCGATCGTGCACAGCACGGGCGAACCAGTTGCGGCTTTAGACCGAGAGAAGGTCGCGCGCGCCGGTGTCGCTCGACGGGTGGCGCAACTTGCTCATTGCGCGTGCTTCGATCTGACGAATGCGCTCGCGTGTGAGGTTGAATGCTTCGCCAACTTCTTCGAGTGTGCGTGGCTCGCCGCGGTCGAGACCGAAGCGCAATGCAAGAATTTCGCGCTCGCGCTGATCGAGAGGTGCAAGCAGTCGTGAGATTTCTTCTGGCAACAAAGCCGTTGCAGCAACTTCAAATGGAGACTCTGCTGCGCGGTCTTCTACAACGTCGCCCAACTCGGCATCGCCGTCCTCACGCAATGGCTCTGACAGCGAAAGTGGCTCGGCAGCAAATCGCAATGCTTCGGTCACTTTGTCTTCTGGCATCTCAACTTCTTTTGACAACTCGGCAAGAGTTGCAGGACGACCAAACTTGAGCTCGAGGCGCGAGCGTGCCTTTTGCAAACGTGCAAGCGTGTCGCCGGCATGAACCGGGAGGCGAATGGTGCGACCCGTGTTGGCGATGCCGCGAGTAATGGCCTGACGGATCCACCACGTTGCGTATGTTGAGAATTTGAAACCCTTACGCCAGTCAAACTTTTCGACGGCGTGCATCAAACCCAAGTTGCCTTCTTGAATCAAGTCGAGAAGTGGCAAACCTGATGCCTGATATTTTTTGGCGATTGAAACAACGAGACGCAAGTTGGATTGCACGAACTGACGCTCGGCTTTTGTGCCATCGCGCTGATCTTTGCGCAACTCGCGGCGACGGTTTGGAGTGAGATTCTTATCGCTCTTATCAAGTTCGGCAGTTGCTTCTTTGCCAGTCTCGATGGCCTTTGCCAAACGAACTTCGTCGTCTTTTGTGAGGAGGGCGTATTGACCGATGTCGGTGAGATAGAGACGGACTAGGTCTTCTTCGTCACGATCGATACGGTCTTTGGCCACTACGACTCCTTATAGGCGGGAACGGGGTAACGATACCGACAGGGTCAAGCCCCACCACCTCAAAAACCGCAAAACTCTTGCCTGATTTGGGTTTTTGGGTGTGACCTGTTTGGCATTGAGATCCTGTAACAATGTCGTAATATCGGGGTATGGCAAACCCACTGTTAAACGAAAAGGCATTTACCAAAGCCGTTGAGCGCACCCCAGACCAAGCCGGTTGGGGCTCTGCCGAGGGCAAATCGACCTGGAATCCACCGATTTCGGATGGCCAAGTTTCTCCATACATTTCTGCCAAAGCACCTGGCCAAACCATGACAGCCAATGGCGCAATGTCGGCAACCTTGTTTTTGATGGTGCTGCTCGTTGCATCGGCCACCTACGGCTGGACAACGGTGCAACCAATTACCGTTGGCGGCCCGGTTTCATTCCCGAGCTGGGCAATGATTGCACTGCTCGTTGGTCTTGGTTGTGCATTCGGTGTCATGTTTAAGCCACAAGCAGCACGTATTTTGGCTCCCGTATATGCGCTTGCCCAAGGCGCAGTAGTTGGTGCGATTTCCAAAGTGTTCAACCTGCAATACCCAGGCATTGTGTTGCAAGCGGTGGGCGCAACCATCGGTGTTTTCGTAGTCATGCTCGTGCTCTATCGCACTGGCATCTTGCGAGTGACCGACAAGTTCCGTCGCATCATTGTGGGTGCAACGCTCGGCCTGATGGTGTTTTACCTATTTTCATTTGTCGCGGGTTTCTTTGGCGCAAACTTGATTCCATCTGGATCAAGCACGATGAGCATTGGCTTCAGCGTGTTGGTTGCTGGTCTTGCCGCAATGAACTTGGCGCTCGACTTCGACTTCATTGATAAAGCAGAAGCAGCAGGCGCACCAAAACACATGGAGTGGTTTGCCGCATTCGGCATCATGGTCACTCTTGTGTGGTTGTACCTCGAGATTTTGCGCTTGCTCGCAAAAATGCGCGACCGCTAAGCGCGGCGTGCAGTTGGGTTGGCGTTGAGCATTTCTTGGCTCAATGGCGCACCCGTA
>JBIKID010000102.1:0-4631 GCA_044361815.1 Ilumatobacteraceae bacterium | reverse complement strand
CCGCGTCGTGCATTTGTTGAAGATGTCATGATTGCTCCTTCTGTGTAGTTCTTATCGCGCCATCGACCGTTAGGCCTTGATACGCAAACTCTTTGGATCGTAGAACGGTTCTAACTGCACATCAGCTACAACTCTTTCGCCTGCAACTTCAATTTCGTAGGTTCCGCTTGTAATGAATTCTTTGTCGGCTAATCCGTGATGATTCTCAACGTAGCCCATACCGAGCGACTTGCCGAGATGATGGCCAAACATGCCAGACGCAATGTGTCCAACAATTTCGTCGTTACGCCAAATTGGTTCATTGTGATAGAGCAACTTGCTTGCGTCTTTGAGTGCAACTTGCACGAGACGCTTTTTGACACCAGTTTCTTTTTGCTTGAGCAATGCATCGCGTCCAATAAAGCCACCCTCTTTATTCCACGCAACGGTGAATCCGAGGCCAGCTTCAATCGGTGAATCGTCTGGAGAAATGTCGTGACTCCAGTGGCGATAACCCTTTTCAGTACGCATCGAGTTGAGCGCGTGATATCCGGCGTGCTTGAGACCAAACTTGTCGCCCACTGCAACAATCGCATCGAACACACCTGTTGCGTATTCAGTTGCGATGTACAACTCCCAACCAAGCTCTCCAACAAATGTGACACGGCTTGCGCGCACTCGCGCATAACCCAAATCGATGATCTGCGAAGTGCCAAATGGAAATGCTTCATTGGACATGTCGGTCGATGTAAGCGACTGCAACAGCGCGCGCGAATTTGGACCCATGATGCTCAAGACAGCCGAACCAGATGTGACGTCGGTGAGTGTTGCTCGTGCGCCAGCAGGAATGTGATTTTTGAGCCACTGGAAATCGCGCACCTGCGTGGCCGCAGCAGTTACTACGAGATAACGATCTACTGCTTCGCGAGTAACAGTGAGGTCGGCTTCGATGCCGCCGCGCTCGTTGAGCCACTGCGTGTAGACAAGTTTGCCAACAGGCACCGACATGTCGTTTGCCGACACATTGTTGATGATCTGCTCGGCATCGGCGCCTTCAAGCACGAACTTGCCAAATGATGATTGGTCAAACATGGCCACTGCTTCGCGTGTGGCTTTGCATTCTGCAGCTGTGTATTCAAACCAGTTTTGACGGCCATACGTGTATTCATATTCGGCTTTTTTGCCTGCAGGCGCAAACCAGTTTGTGCGCTCCCAACCTGCAACTTCACCAAAACATGCGCCTTTTGCGGCAAGACGATCATGCAAAGCTGATCGACGAACACCACGCGCGGTTTCTGGCTGACGGAATGGCCAGTGCATTGCGTACAACAAACCAAGTGATTCGACAGTGCGATCGTGCAGGTAATTGCGGTTGCGTTGGAACGGCATCACGCGGCGCACGTCGACATCCCACAGATCCATCGGTGGACGACCGTCAACAATCCAGTCGGCAAGAACTTTGCCTGCACCACCCGATGATTGAATACCGATCGAGTTGAAACCCGCTGCGACAAACAAGCCTGGAACTTCTGGTTGTTCGCCGAGCAAGTATCGATCGTCGGGAGTGAACGATTCCGGACCGTTGAAGAACAAGCGGATACCGGTTTGTGCGAGCAACGGCATACGGTGCGTTGCGTTCTCGACAAGCGGTGCAATGTGTTCGAAGTCTTCTGGCAATGACGTGAACGAAAACTCTTCCGAGATTCCTTTCATTCCCCACGGTTTGGCAACTGGCTCAAACCAACCAACGAGCAACTTGCCCGCATCTTCTTTGAAGTAACCGCAACCATCTTGATCGCGCAACACTGGCATGGTTGGCGAAATTCCCTCAACAGCTTCAGTCACAATGTAAAAGTGCTCAGCAGCGTGCAGTGGCACAGTTGCACCAACAGAATCTCCGAGTTCACGAGCCCACATGCCTGCACAGTTGACAACTGCATCGGCACGAATCATTTCGCCTTCGGCAATCACGCCAACTGCGCGACCGTTTTCGATAACGATGCGATCGACCTTTGTGTTTTCAAAAATCTTTACACCTGCTGCGCGAGCACCCTTTGCTAACGCTTGCGTTACGTCAATTGGGTTGACAACACCGTCGCCTGGCAAGTGCACTGCGCCAACAAGATCGTCAACGCGTGCGAGTGGAACTAAATCTTTTACGTCGGCTGGTGTGATGATGTTGACGGGAAGACCAAACACGCGGGCCATTGATGCACCACGCTTGAGTTCTTCAAATCGTTCTTCGTTTGGTGCAATCGCCACCGAACCGCGTTGCTGAAAACCAGTTGCTTGCCCAGTCTCTTCTTCGAGCGTTGCAAACAAGTTTGTGGTGTACTGAGCCAAGCGAGTGAGGTTTTGTGTGGCTCGCAATTGACCCACAAGACCGGCGGCGTGCCAAGTGGTGCCGCTAGTGAGTTGCTTGCGCTCGATCAGGACGACATCGGTTACTCCACGCTTTGCCAAGTGATAGGCAACGCTGCAACCGACAATGCCGCCGCCAACAATCACTACTTTGGCGTTACTTGGCAAATTCGGCACAATGGTCCCCTCGGCGGTTTTGGTGGAGATATATCAGTGACCTATTATGACATATAGATATATATACGACACAGGCGCGCTTCGGCCATCTCGGCCAAAGTGGGCAAGTTAACTAGGGAAATAGGCAGGGTCTGACATGAGCGAGCGCGTAAAAATTGTCATCATCGGCGGCGGTATTGCTGGAGTCAGCGCCCTCTATCACCTGGCCAAGATGGGTTGCACCGATGTGCTGTTGCTTGAGCGCGACGAATTGACCTCGGGTTCTACCTGGCACGCAGCCGGCAACGTACCTACTTACTCTGGCTCGTGGAGCATCATGAAGGTGCAGAAGTACACAGCCGAGTTGTACACCGAACTCGCTAAAGACCCAGACTTCCCAATTAGCTACCACGTCACTGGCTCGGTGCGACTCGCTCACTCCGAAGAGCGCATGGCCGAGTTCCGTCACGTCAAGTCGATGGCTCGCGCCAACGGCATGGAATACGACATGTTGACGCCGAGTGAACTCAAAGAGCGTTACCCGCTACTCGAGACTCATGATCTTGCTGGTGCGTTGTGGGATCCATTGGACGGTGACATCGACCCATCGCAAGTAACACAAGCACTTGCACGTGCTGCTCGCACAATGGGTGCGAACATTCGTCGCAACGAGCGCGTGATTGCAATGAAGCAACACGACAACGACCAGTGGACAGTGACAACCGACAAAGCAACAATCGATTGCGAAATCGTCATCAATGCTGCCGGTTATCGCGCAGGTGAAGTGATGGCTTTGATTGGTCGACACTTGCCGATCATGACAATGGCACACCAATACTTGGTGACCGAAGAAATTCCAGAACTTGCGGCACGCGAATTTCCACTTCCACTCTTGCGCGATGTAGACACTTCGTACTACTTGCGTCAAGAGCGCAACAGTTTCATTCTTGGACCATACGAGTGGCAGTCAACTGCAATGTGGCTCGATGGAATTCCTGATCAATTTGCAAACATGTTGTGGCCAGCCGAACTCGATCGTCTTGAAGTACAGATCCTGGACGCAGGTAATCGTGTTCCGCTCATTGGCGAAGCCGGCATCGCGCGCGTTGTCAACGGACCAATCCCCTACGCACCAGACGGCAACCCATACATGGGTCCAGAGCGTGGATTGCGCAACTTCTTCCATTGCAACACATTCAGTTTCGGAATTGCCCAAGGTGGCGGTGCCGGAAAAGCAATTGCAGAGTGGGTACTCAATGGCCGACCAGAGTTTGATATCTGGGGCATCGATCGTCGTCGTTATAAGGACTACGCAACAACGCAATACACAATCGACAAAGCGCTCGAGGTGTACCAGAACGAATATGCAATGGGCTTTCCATTTGAGGAGCGCCCAGCAGGTCGACCTGGATACGTTTCACCGCTGTACGACTTGCTCAAAGAAAAAGGTGCCGCATACGGCGCTCGTGGTGGTTGGGAGCGTCCTACATATTTCGATCCAAAGGGCGAAGTTACCGACCACACTCTTTCGTTCTTCCGCAAAAACGGTTGGCGCAAAGTGGTGGCCGAAGAATGCGAAGCAGCCCGCAACACCGTTGCACTGCTCGACTTGCCAGGCTTCACCAAGATTGAAGTTTCGGGACCAGGCGCATTTGCCTTCCTCGACAACATCATCTGCACCAAGTTGCCAAAGGTTGGCCGCTTGAGCCTGAGTTACGCATTGTTGCCAGATGGCAAGTTGCTCAGCGAGCTCACCATTGCGCGCTTGGCAGAAGACAAGTTTTATCTTGTTGGTGCCGCAAGCTCTGAGTGGCATGACCTCGACTTGCTCGAGATGTCGTTGCCAACAGATGGCTCAGTCAAAATCAAAAACGTGACCGCAAACTATGGCTCGCTCATTTTGGTTGGTCCAAAGTCGCGTGAAGTGTTGTCAAAGGTAACGACAACATCGCTCGAAAACAGCGACTTCCCATGGCTCTCACATCAACTCATTGACACAGCAGTTGGCACAGTGCTTGCACTGCGCGTCAACTACGTTGGCGAATTGGGCTGGGAATTGCACGCCTCAAACGACCAAATGGTTGCGTTGTACAAAGCAATGTGGGCAGCCGGCGAACCGCACGGCATTCGTGACA
>JBIKID010000101.1:0-4632 GCA_044361815.1 Ilumatobacteraceae bacterium | reverse complement strand
GTCTCGCAAAACAGCCAACGCTGCAGCCATGCACAACGGGTTGCCGTTGTATGTACCGAGATGCACAACTTTGCCTTCGGTAATCAAGTCCATATATTCCTGCTTGCCACCAAATGCACCAAGCGGCAAACCGCCACCGATTGATTTGGCAAGAGCTACTAAGTCTGGTTGCACTCCAACAAACCCCGAAGCTCCACTCCAGCCAGCTGTGATGCCCGTTTTGACTTCGTCAAAAACAAGCAGCGTGCCGTAGCGCTGAGTGATCTCGCGTACTTGTTTTAAGTAGCCATCTTGTGGCAAACAGATACCGATGTTTTCCATTGCTGGTTCAACAATGAAACACGCAACTTCGCGCGAAGCGAGTGCTCGTTCGAGTGCAGCAGCGTCGTTGTATGGAATGACGATCGTGTCTTTGATGACGTTGCTCGAGATGCCTGCAGAAGATGGCACTGAATTGGGCGCATCGGCAGGGCCTGCAAGGTGCAGTGGTGGCTTCATCGAAACCATCACTTCGTCGTGGTGACCGTGATATCCGCCCTCTACCTTGACGATTTTGTTGCGACCAGTGGCGGCGCGAGCAACACGAATTGCGTCCATGGTCGATTCGGTGCCCGAGTTGGTGAACCTCCACATTGGAAGGCCGTAGCGAGCAGCCAGCAACTCGGCTACTTCGGCATTGGCCTCACACGGGTTGACGAACAATGTGCCATGAAGAAGTTGTGCATCAATCGCTTTGAGTACTGCAGGATGGCGATGTCCGACAAACAGCGAACCAAAGCCCATGTCGTAGTCGGTGTACTGATTGCCGTCAACATCAAACATGTTGGGGCCATCGGCCGAACTAATAACTAACGGATACGGGTCATAGGCCTGAAAGCTGGAGGGAACTCCGAGTGGCAGCACTTTGCGTGCTCGGGCGTTGGCTTTTTGTGATCCAGCCGTTCGCTCGGCATACGTGGCCAATTCTCGTGTGGTTATCTCTTTGGCTTTGTCGGCCAAAGAAGCTCGCAGCGTGGAATCCATCGCTGACATGGTTATCAACTCCAATAATTTTGTCATCTTCAGCCTACACTGATTTGGTCATGGTGGGCGTAGCTCAGTTGGTTAGAGCGCCAGGTTGTGGTCCTGGAGGCCGGGGGTTCGAGACCCCTCGTCCACCCCATTTCTCTAGTAGTTAATGAGTGCGCGCAATTGAAAAATTGCGCGCATTTTCATTAAGTGCCTTATTGCACCTATGATCTCGGGGTCAGTAGTTGCCCCTCTAGCTCAGTTGGTTAGAGCAACGGACTCTTAATCCGCAGGTCCTCGGTTCGAATCCGAGGGGGGGCACTTATTTCGCTGTTTGCGAACGACTAAACGAGCTCACCACTTCAACGTGTGGTGTGTTTGGAAACAGGTCGAGAACCGTGACCCCTTCGCACGCATAACCCGCGTCGAGCAACAAGCGAATATCGCGCGCACCTGCGACTGCATCGCAACTGACCAACACAATGCGCTTGGCTTCAGTTGCAACAATGGTGTTAACGCCCATTGCACCGAGGCCATTGCGCGCAGGGTCTGCAATCACGAGACCAGCGTCTTGCACACGCCACTGTTCGACTGCAATCTGTTCGATTGACACATCGTGGTCATGCAAATTGCTGCGGGCATCCGAACATGCTGACGGGTTTGATTCGACCAGCACTACTGGAATGTCGGTGTCGACAAGTGTTGCTGTAAAAAGACCAACGCCGCCGTATGCATCGATAATCGGACCGTATTCGCCAGACAATGCCTCATCGCCTGCTGCATCGTTAACAGCCGACACCAACAGCTCTGCAGCAACTTGTGAAGCCTGAAAAAACGAAGCCATCGAAACCTGTAGCGCAACACCTTGCACGACTTCATGCAGCATTTCTTTGCGGCCGACCACTACATGCGACGGCAAACCAGTAACAGTTGCGCCATGCACATCTTCGCCGTCTTCGTCGTGCAGCCAGATACCAACTTCGCCAGTCGCAACACCGCAACGCAAGGTTGCTTCGGTTGCTCCACTTACTCGCACGTCGCCAATAAATTCATTGAGCAGTGGGTGTGCGACAAGACAAGTAGGCGTATCGATCACGTCGTGGGAGCCGCTTCGGCGAAAACCGAGTCGACCGTCTGGAGTAACGGCCATGCGCAATGTGGTGCGCGAGGCAGTTGGAGGCACAACGCCACCCGCAGTCACTTCGAGCGTTTCGATCTTGCCGTTGCGACGCAATGCTTCGCGAACGATGGCGACTTTTGCTTCCATGTGTTGCGCAACGTCGAGGTGCTGCCACGAGCAGCCACCGCAACCACGGGCCACATGCTCACATGGTGGAGTAACGCGATGAGCCGATGGCTCAACAATGCTGCCAACTGTGCCCCGCGCAAAATCCTTTTTGGCTTGAGTGATCTGCACATCCACTAATTCGCCCGGCAATGCCCCCGGCACAAACACCACTCGCCCATCTGCCAGGTGCCCAAGCGCATCTCCGCCAGCGACCAACCGCTCAAAACGCACCTGTTCGTTATTCACTGCATCTCATGCTACGACCCAAATGCGAGCCAACTAGGATGACGAGCGTGACGTTGCCAATTCAGATTGCGCCCTCTGTTCTTCCAGTCGATTTTTCGAAACTCGGTGAAGCGATTGTTGCGCTTGATGAAGCAGGCGTCGACCTCATTCAATGGGACGTGATGGACGGTCAGTTTGTACCCAACCTCACATTTGGTCCCGACATCATCGCCTCAACACGATCGCTCACAAAGTTGCCATTTGAGGCTCACCTTATGGTGCTCACGCCAGACGTAATGGCCAAGCGTTATGTGGAAGCCGGTTGCCAGCGCTTAATCGTGCATGCCGAAGCCTGCACGCACCTGCACCGCACACTTGGCAATATTCGTGAACTCGGTGCAACTGCAGCTGTAGCGCTCAACCCTGCAACACCAGCGAGCGCTGTTGCCGACGTGCTCGACCTCGTTGACATGGTGCTAGTCATGACCGTCAACCCTGGCTTCGGAGGCCAGAGTTACATCGCAACGATGGAGCCAAAGATTGCTGAAGTGCGCGCAATGATTCGTGAGCGGGGCTTAGATGACGTAGTCAACGTTGAAGTTGACGGCGGCATTGGCCCAAAGACAATTACAGGCGCAGCAGCAGCTGGCGCAAATGTTTTGATCGCCGGCAGCGCGTTGTTCAAAGAGCCAAAAGGCCTCAAGCACGCCGTTACCGAGTTGCGTGCTGCAGCTAACGCTGCGTTTAAAAACTAATCTCGCCGATTTCGATTTTTTCGCGCACGTCGCTGACGCATTCCTCTAGACGCCTGACGCGAAACTTGTTGCGACATCACAAGCACAAACAAACCGCCGACAACTACTGCTATTGCAATCAATATTGAAAGCACAATCAGTAACTTGTTTTCGAGTAGCGGACCGAGCACGCCAGTATCAATGCTTGTTCCGTTTTGGAACAGAGTGCGCACAGGGTCTTCAAGATTTGGGCATATTCCAGTTGCGCCGTTGATACCCACCACTGCATCCCCACCAAACAGCGGTGCATTTTCGCGAACCTTGGAAACAAGCAACGGGGAAAATGGATCACTTGCAGCACCAACGATGTAGCGGGTGCCCTCATCTAGAAACTTTGTGTCTTGTCCATAGCGCACCTCTACGGTGTCGTTCGTGATGTAACCGCTTGCCGTACCCGCACGCACCTGAATAACTCGAAACGTTGCAGTCGTGTCGGCAATGGACAACAATTCGCCCACAAACACCATCTGCGGGGCCATCGGAATCGCGCACCCAGCTGGAATAGTTGTTGCGGCAGATGAGTTGATGGGCAACGTGGTCTCGACAACACCCGTAATGACACCCTGCTCATCAGGCACCGAGTCGCCAGGAGTAATCACCAGTGGCGCAACGGTGTCCACAGGGGGCGCAGGAGGAACGGTTGCACCAACCGAAAATGTTGGCGCGAACAGAACGCTGGACATCACAATGGTCGCCGAAGCTAAAACCAATCGTGTTCGCACGTATGCAATTCTACTTGCTTGAGTTAGGTTGACGAGCGCCTCGACCTAGCGGCCAGTAAAGCGTGGTTCTCGCTTTTCAATAAACGCAGTCATAGCTTCCACAGTGTCTTTGGTGCCGAAGTTGACAACCTGTGCAGCACCTTCGTCGTCAAGTGCCTCTTCGAGTGTGACGTTGGCAGAATTGTTGAGTAGTCGCTTGGATTGCGCCAATGCAATCGGCGGACCAGCGGCAAGCCGTGTTGCCCAGTCATGCACAAATGTGTCGAGTTGTGCATCTGCAACCACTCGATTGACAAGACCAATGCGTTCGGCTTCGGCAGCATTGATAATGTCGCCGAAAAAAGCGAGTTCTTTTGCGCGATGCAATCCGACCCTGCGCGGCAACACCCATGAGCCGCCGAAGTCGAGAGACAAACCGCGCTTGGCAAATATCTCGGAGAACCGAGCGTTTTCCGAAGCAACAACCAGGTCACAAATGAGCGCCATGTTGCACCCCGCCCCAACTGCAACACCACGCACCTTGGCAATGGTGGGCTGTGGGATACGCGCGAGCGCATTGCACACATCGCCAATGTGGCGCATGGATGCAAGCCTG
>JBIKID010000039.1:0-15176 GCA_044361815.1 Ilumatobacteraceae bacterium | reverse complement strand
TGTCTGGCGCCACCGCGATGCCTGCCCCACTCTCGGCCAACGTGCGCGGAATCTCGGTATCGGAGTCGATTGCTGCAAGCACCGGACGACCTGCGCTCAGAATTGAATACATCTTGGATGGGACACTGACCGATGCAAGACCGGTCTTCAACGGAACAACATGGATGTCACCAGATGCGAGTACTTCAGACAATCTTTCAATCGGCTGGTAATCAGCAAAATACACATTGCCAATGTTTTCATTTTTGGCTCTGTCCTGCAGTGACTTTCGTGCAGCTCCATCACCATTAATCACAAACGCAATGTTTGGCATTGACTTTGCTGCAGCGAGAACAAGTTCGAGCGATTGCGAAAAACCAACATTGCCCGCGTACATCACGATCACTCGATCATCAATGCCCAGTTCGCGTCGATAGCTCGTCATTCTGTTGCCTGGCACAATCGCAGATGTATCCACAAAGTTTGGAATCACGTGAAGCCGATTGTGAAGCTTGGTTGAAAGTTTGGCGGCAACATTCTGTTTCAAGTCTTCAGACAACAACACAACAGCATCAGAACGCTCATAGCTCACTCGTTCTAGCCATCGTGCCGCGCGCAGAATTTGCTTATTTGTAATCGCACCGGTTTGCGCGGCTGCGTCAGGAAAAATGTCTTGAATATTGAATACAAGCATTCCACCTCGGAAAAGCTTGGTGACCCAACCCGTCAGACCAAGCGTGAGCGGAGGCGACATAGACAACACTCCATCAACGCGCCATGGAAACCCTCCGGCAACAATGCTGCGCACGCCTACCACTGCACTGAACAACACAAATCCAAATGCTCTGCGCAAGAGATTTTGTTTTGTCTTTCCGGGAAATGGGTGAACACGTGTGATCGAGCCCCATGTGGTTTTCTCAACTCGCCACAACTTTCCACCCCACCCAGACTCGATTGCGTGTTCGCGATACCACGGCAACGAAGTAACGACGTGCAACTCGTGCCCTAGCGCTGCCAACTCGTGCACGATGCGGGTCATCACCACACCCGTCGGCGCCATATCCGGAGAAAAGTGTGGACACAGTACGACTAGTCGCATTCTTTTGCCGCTCGCAACACTTTTCATGAAGCCCTGCCCAACGCATTTTCATATGCACGACATAAATCTTGGGCCGAACTGGCAGCGGTAAACAGCGCCGCCCGCGCATGACCGCGCCGCACCAATTCATCACGTCGTGCATGCACTTCTGTAAGTGCGCTCGCCCACGCTGCCTCTTCAAGTGGCAACACAAGCCCACCGTCACCAATCACTTCTGGCAATGATGCGCAATTACTCGCAATAACAGGTGTACCAAGCGCCATCGCCTCAAGCGCCGGTGCACCAAAGCCTTCATACTTGCTTGGGAACACAAGAGCGACAGACATCTTGATCAAGCCGTCTCTATCTGCTGCGTTCACTCGACCAATACGTAGCGCGCGATCGCTCAAACCCAGTTCGCTGATCACCTCATTCACACGCGCTTCACCAAGTCCGCTTCCACCAGCCATCACCAATTTGATCGAAGCGTCTTTCCATGCCGACCCGAGCATTCGCAAAACAAACTCGTGGTTTTTATGAGGATGTGTAATTGCAGGCATAAACAAAATCTGCGAACTGCCCAGTCCAAATTTTGTTCGCAACTCAACTTCACTCGTTGCGTCTTGGCCAATATGTGGTTGGACCCCGTGGCGTACAACCGAGATCTTTTCTGCAGGCACGCCAAACGAGTCAATGAGGGTTTTACGCACATACTCACTCGGTGTTGCAACAGCCGACGCCCGATGCAATGCCGACGGTACGCGATTGCGCAAATATGCAAGCTTGATCGCACCAAAATATTCTGGGTATGTGAGGTACTGGGCGTCGTGAATGGTTAACAAAGTTTTGTTGTTGCCGCGCGAAGGAATTGTGCCGCCGCCGTGATGCACCAAGTCGAAGCCGCTGGTGTGCTTTGCCAACCATGTGTTTTCGGTGAATACTCGAACTTCTCGGCGAACACAACTATGAGTTGACTCCACGACGCGAAATGATTGCGCGATTTCCGGATGCGCAGCGCTAAAACCAAGTGGTGCAAACACTGTGACATCAAAAGGTGCAGCAATTTCGTTGAGTCCGGCCAGCTGACGCACGAAGTATTCTTCGCTTCCGCCCACGCGGCCTGGCACACACCACAACATGTTGACGGCGATTCTCACAACAAAACCACTTCGTCATAGATGCGTGCCGTAGCCAATGCGGTTTTGTCCCACGTAGCTTGCGCCGCACATTCGCGACCCCGTTGTTTCAACACATCGGCATCGCGCAACGCCTCATCTATACCGTTTCTAATACTTTCTTCAGAAAGTGGGTCAACCAATACCGCAGCCCCACCAGCAACCTCTTGCGTCGAGGTACCAATGCTGGTGACCACCGGAGTTCCCTGCGCCATTGCCTCAAGAATTGGCAACCCAAATCCCTCCCACAATGATGGGTAACACAACACGCTCGCACCGGCATACACGGCACCTAAGTGTTGGTCGTCGACATGACCGATGAATTGCACGTTTGCTGAGTGAGGTACATCAATGTCACCCCATCCATCTGCGCCAGCAATCACGAGAGGTGGCAAGTCACTGCGTCCACGCAATGCACCGACAAGGCGAGCCAAATTCTTGCGCGGCTCAAGCGTGCCAACGAACAACAAGTACTCTGCGGGTAGCGAATACTTCTTTCGCACGAGATCAACTTCATCTTGCGTTGCCAACACACTGCGCACACCAAGCGACACGTGACGCACGCGATCAGGCTCGAAGCCTTCATTCAAACAATCGTTTACCGTGGCTTGTGAAGAACACAAAAGAACATCAGCACGCTTCTTCAAAATCTTTAGGCTGCGACGAAAAACATCATTGCCGCGTCGCGTAAAAAACTCGGGATGGTGCAAGAACGCAAGATCGTGCACAGTCGCCACCATCTTCTTGCTCGTAGCAAATGGAATGATTGTTGTGCAGTGCACCAAATCGATCTCGGTCATTGATCGCTCGACCTTCGGTTGATTAAGCCGTAGAGACATTTCGTACAACAATGCTCCCGAAACCCGCAAGCCAACTACATCGATCGACAAATCAAAGTTGAGTTGAGGATCTTCAAGATGTTTACCCGATACGCCCACAAGCTCAATATCTCGACGAACATGAGTCATGGCCCGCGCCACCTCAAGGGCCGAAACAGCCGTGCCTCCAGGCACTCGGTGCCAGCACTGCTCAAGGGTGTAAGCGACCCGCACGCCTTCCATTGTGCCAAGTAAGTATCGTCATACCCATGACTAGTTCTGCCCCTCAGCAAACTTCGCCTACTTATTGGGCCAATCGCACCGTTGTAGTCACAGGTGGAAACGGGTTTCTCGGTACAAAAGTCGTTGCAAAATTGCGACAAGCAGGGGCAAACGTTGTCGCTCCTCGTCAATCTGAAGCCGATCTCACACAGGTTGGAGTGGCTGAGCAATTGTTTGCCCAGCACAAACCAAGTCATGTCATCCACCTAGCTGCGCGCGTCGGCGGCATTGGCTACAACCAGGTTGCTCCAGCGCAGTTGTATCTCGACAATCTCACAATGGGAACACTCACCATTGAAGCAGCACGAAAAGTCGGCGTTGAGAAAACTGTCCTACTAGGCACCGTGTGTTCGTATCCGAAGTTCACACCAGTCCCGTTTCGCGAAGAGTCAATCTGGGATGGTTACCCAGAAGAGACCAATGCTCCGTACGGCATCGCTAAAAAAGCAATGCTCGTGCACGCTCAAGTGAATGAACAGCAATACGGGCAACAGTTTGCGTTTGTTATTCCTACAAACCTGTATGGCCCCGGCGACAAGTTTCACGAATCTGTCTCGCACGTTATTCCTGCATTGATCAAGAAATGTGTAGAGGCAACCGAGCGAGGCGATGACAAAATTTCGGTGTGGGGCACCGGCTCTGCAAGTCGCGACTATTTGTTTGCAGATGACGCAGCAGATGCCATCTTGCTCGCAGCACAACTGCGCACAACTGCCGAGCCACTCAACCTTGGCAATAACCGCGAAGTCACCATTCGCGAGACCGCCGAGACGATTGCTCGCATCGTTGGATTTACAGGCTCTCTCATGTGGGATCCAACCCGTCCAGATGGTCAACCTCGTCGCCGAGTTGACGCCAGTCGCGCCGAACGCGAACTTGGTTGGCACAGCAACACCGACTTTGAAGATGGCTTACGCCAAACAGTTGAGTGGTACCGGGCAAACCGCACAGATGCCGAAAAGGCCCCGCACTAATTCCGTGAATTTTCCCCCGCCACAACTACCGTCGCAAAGTCCGACGCCACCACCACCGCCACCAGCAATCACGCGCAAGCCAGTACAGCGCAATAGCTATAAGCCAAACAACAACCCATTTGTTGTCAGCAATGCCATCATCGCAATCAATCTTGGACTGTTCGTGTGGAGCCAAATCTCTGGAGTCGGTCGATTTCAGTACAACATGTCGTTGTCTCGAGTGTTTCTTGACAATGGCGAGTGGTACCGACTGATCTCTGCAGGCTTTGTGCACTTTGGATTGCTCCACGTTGCAATGAATATGTTTTTGCTGTTTCAACTTGGCCGAATGCTTGAACCAACAATCGGCTCCACCAAGTTTGCACTTATCTATTGCGCATCGCTTCTCGGTGGCTCGGCTGGCGCACTTGTACTGAGTCCATTCGCCTTTACTGGTGGAGCATCGGGAGCAGTTTTCGGCATCATGGCTGCTGGCGTCGTTGGCATGCGCGAACACGGTGTCAATCCACTCAAAACCGGTTTGGGCATGACGTTTGCCATCAACATTGTTCTCACTGTCGCCATACCTGGCATATCGATTGGTGGCCACTTCGGTGGTGCACTGGCAGGGGCATTGTGTGGTTTCGTCATACTTGCGCCAACTCGCTTCAAGATCCCAGAATTTTTTCAGTACGCAACCCCAATTCTCGTTGGTGTTGCAGCGATCTTCATCTCGCTCGCCTAGTTGCCACACCCCCGCTCTATCGTCACGCTCGACCTCCCCAATATTTGCAATTCACACAACAGCTGCTAATAAACAGTCACTCATAAACAAGGAGGCCTTGTGCTTCAGACTCTTCGTGCCCCTATCCACCTTCCACGCGCAAACAGCGACCCAGTGTCAAGCCCATATGCCGCACTCGCAGTTTTTTCACTTGCACTTCGTCGCCCACTTTGCGAGGAGATGATGGTTTTAATGCTCGACAACCAACTCCGCGGAGTTGGTCTGATGTCGTTTGATGCAGTTGCGTCACACACAAACAACATCAATCACGCCATTGGTCTGTGCTCTTCTGTTCTTGACGCAACTTCGCTCAGCATCTGCACTGTCGAACCCTATTTGCGTGATCGCAGCAACGACTCGACTTATTTAGAACTCGCCCAAGATCTGTGCCGGCATGCAGGACTCAAACTTATTGATTGGCTTATTGTCACTCGTGGTTCAGTGATCAATTTGCGCGATGTCAGTTAATGACAGGCGCAGCCACCACCACAACCACCACCACTGCGTGGTGCAGGCGCTTGCTGTGGCGCAGTTGCTCCAACTGATGCAAACACACTGAGCAATCTCACCGAGTTGTCATGGCCTTGTGGGCACTGCGCAGGATCATTGGCTTCTGACATTGCACGGCGCTCTTCAAAAACCGTGTCACATGTCTTGCATCGAAATTCATACGTAGGCATGGCTCTAGTGTAGGAAGTGTGAGCACGCCAACACCACTCAAAACTCGGCCAACCATCACCGAGCCAGTCACCGAACATGAGGCCTTAACTGGCGAACCGGCGATGGCTCATATTGTCAAAACCGAGCCCGGCGAAGACGCCGCATCCAAGGTGCTTGAAGCCCGCATCTATGGCACTCCACTTGAAGCACTGTGCGGACATGTTTGGATTCCATCTCGTGACCCAAAACAATTGCCGCTCTGCGACAAGTGCAAAGACATTTACGAGACATATCGCATGTTCAATGATGGGCTCAACGAAAAACCTGCCGAGTAAGTCGCTATGAATTTAGCCATTTAGCGAAAATTGCGTGCCATCACTTTGGCGCCAACCGAAAGTGGCGCTATGTGTTCTGCGATCACATTGATCACTCCGCCGTCCCCCACCTCGAGGCGACCACGCACCAACAAAGCCCCCGCACCATGTGCTGCTTTGCGATATCGAATCCAGCATCCCTGCGAGCACACCACATTGATTAATCCGGTCTCGTCTTCCAAATTGATAAACGTCACACCCTGAGCAGTTGCTGGTCGCTGCCTGTGCGTCACAGTGCCCGCAACCAATACTTTTTCGTCGCCTCGTGCGCCACATGCTGGTAATTCCGTTGCTGTTGCCACACCCATGCGCGCAAGCTCGGCTCGCAAAAATTCGGTGGGATGACCGCTTGATGCAACCCCGGTGGCCCACAGATCGGCAATCATTTCATCGATTGGCTGCATGCCCGGCAACTGTGGTGAAGCGGTTCCAGTTGTTACGCCCTGCAATCGATCGGGTCGCGATTGAATCACCGCACCAGCACTCCATAAAGCATCACGACGTTGTTGCCCAAACGATTCGTTAAATGCTCCAGCAGTAGCAAGCGCCTCAAGTTGCCCAATGTGCAGTTGTGGCACTTTGCGCACGAGGTCTTCCATATTTGCGAACGGTCGGTTGGTTTCGATCTCGCGCGCAACTGCGCTGCTCAAGCCACGCACCGATCCAATGCCGAGCCGCACCGAGAGTCCTCCTGTTGATTCCCCACATGCTTCAAGAGTGGCATCGGCACGAGATGCATTGATGTCCACACTGCGCACCACAACGCCATGGCGTTTGGCGTCTTGCACCAACGAGTGCGGCGCCCAAAAACCCATCGGCTGCGCATTTAAAAGTGCGGCACAAAATACTGCTGGTTCATGCAGTTTGATCCAGGCAGATGAATAAACAAGATATGCGAAACTCACCGAGTGACTCTCGGGAAATCCGTAACTTGCAAATGCCGACATCTTCATAAAGATCAAATCGGCAACATCGCCAACAATGCCCCGCTCCGCCATACCTGCATACAGTCGTTCGCTCAGTCGTTGCATTCGTGATTGCGATCTTTTTGAGCCCATCGCTTGGCGTAACTCGTCGGCTTCCGCTGGCGTAAAGCCAGCCACATCAATTGCCATCTGCATCAGTTGTTCTTGAAACAACGGCACACCCAAAGTTTTGCCAAGACTGTTTTCGAGCAATGGATGCAAATACGTGATGGGTTCTTGACCATTGCGTCGACGAATGTATGGATGTACCGACCCACCCTGAATAGGACCAGGTCGAATCAGTGCAACCTCAACAACGAGATCGTAAAACCGCCGTGGCTTGAGCCTCGGCAAGGTAGCCATCTGTGCACGCGACTCGATCTGAAACACGCCGACTGTGTCGGCTCGACACAACATTGCATACACATCATCTTCTTGAGGAATTGTTGCTAGGTCTACTCGCACTCCGCGAAACTCTTCAATCAAGTCGATTGCATTGTGCAGCGCCGACAGCATGCCGAGTCCCAGCAGATCAAACTTCACTAATCCGGCTGCAGCACAATCGTCTTTGTCCCATTGCAAGACGCTGCGTCCTTCCATGCGCCCCCACTCAACGGGGCACACTTCCGTCACGGGGCGGTCACACATCACCATGCCACCGGAGTGAATACCCAAATGCCGTGGTGCATCTTGCACTTCACGAGCAAGTTCGAGCACCGAAGTTGGAATGTTGTGGTCGTCATTTTTGACAGTGACTCCAAGCGAACCCCATGCATCTACTTGTTTGCTCCACGCATCTTGTTGACCTGGCGCAAACCCGAGTGCGCGCGACATATCGCGCACAGCAGAACGCGCACGATACGTAATCACGTTGGCGACTTGTGCCGCATGGTGCCGCCCATGGCGTTGGTACACATATTGAATTACTTCTTCACGCCGGCCGCTTTCAATGTCGATGTCAATATCGGGTGGACCATCTCGTTCGGGTGATAAAAATCGTTCAAACAACAGACCCAGCGACACCGCATCGGCCCTGGTGATGTCGAGCGAATAGCACACAGCCGAATTGGCTGCGCTGCCTCGCCCCTGACAAAAAATATTGGAGCGTTCGCAGAACTGAACGATGTCCCACACCACCAAGAAATATCCAGCAAAGCCGAGAGTCGCGATGACTTCTAGTTCGTGATCAATTACTTGCCATGCCCGAGCACGCAGCGATAAATCTTCATGCGTGTCAGTCGGACGTATGCCGTATCTACGCGTGGCACCAACCTGCACGAGTTGTCGCAAATACGACATCTCATCCAACCCATTTGGACATGGAAATGGTGGCAGCCGCGGAGCAACGAGTCGCAAATCAAAAGCCGCTTCTTTGCCGATCTCGGCTGCACTTTGCACCACACCTGGATAACGCGTAAACCGCCGATGTTGTTCGGCTCCACTGCGCACATAAGCCGTCGCAGCAGGAGGCAGTGTTGCATCCACGTCGTCCAAGCTGCTGCGCTCACGCACTGCAGCAACCGCAGTAGCTAGGCGATGTTGTCTTGCAGTTGCATACAACACATCATTAGTGGCCACACTGTTCAAGTTGTTGCGGTGTGCAATCTGCACAAGCACATCGTTGCGTGCAGAGTCAAGTGGGTCGCCGTGATCCCACACTTCCATCAGTACGTTGTCATTACCAAACGCTGTTTTCATTTGCTGCACTCGTCGCTCAGCCGCACTTGGCCCTTGCTCATGAAGTGCTCGCGCCACCGCACCGTCACGGCCACCTGTTAGCACCCACCAGTCACCCACCGAAAATTCGCCAAGCTGTTCAAGCACAAACACTGGATGTTCTTTGCTGCCTGCAAGTTGGCCGGCGCTAATTGCACTCGACAAGTGTGCATAGCCGCGTGGGTTGCGAGCGATGATGACGAGACTTCCTGAATCGAGTTGCAACTCTGCGCCAAATACTGTTGGCAACCCAAGCACTCGCGCCGCTTCAGCAAAACGCACGATGCCGTACAAACCATTTCGGTCTGTCAGCGCAAGCGCTTCCAGCCCCAACGACTGTGCTTGCTCTACAAGTTGTTCGGGATGCGAGGCACCTTGCAAAAAAGAAAAGTTGGATCGACAATGCAGCTCTGCATACGGAACATGTGCATACGGAACGTCATTTGCCACCTCATCATGCTAGCGAACATATGTTCGTACCACTCTGAGAGCACCCACCAAACCCTTATCCGCCATGGCAATTGCGTCATCCCAGCTAAACCACGCCACATCCTGACTTTCATCAGCGCCTGGCGCTGGTTCGACATCATCGGCCATCACTACGTAGCGCACATCTAAGTGCGTGTGCCCTCGTGGGCCAGGATGCACGTCGAGATGCACCAACACTGGGCCGTTGTCTGGGTGTCGCACATCAAGGCCGGTTTCTTCGCGTGCTTCGCGAAGCGCACCTTCTGCCGGCGTCTCACCCGGTTCGATGTGACCACCGGGTTGCAACCAGATGTTGAGTCGTTTGTGCAAGTGCAACACCACGCCTCGCTTGCCAACAACTATTGCCGACCCGGTGATGTGCGTGTCGTTGGCGTGCTCGTCAAACGGTGAGTCAAGTGTTGGGGCAATTACCAAAAATTGTTGAATCGATTCACGTTCGCGTTCATCGCATGGCGTGGCTGCAGCAAAATGTGCGCACAGTTGATCAACGATCTCGTTAGTGGGCACAACCTGAGTGTATTCACCCATAGCGCGCGGTCATCCACCACTCGCCGTGCTCGAGCACCATCACTACTGCGTGGGTGGCTGTACGCACACTTGTATCACCCTGACGCTCGAGCACCATCTGCATTCGCACCGCTCTGCGTTGACGCAATGGGTCCCACCACCGCTCTTCCACTGGCCACGGCCCGGCCCACGACATCACGGTGTACACATGTCGACCAATCACTACTTGTGCAGGTACTGCATTCAACTCGTGTCTGCCACTCACACTCACAACACACCCATTCGCATCATTTACTACCGCCAGCAATGGTTCGTCGTACACAATTGATGGCGATGGGGTTGGCAATGCCCCGCTCCATGCTGCTTCTTTCACCACCACTGTTTCGGCGCGTCGTTCCATGTCAACTACTGCGGCAGGAGTGAGCGCAAACGCCTCACTCACGTCTCGACCACCACGCCACTGTGCAACACGCACCGCGTCGGATCCGAGCATTGTTGTCAATCGTTCAACAGCACGAGCAGCCCATTCATCGGCCTGAGTGCTGCCACCCCACAACCCAAGCTGTCTTCCTTCGCGCGCACGCAAACCAACTGGCGAGTACCGCAACAACACCACACCACTTGTCAGTCCACGTGTTGCAATCCATGCTTCCATCTGCCAACGCACACGTTCTGCCATCGCTGCTGCAGTCAATCCTTCAGGCTGATACCACAAGCGGTCACTTTGTTCTCCATGATCGGTTTGCATGCAAACATGAAGTCGCACGCAACTCACACCCTGTCCACTTAAATGTGTCACCAATTCGTCGGCGACTTGTCGCGCAGTAGCAACCACCACATTCACATCTTCGACCGACAATTCAAACCGATGCGTGCTTGCTCGCTCTGGCGGAGGCGCAATAGTGATTGGCGGATGCCGATCGCAACCACGTGATAATCGATGCACTTCGAAACCGACTGGACCAAACCGTCCAACCAAATCAGAAGACTTCATTGCAGCAAGATCACCGAGACAGCTCAAACCAAGCCGGTGCAGCAACGACACCACATCGCGATCGATCTCGGCAAAATCGGCAAGTACTGATACGGGTAATTGCGCCAAGCATCGCGCGCTCTCACCAGGCTCGACCACCACATACCGACCGGCTGCAGCATGCGCAGCAACAAGTGCAGTCAATCGTCCGTCTGCAATGCCAACCCCAAACGAAATTGGACGACCATCGGCCAATAGTGCAAGCGCATCACGCGTAATGCTGTGTAACCGTTGCGCCAATGCTTCATCACCACCCACATATCTCGACGGCCCACGTGTAGCTAACAAAATCACACCGGGCGTGCTCACTTCTACGAGCGGAACAAGTTCGCTTACTGCTCGCACCACCGACTCAAACATCAATCTGTCGCGCTCAGGATTGTTGGTAGCAATGTGCAGTTCGGGACACACTGATTGTGCTTCGCGTCGGCGCATGCCTATTTGCACACCCTGACTGGCGGCATATGCAGTGCGTGCCACCACACGTTGTGCGTGTAGTACGGCAACTGCATCAAACCATTGCTTGCGCGAATACATCTCGCACTGTGCCGCAACTGCTTGCCAGTCGGTGCATGAAATAACCGCAACGCGAGTTGCAATCTGCTCAGCCATTGCTAGCCAACATGCTGCAACACATGCTGCATCGCTCGTGGAACACGTCTGCCACTCACCGTCACATCAATGAGTCGTCCTTGCACATAACCGGCTCCATGTTCGATGCCATCCCACTTTGTGGTCACAGTGTGCAGCACCACATCTGGCTGAAACACCGAACGCGGAGTTGCGTGACGCGATGTTTCCACCAACACAAGCACATTGCGCCGAGCCTGAATGCGGGTTTGTATACGCCGCGCGTCAGACTCACTCACTTCTCGTGGCACTTCAAGCATCACAACATCAAAACCATCAGCAACTGCAGCCACTGTGCTCGTCCAGTCTTTTTTGTTGGATGTTGGCGTCACTAACACCGTGCGCTGCAGTGCCACACCTTGCTCGCATGCCGACACCAATCCAAAATCGCTCACACCAACAACGGCCAACCACGAACCGGCTTGTGTTGCAGCACTCACCACCAACAATGCTGTCGACATTGCGGCATCGCCGCTGCACAACACGGTGCGACCTCGCACCAACACACCATCGGGGATTATCGGTTGCAAAGCCTTTGCAACGGGCAGCGAATCAGACATGCCATCACTGTAGCGAACATATGTTCGTAGTTATCTAGGCGACTATCCGGCCGCAATTAGGCGGCTGTTTGGCGTATTTAGTTGCGAATCGCGTGTTGTTGAAGCAACGGCATCAGCATTCGCGGATCACCAGCCCAATAATCGGCACCAAGATTTTCGGCGTGCTCCGAGTCGAGCACTGCAGCTCCTCCGACAAAGCACAAAATTGGTTTATTCGAGGCTTTCTTGATACGAGAGATTGTCTTACTCATCGCAGGAAGAGTTTCTGACATTGTCGATGCGATACACACGGCAACGACATCTGAAATCTGTACCGCAGCAGAAGCAAAGGATTCAGAAGGGACATCCCCACCGAGATTGTCGACCTTCCATCCCTCCATGCTGATCAGGTCGCCCAGTAGCTGCGACCCCAACACATGGTGTTCACCTGTTGGCGAACCAATCAACACGGTTCCTTTATGCACACCACGTTTTGAAAAACGTGCACCAATTTGTGCCGCCGACCGACTTGCAATGCCTGATGCGCGGTGCTCAATGAAAATATCAATTTCCCCTGCAGACCACTTCATCCCAATCGCACTCATCGCTGGCACCAACACATCGAGGTAAAGGAAATACAAGTCATTTCCAGATCGCAAAACTGATTCCATCAACTTCACCACGCCACGCTCATTGCCATCAATCAGCAATGCCAGCATTCGCTCTGACCAGGGTGCCGCCTTTTTGCCACCATCACTGGGCGAAACTGCTCGTCCAGCCCCACGCTTAAAATCACGCACATCGCTTGCTTGCACAACCCAACCATGTCCATTTTTGGTGGCCGGCAGATGGCCTTCGTGAACGTACCGATACACCGTCATGTAGTGCACGCCAAGCATTTCTGCTACTTCATGAAGAGTTAGATTCTTGGTACCCACGGTGTGGGCATCAACCTAGTGCAAAATTCGATGAGTGGCTGACGCCACCCACAAGATCAACCTTTGTTGGCTTTTGCTTTGGCAAGTGCTGCCTGGCTGCGCACCAAGAGCAACACCGGAATCTTGCTCGCGGCGGCCGATAACGGTGTACCACTTGCGTCCGCTGTTGGCTGAGCCGCAGACTCGGCACTCTTTGGCACCATGGCCAACAGCTCTTCGGTCGACTTTGGGGCCATGCCAGGCTTCCAGTATTGGTACAGATCTTCAACAACTTTTGCCAACCCATCATTGCTGGCGCCGTCGGCAACGTCCACGGTGATCACGTTTGAATACACATGAACTGCGCTCACTTTGCCTGTAGCAAATAAGCGCTGCGCGAGTACATCAGATGGTTTAACGCCAGTTGCGGCAGAGATACTTGAGTAGCGCTCATGACCCTGGCCCGTAAGCGTCCGATTGATCTCGAAACGTACTCGCCCTGGCGTTGCGGAAGGCTTTTGAACTACTGCTACTGGTTGGCCCATGGGCTAGAGACTAGTTGACTCGCCTTCGCCCAAACCAGATTGCGCCAACTATCTTTGACACTATGACATCTAGCCCTATTTCCGTAGAAGATTTTGCAGCATCGGCACGCAAGTTTCTTGAGGCCAATGCCGAGCGCAAACAAGTCAAAACTAAGTTCACATGGGGCGAGGGCACCGACAACGTGTCGATGTTTGAAGAGCGCAGCCGCGACGCCGAAGCAGAAATGCTCGCAAAAGCAAAAGATTGGCAGTCAAAACGTTTTGATGCTGGCTTTGCATGGATAACCGGGCCAACAGAGTTTGGTGGCTCAGGCTTAACTCCAGCGCATGAGCGTGCGTACAACGCAGTTGAGCGCGAGTTCCGCACCGCACCACTTGGTGCCTTCCAAATTGGTCTCGGCATGGTTGCGCCAACAATCTTGGCCCATGCATCCGATGCTGCGAAGGCGAAATATCTCAAAGCAATGTGGCGCGCAGACATCGTTGGCTGCCAATTGTTTTCAGAGCCTGGTGCAGGCAGCGACCTCGCGTCGGTGCAAGCAAAAGCAGAGCGCGATGGCGACGAATGGCGCATTACTGGTCAAAAGGTATGGACGTCTGGTGCGCAGTTTTCCGACATCGGAGAAATCATCTGCCGCACAGACGCATCATTGCCAAAACACAAAGGTCTCACCGGCTTCATTGTCGACATGCACGCGCCTGGTGTCGAGATTCGCCCACTGCGTCAAATGACAGGTGGAGCAAGTTTCAACGAAGTGTTCTTCAACGAAGTGCGCGTTCCCGACGATCACCGCCTCGGCGATGTAAACAATGGTTGGAACGTTGCACTCACCACGCTGATGAACGAGCGAGCATCCATCGGTGCAGCCGACTCTGGCGAAAACAATATTCATACTCGTCTCGTTGCAATGATCCGTCATTACGAGTTGGATCAAGACCCAATCGTGCGCGACATGCTCGCCGACCTCTACATCAACTCTCGTGTTGCGGGTTTCACTAGTCAACGCGCCACCGACAAGATGCGTGCCGGTCAGTTGCCAGGTCCCGAGATGTCAATCGGCAAGATGGCACTTGTCAACAACCAAAAGCGTCTTAACGATCTCGTTGCACACATCCTTGGAGCAAAACTCGTTGTCGACACCGGCGAGTGGGGCACGTACGCATGGAGTCAGTTGTTGCTCGGCGCACCGGGAATGCGTATCGCGGGCGGATCAGATGAAGTGATGCGCAATATCGTTGGCGAGCGCGTGCTCGGATTGCCAAAAGATGTCGGTATCGACTCCAAGTCGCCATTCCGCGACATCAAGGTCGGCACCCAAAAGGGCTAGCGAGATGGGCGCTTGAAGTTGAGCGCGGCGTCAATCAAGAGTCGCGTTCCATAAGCAGTCATACCCTTTTGCAACCAACCACTGTCAGAGTTTGACCACATTGGCCCAGCGATGTCGATGTGAGCCCATGGCACGCTGCCAACAAACTCATCCAAAAACAATGCAGCAGTAATTGCACCGGCTTCGCCACCCACATTTTTCATGTCGGCCACTACAGAGTCGAGGCCAACGCGGTACTCACGCTCTAGCGGCAACTGCCACAGTTTTTCGTCGGTGCGTGCAGCCGATGCAGTCAACTGATCAATCCACTTTTGATTGTTGCCCAATACTCCGGCCATGCCTTCACCCAACGCACGAGCGCATGCTCCAGTCAATGTTGCAATGTCCACGATGGCATCTGGCTT
>JBIKID010000005.1:0-47967 GCA_044361815.1 Ilumatobacteraceae bacterium | reverse complement strand
AAGACCCTGTACAGCGCACTGCGAGGTGACGGTGTGCATCCTTCGTCGAGTGTTGACATTGCAACCGATGTTGAGAAAGTTTCCTTGAGTTTCCCCGCACCGTTTCCGTACCAACTCGATGGTGACTACTTGGGTGAGACAACCTCTCTCGAGATTGAGCACTGCCCTGCGGCTTTGTTGCTGGTGCGACCGACTATCGATTTCTAATTAGCGATTTTGGGCAATTACATCGAGTGCAACATCAGGCTTGTTGGTGCACAAGCCGTCGATTCCCCAGCCGAGTAGCTCGGCCATCCGCACAGGATCATCAATCGTCCAGGTGTTCACGCTCAGACCGTGCAAATGCATCGTGTCAATCACATGTCTGGTAAGTGTTTTGACGTTTGGATGCAAAGCACTATGTCCGCTTGCTCGCAGATCTGAAGCCACATTCTCGGCTTGTGCATCTTTAACTGTTGTAGTGAGCCATGCCGTTGGCAACTCTGGCCACAACACATGCACAGCATCGATTGTTTCGCGCCTAAAGGACGAGATCAGCCACTGATTTGGCGCACCACGGCCATGCAACATCGCAACCACTTTGCCCGCAAGCACTTCAGCAGGATCAAAGTCGGGCTCACCCGGATCATTTTTGATTTCAATATTGACCCACATGCCTTCGCATGCATCTAACGCTTCTGCAAGCGTGCATACATGGCTTGGCAACTCATTGTAATTGAGCAAATTGATTTGACGGCCGTCGCTCAGCACCGGATTGTGATGCACAATCATCTCGCCGCTCTTGCATAAACGAACATCGAGCTCTACTGCGTGCGCACCAAACTCTTTTGCACGACGAAATGCCAACAGTGTATTTTCGACTTCAACGGCAGAAGCTCCGCGATGTGCGAGAACTTGAGGCTTGCCTAACGAGTCATAGGGCTTCCAATAATTACCCACCACGACGGCAGGGTACAGCCACTAATCCAAAATGCAAGTACAAATAAAAATAAAAAAATAATTGCCAAGACTCTTGAAATTGCCCTCTGCCCTGCCTATCGTGACACCGTCTTACTGGCCTACTCAACGAAATCACAGGTGATCAACTTGTCAATACTTGCTACCAGTCTTGCTCTCGGATCAGCTGATTACTCTTGGCGCAACGAAGCGCTTTGTCGAGACACCGATCCCGAATTGTTCTTCCCAATTGGCACAACTGGCCAAGCCCTCTTGCAGATCAGCGAAGCAAAAAATGTTTGCTGCGAGTGCACCGTCAAGCGCGAGTGCCTCGAGTTTGCAATAGAGACCAACCAAGACTGTGGCATCTGGGGTGGTTTGTCAGAAGACGAGCGTCGCGATGTTCGACGCAAAATGGCTGCAGAGCGTCGCGCAGCCCGCGCAACCGCCTAACCCACTCAGGCAGTTTTTCGATCTAGCTTCTTGCCAAAACTGGCAGGCGTAGTTCAACTACCGTTCCCTGGCCGTCTTTGGTCATCGCAACACCACTCGACGAACCGTCGGCTTGAGTCGCTTGTCGCATCTCGATAGTGCCAGCGAGTTCTGTTGTTACGAGTGTGCGGACGATTGAAAGCCCGAGCCCGGTTGCTTTGGCGAAGTCGAAATCTGAGCTCAGCGCGATGCCGTTATTGACAACTTGAATCTGTAATTCGTCTTCGTCGTGCGAAAGAACCACCATCACTGCGCCGCCCGCACTGCCCTCTGGGAAACCGTGATCAACTGCGTTCTGCAATAGCTCAAGAATCACAACCGACAATGGTGTTGCAATAGTTGCCGGCAGTCGCCCGCCATCACCTTTTGCCTGAAATGTCACAGGACGATCGGCCGACTGCAAACCCTCTTCAACAAGTCGCATCAGTGGCCGAACAATCTCGATAAACGAAATGTCTTCACCTGGCTCACGAGAAAGCGTCTCGTGCACAAGAGCAATTGTGCGAATACGTCGGACCGACTCGGCAACTGCTTCTTTGGCCTCTGGTGATGTGAGTCGGCGGCCCTGCAATCGCAATAATGAAGAAATCGTCTGCAGGTTGTTTTTTACACGGTGGTGAATCTCGCGAATTGTTGCATCTTTAGTGAGCAACAACCGGTCGCGGCGACGCAATTCGGAAACGTCACGCAACAACAACACGCCACCAGTTACTTCAACATCATCTTTTAGCTGTCGCAACAGCGGAATACTGCGGGTGAGCAGCGTTACCTCTGTTGTCTGCTCAATTTCCTCAATCACTGGTTCTTTGCGCTCATACGCATTTCGTGCTGCGGTCTCTGCCACTCCAAGCTCGGCAAGTGTTTGCCCAATCGCGTTTGCACTCACGCCAACGCGATGCAATGCAGACACCGCGTTTGGTGATGCGTATCGCACTCGCGTCGCTGCATCCAACACAATCACGCCGTCACCCACTCGCGGAGCAACACTGGCGTCGGCCACTCTGCCTTCAAATGGAAACAAACCTTGCGCAACCATCTCTGCAAACTTCGAGAAGATGTCGGCATATGTAGTTTCAAGCTGCCCAGGTCGGCGCGCATTGTCGACTACCCACTCGCGCGACAACACCGCGATGATGCGTCCTTCGTAGCGAACCGGAATTGCGATCATGTTGGCAGAACCATTGATGGCCTGCACAAAAATCTCACCCTGCACTGTTGCGTCTGACTTGATGCACTTGTCGAGCAGAATTCGCTCGGTGTCACTCGCCCACGTATTCACATAGTCAGAGTGATACAAAGTCTGCCCAGTTGCTGCTCGCACCTGACCACTGATGAGCCAGCGCTCTTTGTCCACTGGGATGTACAGCAACATGTCGGCAAAACAAAAGTCGGCCAGCATTCCCCATTCAGAAACCAATGCTGCAAGATGCTCTACAGCACCCTGCTCAAGATCTGTGTGCTCGTGGGCTAGCTCGATCAGTGTTGGCATAGGACAGTCTTATTCTGTCTCACTTCGGTCTCTCGAAGTTGTCAGCTACCGAAACCCATTTTGCGCGCACCCTCAGGAGCACCAAATTCGACATATGCGATTTTGCTAGCAGCGACCATGATTTCGCGTCCACGGCTGTCGACAGCAGTCAATGTCTCGGTCTTGCCGGCAAGTGCAGCCTCGGAAGCGGCTTTGAACTTGGATTGTGCCTTTTCGTCATCAATCTCAAGAGTAATTTCACGTACTGACTGAATGATGCCGATGCGAATTTCCATAAGAGTCAGTCTAATTCACTTTCAGTGCAGCACTGAAAATTTTCTTTGGCTTCATGTCTTCTGCGATGTACTTGGCGATTGCAAAAAACGCCTTTCCAACTTCGCTGTCTGGAGCCACTGCAGCAATTGGATGACCGTCATCGCCGCCTTCTCGCAGCGCATTGACCAATGGAATCTGGGCAAGAAGCGGAACGTTCAGTTCATCAGCCAAGATTTGTCCGCCACCTTTACCAAAGAGTTCATAACGCTTTCCGTCGTCACCCGTAAACCACGACATGTTCTCGATGATGCCACGCACTGGCAAATTCACTTTGACCGCCATTGCTGCCGACAGACGCGCAACTTTTTGTGCGGCTTCTTGCGGCGTTGTTACTACGAGTACTTCTGCTCGGGGCAAATACTGGCTCAAGCTCAACGCAATGTCGCCCGTGCCTGGTGGCATGTCGATAAACAGGAAGTCTGGTTCGTCCCAATACACGTCGGTCAAAAACTGCTCAAGTGCTTTGTGCAACATTGGTCCGCGCCACACAACCGCCTGGCCTTCGGGAACAAAGTAACCGATGGAGATGCAACGCACGCCCCATGCTTCTGGAGGGAGCAACATGTTGTCGATAACAACTGGATCTCGGTCGGTGCCGAGCATGCGCGGAATTGAGTAACCATAAATGTCGGCATCGACAATGCCCACTTTGTATCCGAGTGCGGCCATCGCAACAGCAATGTTTGTAGTGACGCTGCTCTTACCAACGCCTCCCTTGCCCGACGAAATCAGAATTGGTCGCGTCTTTGAGCCCGGCTGCGCAAATGAAATCGTGCGACCTTCTGCGTGGCCTTGAGCCGGAGCAGAACCAGCGGTTGCACCAGGGTTTCCATTGAGCATCTGGCGCACTGCTGCTCGCTCTTCATCATTCATCACACCGAAGTTGAGATTGACATCACTCACACCACCAAGAGCTCGCAGCGCTGTGTTGACTCGGGTCTGAATCTCGTTGCGCAGTGGGCAGCCAGCAATGGTGAGTACCACGGTTAGCCCTACCGTGCCTTTTTTGTCGATCACGACATCGCGCACCATGCCCAAGTCGACGATGGACCTGTGGAGCTCTGGGTCCTGTACAGGGCGCAAAGCGTCGATCAGTTGGTCAATTGAGGGGAACTGCTCAGAAGAAGACATGGTTGGTTTTGGACTCCAATTATTCGTGCAACATAATTTGCACTACGGCCATAGGTACAATACCTGTGTGCCAAGCAAATCGGCTAATCACACGTCGGGTTCGTTTACCGCGACCGTGTCGGCGATCACATCTGCTTTTGGTGACCCAACACGTCGCGCCGTTTACCTTTTTGCTCGCGACTACGAGACAGGCGTAACAGCAGCCCAAGTTGCCACCAAGTTTGATGTGCACCCAAACGTCGCGCGACACCATCTCGACAAGCTCGCTGCGGGCGGATACCTCGAAGTTGCAGTAGACCGAGTTGAAGGCGGCGGCGCTGGTCGCCCATCGAAGCGCTATCGCATTGTTGGTGACGGAGCCGAGTTTACGTTTCCTGTGCGCAGCGAAGATTTGGTTCTTTCGCTCTTGGGTAAAGCACTTGCACTACTGCCCACCAAAGATGCAGAGATCATGGCCGAACAAGTTGGCCAGCAATACGGCGCTGCAATGGCAGCAGGTTTTAAAGGCGACGACATTTCTGCCGGGCACCGCTCGTTGCGCTCAGCATTGCAAGCAGTAGCCGACGCACTTACCGCGCATGGTTTTGCCGCACACACCGATCAACGCAACAATCAGTTGCGCATTGTCAACAATCACTGTCCATTTGGTGATGTTGCAATCGAGCATCCAGTTATTTGTGCAGTCGACCGCGGAATGGTCAAGGGAATGCTCACCGCGATTTACGGTGACACATCACCCGAGTTGTCTGCGTCGCTCCCACAGGGCGACACGTTTTGCGCAACAACTATCTAGCTAGCGCAAATCTTTAGGACGTTTTAGTCGCCCCAAAAACGCTGTTCTAAAAACGGATCTCCATACATGTTGTATCCATTTTGTTCCCAGAACCCCGGTGCATCTGTTGCACGCAGCTCAAGTCCGCGCAACCACTTCGGTGATTTCCAAAAATATAAATGAGGCACGAGTAACCGAACTGGCCCGCCATGAATTGGTTCAATCTCTTCACCCTCATATTCGTACACCACGAGTGATTCGTCGAGCAGCACATCGGCAAGAGGCAGGTTGGCTGTGTAGCCATGTTCGGCATGACCCATGATGTAGGCAGCACCTGTTTGCATTCCGGCGCGCTCAAACAAGTCGCGCACTCGCACACCCTTCCACGTGGTATCAAACTTTGACCACTTGGTCACGCAGTGAATATCGGTCAGCAATGTCACAGCGGGCATGCTCTTCAACTCATCCAAATTGATCGTGAATGGCTTGTCGACAAGTCCAAATATTTTGAGATCCCATTGACCAGGTGCATACGTAGGCACATCACCAACGTGCAAAACCGGAAATCGCTCGGTCAAATATTGACCTGGCGGCAATCGAGCATCATCAATACCCTTATTTGCAAGTTGTTCTCGGTTGCGATCAAAAAAACCCATTGTTCATCTCTCCTTCATCAAGTCTGCCTCATTGCATAGGTAGATTGACGGCGCATGCCACTTTTTTTAGTTCGACACGCCAAGGCCGGCAAACGCAGCAAGTGGCTTGAAGACTCTGCCAACGGCAATGACGACCGCAAACGCCCGTTGGACGATAAAGGAATTCTGCAGGCTGCAGCACTCGCCAATCGGCTTGCCGACTTTGCGCCAACGCTTTTGTTGTCGAGCCCATTCACACGATGCGTGCAGACACTCGAACCGCTCGGAGCAACTCTTGCGATTTCGGTGACACCCGATGAACGCCTTGCAGAAGACAATCCGTTCGAGCCGATACTCGAACTTCTTGCAAACTGCGCCGACAACTCAGTGCTCTGCAGCCACGGCGACATGATCCCGATGGTCGTTGAAGCACTCGAACGACGCGGCATGGTGGTTACAGGTATGCGCGACTCGCGCAAAGCTTCGGTGTGGGTGCTTGAGCGACAAAACGGTGTCATCGCGCGCGGCCATGCGTGGCCACCGCCAACTATTGATTAAGAGCGGTATCTACCTCTGCTCGAATTGAGTCGACGAATCCCATCACTTCTGCTGGCGGATTCATCGCAGCGCAAATATCGAGTTGCTCTTTTGCCCCCGCGGCGTCTCCTGCAAGTCGAAACCGCACAATGCCAAGAAAGCAGTGTGCATCGGGATAATCGGGTTCAACGTCAATGGCACGGTCGAGTCCCTGGGTGGCCGCAGCAAACGCAAGAATTCTCATATCGTCTGGTGCGTCGCGAGCAACAAGCGCAATCAGCCATGAACGATACGTCAGTGCCTCAACATGGTCTGGATTAAGCGCCAAAATTTTTGTATACAAATCAATAGCAGTTTTAGGCTCAGAAAAATTGAGTGCACGTGCTTGAGACAGCATCGATGCAGTTGAGTCTTCAATCCCCCCACTAATTGTTTGGCCAGGCAATCGTTGTCCCGACTGTTGCGCAACAAACCACCCCGCCGCACCTGCGATAAGGGCGACCGTTGCTACGACACCCAGTTTGCGCTTCATCGATGCGCCAGGACGAGCCTCTCGAGCATCAACACCAGCATCTAGAACTTTGATGATTTGAGCAGCGCGATGTACGTACCCATTCTTAAGTACTCGGTAATCCTCGTCATCAATATCGCCTGCTGCATATTCTCGCTCGAGGTCGCGCAAGGATTCCAACAGGAATCTGCGCTCCTCTTCCAGGCTCGCTTGTTCGTCCGGATTAATCATGAGTCTGAAGCCATGGCAGCTTCTACCAATGCAGAATCTTCGGCGCTCGCTGCACCGTCATCGGCAGTACGCCATTTTCTAAACACCATGCCAAGTGCAGCCGCACCGCAGATCAACGCAGCAATTGGCAATGCCCACACCAACGAATCAACACCAGACGAGCGAGGCAGGAGCAATACTTCGCTACCAAAGCGCTGCTCGATGTAGGCAATTGTTTCGTCGTCGGTACGCAAACCGCTACCAACCTGTCGTGCAACCTCTGCACGTATCGCTTCCGCGGCCGACGCCCGCGACACATAAACACTTTCGCCCTGGCATGTTGGGCAAGCAAGTCGCGATGTTATTGCATCAATTCGATCTTGTTGCGAACGTGGACCACTGTCGCGCAAGCCACCAAAAATTAGTAGCGCACTAGCAATTGCGGCCATAAAAATCCACGAATACTTGTTATTGAATTTGTTGGATGTGCTCATGAACCAAACTGCACTTTCAGTATCGACAACTGCTCGTCAAGCAAGCCATCCGAGAGTTGCCCGGCAATGCGTAAGCGCACGTAACCATTTGGGTCAATAATCCAAGTTTCTGGAACTTTGGCAACTCCAAATGCAACCGCAATACTGCCATCATTGTCGCGAATCTTTTGCCAGTCACCTTTGTACTCTGCAAAAAATGCCAACACTGCACTGTCATCGTCATCATTAATCACGGTGTACATCTCGGCTGGGTTATCGGTCGACATCTGGTTTTGTGCAAATGTCAGCAACTGCGGATGCTCCGCGCGACAAGGAACACACGTCGAGTTGAAAAAGTTGAATACGACCCACGATCCTTTGCGACGAGCTAAGTCAAACGGTTTGTCTTCAAGCGTTGTTGTCACTACAGCCGGTGCTGGTTGCCCAAGCAGCGGCGAGTCAGCGTTGTCGGATGGATTTGGTTTTGCACTTACCAACACCCACAACAAACACACAAGCACAATGCCGACTAAAGTTGCTGCGATTGGCGCAACTGGTTTTGCTTTTTTGTCACTCAACATCGTTGCTACCAATCAGTGCCGACGTTGCATCGGTTGGCTTGCGACGACGGCCAGGAAACGCTGCCAAAATCGTTCCAATGGCCATGAGAAATCCACCAATCCACAACCACACAAGTAGCGGCTTGATAAACACCTTGATGTGCGCCTCACCAGAGTCTTGCTTTACGGGTGGCTCGAGTGTGAGATAAATATCGCCGCGAATGCCCGTCTTCACCGAAGGCGTACCGATGTTCATGCCAACCTTTGTGTATTTGGTGATGGCGGGGGCATACGCCTGGCCACCATCAATTGAAATCAAAGCCTTCACACTGATTGCGCGATCGGTCGTCTCTTCAACAATCTCGATCAATTCAAAACTGTGTCCAGAAAAGTATGCAGGTGTGCCAGTTTTTAAAATCAATTCTTGGCTATGCGTAAAACTGTTTGATGCAGCGAGCGCTACTGCAATCAAGATGACACCAACATGCACAATCATTCCACCGTTTGTCCGACCAACTAAACCACGCAGACCCTGCCTGCGTGTGGCCAACACAACCTGTCGCAATGCCGAGCCGCTGGCAAAACCACCAAGAGCAAACGTGAGCAATGGCATGAACCCCGTCGCGCCAAGAGCGACGCTGATACCCAACGCCCCGATGCCACACCACGCTGGCCAAAACAATCGCGTACTCAATAACTCGGCAGAAGCCTTGCGCCACGGCAACACCGGAGCAATGGCCATCAGCGTGAGCAACGCGATGCCGATCGGTGCAACTAATTGGTCGAAGAACGGTTCACCAACGACAATGGTGCGCGACTGCAGTGCTTCGATAACAAGAGGGAAAACTGTGCCGAGCAAAACAACAAATGCAAATATTGCAAACAGCACGTTGTTGATCAAAAACGCACCTTCGCGTGAAACAACCGAGTCGATGCTGCCAGGCGCATGCAACCTGTCACCACGCCAACCGATCAGGCCAATAGAAACAATCACGATGACGGCGAAGAATGCCAGCAACCATGGGCCAATGGCACTTTCGCTAAATGCATGCACGCTGTTGAGCACACCAGACCGAGTGAGGAACGTGCCGAGAATCGTCAAGCTAAACGTGGAGACGAGCAACGAAAGATTCCACACGCGCAACATGCCGCGGCGTTCTTGCACCAGCACTGAGTGAATGTAAGCAGTCGCAGTGATCCACGGAAGCAACGAAGCGTTTTCAACTGGGTCCCATGCCCACACGCCGCTCCACCCCAAGACTTCATAACTCCACCAACTACCAAGGATGATTCCGAACGTGAGAAACCCCCACGCAAACAGCGTCCATCTGCGGGTAGCCAGCAGCCAACCTTCGCCAACTCTGCCCGTAACAAGTGCTCCAATGGCAAATGCAAACGGCACAGTGACGCCCACATATCCCAAATACAACAGTGGCGGATGAAACATCACCAAGATGTGATTTTGCAACAGCGGATTAGGCCCTGGCCCATCAAATACTCCGGGTGCACCTGCAGCAAACGGATTTGCTGGGCCGAACGACAGCAAGAAGAAAAACATTGAGACAATGAACATCACTCCCATTGCCCAATTGGCTAATGCATCATCCATTTTTTTGCGCAACCAAAAACAAACCGCCAAGGTGTAGCCCGCCAGAATGAGTACCCACATCAAAATTGAACCCTCGAGCGCGCTCCACACTGCCGCAAAGTTGTACAACGCGGGTGTCGCAGTTGAACCGACTTTTTGTACGTATGCCAACGAAAAATCACGCGTGATCATCGCGTACTCCATAGTTGCAAACGCACCAACCGATGCGGCAAAAATCAAAATCGCAAAACGCGGAATCAGCCGAGCAACAGATTGATCTCGCGAACGTGCACTACTGATTGCGGCAATTGCACCAAACAGCGAACCAATGATACCAACGAGCAAGAACGCTCGTCCGAGCGGACTACTTACCCCGACTGCGGCGAACATTCCTGTGCCTCTGCTTTTTCTAATCGGTCTTCATTGTCGGCGGCATATGTATTGGAGTGTTTGACTTCAATGCGTGTTGCCTCGAAAACTTCGCCAACTAATCGGCCTTGTGCAACCACAGGTATGCATTCCTGGAAAATGCCGCCTGGGTCACCTTCATAAACAACCTGAATCGCTTTTTCATTAAAGATCATCACGAAGTTTGTGGAGTTATTGACTGACTTCAACGACCCAGTTTCAACAGTGCCCTGCACCCGAATGCGCCTACCCGGCTCGCACCCATCTCGACTACCAATTTCGTCAACGTTGCAGTAGTAGTCGATTGCCGAAGTGAGGAACTTGGTGACAATGGTGCCACCGGCTCCCGCTATCACGACAAGCAACACAACGAAGCTCCACTTTGCTTTGCGCTTACGTGGAGCGAGAGGCGCGTTTACTTCAGATGTGCGTGGAGTTAAGTCCAAGGTTTGTCCTTGTCGGCAACTTTGCTCGCCAGATCACGACCTTGCACAACTGTTTTGACAACGAGTGCAACAATCACGACAAATGTCGTGCCATAGACCGCAGCAATAAACCCAAGATGGTCCATTACTTGTCCCCCTTGCCTTCGTTGGCGCGTTCACGCAGAGCGGCATCAAGTTGCGTCATCTGCATCGCATCCTGCATCGCAAGCACTCTCTGACGGTGCATAACCAACCACACAAACGTGCAAGTAAAACCGATCACTCCAACTAACAGTGTGGTCAGCATTGATCCATCCATCTTGATGTCACCATCGCCGCTCAGCACACTTGCCTCTTGATGCAACGAGCGCCACAACAGCACGCTGAAATGAACAAGCGGAATTTCAAGCACAGCAAGCAAGGCAATTACGGCCGAGCGACGCGCACGTTGTTCGAGTGAGCCACCAAGACCACGCACTGCCAAATAACCGATGTACGTCACCAACAAAAATGCGGTCGTTGTCAGTCGTGGGTCCCATGCCCAGAAAGCACCCCAAGTAATGCGACCCCACAAGCTGCCACTCAACAAAGTCATGGCCATAAAGATCACGCCGACTTCTGCAGATGCTCCTGCAACGCGGTCAAAACCCATCGAATGCTTGCGGCTGAGTAGCCAACAAGCCGAGGCCACTGCAGTAACTATGAATGCGAGATATGCGACCCATGCGGTAGGTACGTGAACGTACATAATGCGCACCGCGTCACCCTGCTCAACATCTTTTGGAGTGACAAACAATCCGCCGAGTACGACCCAAGCCATTGATGCAATTGCCATGGCACCAACCAAACGTGTTGTTGGAGTAGCGACCCGCGCATTAAATGTTTGAACGTTCATGTATCGCTACTCCTTTATTCCTCTATCAGCGATCCGAATGACAAAATTCCACCGAGCCCAAATACAGCAGCAAAAACGACAAGCACTCCAACCCATGGCCAGCCATCCGACACCGCTGCTCCTCCGCTCATAAACGCCGACTCAGTGGCGCGAGTTGCGCCAATAAGTACTGGTGCAACGACCGGAAGCATCAACAAGGGCAGCAATGTTTCTCGCCCTCGTGCTCCGGCAGTCAAACCGCCATACAGCGTACCCACGAAGCTCAATCCCGCCGTTGCGCTCAATACACAAGTGACCAACAGCACTACTCCATCACTTTGCAATTGCACTCGGTACAACACAATTGCAGCAAAGAACAACAAAACCTCGAGTGTGACGAGTTGCATCATCACCGCTAGAGCTTTTCCAAGAAATATTCCGGCTGGATCAAGTCCTGCAACTCGTTGCGCTTCGAGCGCACCGTCGGCAGTGTCGACAGCAAACGACCGCTGAATTATGACGATCAACGAAAACAACGTGGCGAGCCACACAAGGCCGCCTGCAACCCTCGTCAATACATCATCGTTGTCAAGCGCAAATGCAAACATCACCATCACAAGTCCTGCAAAAGGAAAAACTTGATTGACTACGACACGACTGCGCATCTCGATGCGCAAATCTTTTGCTGCGACCGCCTGCGCAACACGACCGAGTGAAAGATGTGTGTTCATGACACCACCCGACCAGCAATAACTGAGACACTTCGAGTTGCAAGCCCACGGGCGCGCTCGAGTTCGTGCGACGCAATCAACACCGTTGCTCCGGCAGCGCTTGCTTCACGAATAATTGCATCAATCTCATCTCGTGCGGTTGCATCCAGCCCTGCATGTGGTTCGTCAAGCAGCCACAACTCTGCGCGACGCACGACTAAACACGCCAATGCACAACGACGTTTTTGACCCGCCGACAACTGCATGACTTTTTGTTGAGACAATCGACCGTCAATGCCAAAGCGTTGCAGCGTTGATGTAACTTCCACATCTGATGCACCAACCGTCTGAGCCCAAAACAAAACATTTTCGCTAATGGTGAGATCTGCAAACAATCCGTTCGCGTGTCCAAGTAAACCAACTCGTGGTCGCACTGATTGACGATCAACACACAGATCAACCCCCAACACATTTGCTCCACCGCGAACGATCGGCAACAACCCAGCACACGCACGAAGCAGTGTCGTCTTTCCTGCACCGTTTGGCCCCTGCAACAAAACAATCTCGCCTCGTTGCACTTCAAACGACGCTTCGGCTAGCGCAGGAAATCCGTTGAACACGACGACGGCGTCACGAAAGTCAACGACGACACTCATGATCCGATAAACCTTGGCTTGCGCTTTTCGGCAAATGCCGTGCGACCCTCTTTTGCATCGCTGGACAGCATCGCCTTTTCACGCGCTGCACGGACCAATTCATCAACATCCGGCAATCCTGCTGTCGACTCGAGAGCAATCTTGTGTCCTGCAATCGTCAGCGGGGCAAGTTGAGCAATTTCATCGGCCCACTCAAGAGCATCACTCAACGAACCGAGGCGATGCACTGATCCAAACCCTGCCAATTGTGCTCCTGTATATGTAGTTGCCGTCAACAACATTGCGCGAGCAATCGGCCAAGACAATTCGTGCACAATTCGCTCGACAGTCCAGTGATTGACAACCAATCCAAGTTTTGCTGCAGGCACGCCAATCACACTTGTAGGTGTTGCAACCCGAACATCGCACGACACGAGAAGTTGTGCGCCTGCACCGAGCGCTGGGCCGTCGACCGCAGCCATTGTCACGAATGGCAATTGAGTAAAACCCCGCAGCACCACCTGCAATGCTTCATGAAATTCGTCTTCGTGCACTCCCGCCAAATCGGCTCCCGCACAAAATGCTGGCGCTGCGCCAGTGAGCACCAACACTCGCGCCGAACCTGCAAGCGCATCAAGTTGAGCTTGTCGCAATGCATGCAACGTTGCAACATCCACAGCATTGCGTCTCTCTGGACGATTGATTGTGACGACCGCTACTTGGTCGCGCCAGTCGAGCGAAACAGTGATGTCTTTATTCACCCGCGCGCCCTCTACCATGGGTTTGAGGCTATGACATCAACACCACAAACTCCTGATCCAGTCCGGCGCCGTCGCAGCCTTATTGCTGTATGGACAAAACGAGCCAACCGCATTGGCTACCTCTCATTTGGCGTGTCAATTGTCGCAGTTGCAGTTGGGCTGATCGATACTTTTTCGCCCCTGATTGGTCGCATTGCGACCGCTGGACTTGTGATCGGGTCGATCCTGCTCGCCCCCGCAATTGTTTTGGGATATGCAATTAAATCTGCAGAAAAAGAAGACAAATTAAACGGCGTATAGCTAACGAATAGGCGTACGCCGACAACGCGAGTACGGTGGTAGCGACATGTCAACGAGACTCCCCGCTCACGAACGCAAAGACCAGATTTTAGACGTCGCATTAAAGGTATTTGCTACTAAAGGGTTCCATGAATCCTCAATGAATGACATTGCCGACATGGCCGGAATCACCAAGCCAGTCGTATACCAACATTTTGAATCAAAGCGCGCTTTGTTTTTGGCACTGATTGAAGACGCGGGCACGCAGATGATCAATGAGATTACCAAAGCCACGGTTCAGGCCACGGGCGGACGACTGCAAGCCGAGCAAGGAACCATCGCATTCTTCCGTTGGGCAGCCGCAGACCAAAATCGTTTCAAGTTTTTGTTCGATAGCGGAACACGCAATGACGCAGAGTTTGCAAGCGCTGTGCGCAGAGTTGTTGATAATTCGGCAAATGCGATCGCGCCACTCATTGCAATTGATTTGGACGCAGCACACCTACGCACACTTGCGCACGGAGTCATTGGCGCAACAGAAGGCGTCGTACGCCATTTGCTTGATAACAACATTGCATTCAATCCAGAAGTAATCGGTAAACAAGTTGCAGATCTCGTGTGGGCAGGCCTACGCGGTGTCGGACGCGAAACGGTAGGAGACTAAATGGCAACCATCGGTGAACACCACCCCGCATTTGAGGAATACTGCGAATGCATTTTTGAGTTGCGCGAAGACCACATTGATGTCATTCAGGCTCGTGTAGCAGACCGACTTCAGGTCTCTCGCCCATCCGTCTCAGAAATGATCAAGCGCATGGAAACCGAAGGCTTGATAGCTATTCGTGGTGCAAAGATTTCGCTTACCGCAGACGGCGACGTACTTGCCGAGCGAGTGGTTCGTCGCCACCGCATCGCCGAACGTTTTCTTACAGACGTACTCGGGCTTTCTTGGGCAAATGCACACCATGAGGCTGGCAAGTGGGAACACATCATGAACCAAGACGTAGAAAGCGCGATGAATCGAGTACTGCACAATCCAACAACGTGCCCACATGGAAACCCCATCCCCGGGTCTTCGTACCGACAAGAGCGCCTCTCGCCACTCAGCGATGTTCTTGAAGGCAAGTCGTTCACCATCAATCGCATTCCTGAAGAACTCGAGTTTGCACCCGGCATTCTTGAAATTCTTGAACAAGCCAACCTCAAACCTGGTCATAGCGGCACGATTGTCACCTCAAACAAAGATGGATCTCGTGTCGTGCGTGTCGATGACAACGACGTGGCACTAGACGAATTTACTAGCTCACGAATTCTCGTACTTGCCTAGAACCATGCGAAGCGTAAGCAGTAGGTCAATGCTAAAAATACGCGCATCAATGTTGTTTGGCGCACTGATATTTGCTGGCACGGGTTGTGCTACGACTATCAACCTTTCCGCACCCACCACACTCGCTCAGCCATCCGTCACCACTTTGCCAACTGGCACCACGGTTGAGCTGTATGAGCAATTGAAATCGACTCTCTCAGATCTTTCGCTTGCAATCACGAATGAAGATAAGCCCCGAGCCAAAACCACACTTGCAACTGTCCTCAATATTTGGGAAGCGCTGAAGCCACAAATTGAGTCGGCGGGTGGCGAAACAGTTGAACAAACAGTCGCAGATATGCAGCGAATCGTTGATCTTGCTTCAAGTTCCGTGCAGCGCACACGACCAGCAGATGCCGATAAGGCAGTGCGTTTTCTTGATTTAATTATTAAGTCGCAGCAGTAATTTGCGAAATAACTAGCTCTGCATTGATGGCGGCAGCGGCTCGCTGTGCACGATGGTCAATCGTTGTGTCGAACGAGTAAGCGCAACATACAGCGCTCGCAGTCCGTGCACCTGGCTTGCAACGATGCGAGCAGGCTCAACCACCAACACTCCGTCTAATTCCAGACCTTTCACAACACTCACTGGCACCACCGTCAGACGCGAGTCGAGTGCAGTTGTGTTTGCTCGCCCGTGCGCAACGCCTGCGGCGGTGAGCGCACCATCAACGGCATCGGTCATGTCGTCTGGGCAAACGATTGCAACATTGCCCTCTCCAACATTTGTTAACAGGATCTTCGCCTGTTCGATCACAGCATCAAGCAAGTCGCCACCACTCTTTACTTCAACGATGTCAGGGCCAAAATCGCCTTCGCGAACTGATTTCGGAGCACGCAACGACGGCGCTGCTTCCAGCATCACTTTGTCTGCGAGCGACATAATCTGGGCAGGAATTCGATAGCCAACGGTGAGACCAATCACTTCTTGCTCACGCTTCGTTGGTAAATACTGCAACAAATCCGACCAATCATTTGGTGCAAAAGGGCCTGTTGCCTGCGCCAAGTCGCCAACGACAGTCATTGCTCCGCTCAGTGACCTGCGCGAAGCCATGCGCAACTGCATCGGTGTGAGGTCTTGCACTTCGTCAATCACGATGTGGCCAAATACGCGAACCTCATCGGTCTCGTCGATCTTGCCGTTTTTGCGAGGCCTAGGCCCCAACAACGCAAGCGCTTCATCGAGCAATGCAACGTCGCTATCACTCCACAACACTTCGGCAAGCGAGTTGCTGCGTGGACGAACGAGACATTCATATTCTTCTGCAGAAAATTCGTCTTTGGCTGCCGACTTCACAAGCGCCGCAGATCCAAACAAGTCATGCAACAATTCGGCCGGCACAAGCATCGGCCACATTCGCGCAAGAGTTGCACGAAACTCTGGAATGTCGCGCAACGAGTCGCGCAACGTATCTATATCAGCGTCTGGATTACGGCTTGACGCGATCATTGCGGAAATCACTTCGTTCTCGACCCAACGATGCGCTGCATTGTGACGACGGAAACGTCGTCGTGCATCTCGCACAATGCGCGCAGACTCTGCGGCTCGCAATCGCATGTAACCAGCACCATAAGGAATCTCGACATCGTCACGCACCGGTCGTTGTCGATCTTGCACTGCTTTTGCAATCACTTTCGCCATGCGAATGTCGCCTTTGGCCCTCTTCGCCGCATTGGTATCAATCACTCCAATGCGATGACCTGGCACCAAGTCGGCCAACACCACTTGTTCAACACCGGCTTCGCCCAACGAAGGCAACACTTGCTCGATGTAACGCAAGAACACGCGGTTTGGGCCAATAACCAATACGCCTTGATCTTCGAGAGGAAACCGGAATGTGTACAACAAGTACGCAGCACGGTGCAATGCCACAACTGTTTTGCCAGTTCCCGGACCACCCTGCACAACAAGCACACCGTTGTGTCCAGAGCGAATGATCTGATCTTGTTCGGCTTGAATCGTTGCAACGATGTCACCGAGCTGACCGGTGCGACCGCGCGCAAGTGCTGTCAACAATGTTGAGTACCCACGCAAACCAGTTGCGGTTTGTTCAACGCCCGACGTAACTCCACCGCCAAGACCTTCATCATGACCAACACCAAGATGTCCTTCACCAAACAACTCATCTTCGATGCCCAACAACTTTTGACCATTGACTGCAAAGTGGCGACGTCGCGCGAGGCCCATCGACTCGCGACCAGTTGCGCGATAAAACGGCTCGGAAACTGGAGCACGCCAATCGACTACGACTGGCTCGCGATGCTCATCAGCAACAGCAAGCCTGCCGATATGAAAACTTTCGATCTCGCCTTCGGATTCACCGAATCGATCAATGCGACCAAATACGAGTGCCGCATCGCCCAGATCTAATTGCGTCAGACGTAACACCAATTGCTCATCAAAAGCGTTGCGTTCGTAGCGGGCCTGAAATGTGCCACCCGTGTCAGCTTCATTGAGGGTTCTGATGCGCCACGCGTCTGTTCGGCTGCGCTCAAGGCACTCATATGCCCTATCAATATGGGCCTGCTCGGCCGCGAGGTCTGGGTGATGTTGGCTCATTTTGGGGTCTAGCAATTCTACCGTCTGTTTTTATGAGCTCGATCTGCCTACCGCACTTTTGGGATGTCAATATCCACATTCGGACATGAACAAAGGATTCGCGTGATAGGAAAAAATTGGTTGCTTACCCCACTGCTCATTGGGTTGTGTGCGTGTGTCACTCAAGGTGGTGCACTTCAACTCGACACCGGCAAGGTGCAGTTATCTCAAGCGGGCGCCATGAGCGTGGTAATTGACTCAGTTCCAACTACAACGATTGTGAGCATTGATCCGCCACTCGACATAGTTGAGCAGTTGCGCAGAGACTTCATCGCAGACGATCACTACTACCACCAATGCATGGTTGCACCAAAAAATTGTGATGTCACGCGAATCTCTGCGCCGAACTCTCCGCATCGAGCAGACCTCACCCGTCGTGTGCGCGATTACTCAGTCGCCAATATTCAGGCAAGCAAAGGCTCTGGAGTTGCACTTGTGCGCATTGATTCGCTCAGCATCATTGATCCCAATCATGCAACAGTAAATACCTGTAGCTACAACTCAATTGTCATGGTCGATGCAGGTGCAACAGAGAGTTCGTTAGACGACATTATTTTCAATGATGCAATCGCTTCGTATCTCTCGGCGTGGATGCTCACACTAGATAACGGAGTCTGGAAAATACATTCATGGACAACCAGCATGACCAAATTCAATGTTGACCAATGCGGATTTCCAAAGCCATGAGAGCAAACATGAAAAGTATTTTCTCAATTGTCATCGTCGCGACACTCGTTGGCACTGCGAGTTCGGTTGTGGCGTATGCAACACAAGCACCTCTAATTGATGAATCAGCAATCAATAGATCAGCGATCGATGTCAGCGGCTCTGCGCATGGTGATCAAATTATTGCTGGCATTAAATATGGCGGGCCACCCTCAGGTGGCAGTGGCTCAGACACCGAATGCGAGTGGTCAGAGTCAATGCCTCGCGATGCAAGCGCAACCGGACCAGGCACTGCCGTAACGAAACAAATTGGTTCCACCAAGTACATGTTGTATGACTTCACATGCCCCACTCGCGATCCAGCAACCACCTACCACTGGATTCCACAAGTCTCAACCAAACAACTTGCACAACATGCAGCATCAGTCGTGTACGACAATCTTCCAGCAATGTGGGGCAACTTTGCACCACCTGCACGTCGTGGATTCGTAGATGTAGGAACATGGATTTGGGTCTACCCTTTGTTGTGGATTCCGGTTGCAGTCACCGCGTCCATCATCACTCCAGCAGGAGTTATTTCTGTAACCACTAAAGCCACACCGAAAAAACTTATTTTCGATCCGGGTGATGGCAACTTGGGCACCGGCCCACTCACATGCAAAAACCCAGGAGTGATCTGGATACCGCAGTTTGGAGATCGCTTGGCCTCTCCCTGTATGTACACCTACCGCCATTCTTCAGCGACACAGGTCAGCGGATTATTTGAATCTGATGTTGCAGTGCAATGGCACGTCACCTGGTCTACAAATCTGGGAGCGAGCGGAACTATTGGTGACCTCACATTGCACACTTCACACCAAATGAACATCCGTGAAGTACAGGCACTTGTTAGCCGCTAGCCGCTGCAATTGGGCCAATTTCTTCCCTGGCAAGAGCATGAGCGGCTCTATTGCGGGCACATCACACGAAACAAGATACGAAACATGTAGTAACGAGGGCCCGCACCTGACACACTGAAGCGTCGCTACAACAGCGCAGAACAGGAACATCCCATGCCCGTCAGTAACTCCCGAGACACCATTTTGATTGAGCGCCGTTACGCGGCAGTTTTCAGCACTTTGACCGATGAATCGATCGTCAAACTTGCAGGAGCAGTAGAAGAAAAACTGCGCGACGCCCTCGCCAAGGTGCTCGCACTTCCAGCAGGCGCATTTACCGAGCCAGCCACGCTCGCACCAAAAATTCGTGAGGCCATGAAAGAGCGTCGCTCGTACCTCGACACTGGAGTGTTGTTTGGTGAAGGCGCAACAGAGCGAGCAATCGAGTTGCTCGGCGATCAGTCAGACGATCCAAGCCTAGAAGATCTGCAACTGGTGATTCCGGCACTTGTAGAAACATTTGGTCTTGATGCAGTGCGCCTCATGGCTGTTCAATACTCGGTTTCACTCGGCGGCTTCCGCAAACTTGTTTTAACTGATGATCGATTTAAAATTCCAAGCGCACCGGCAACAACTACTCGTGGCACAACTGGTGGTTCAACAGTCGATGCTGCTGCACAAGATGAAAAACGTCGTGCACGTGCAGAACGCAAAGAAAAAGATCGCCTCGACAGAGCAAAGGCCGAAGCACAGCGTCGCGCTGCATACGGTCGCATTTAGTTCAACACAAAGAGATAAACATGTCTCTCAAACTTGCGTCGGTTCAAGGTCGAGCGCAATTTGTCGTCGGGTCGTCAACCGAGTTTCGTGTTGTAGACGTTGAGCACTCAAGCAACGGTTCGCTTCCAAGCGATGTGATGTCGTGCTACTCGGTTTGGGAGTCGCTTCGCGCACACGCCGCAACGCTGAGTTCGACAGACGGTGTTACATGCTCACTCGAGCAACTCGACTGTCCTGTTCCTCAGCCACGCCAGCTTTTCGCAGTAGGTCTGAACTACAAAAAGCATGCCGAGGAAATGGGCAGCCCAATCCCATCTACCCCGCTCACGTTTGCCAAGTTTCAAAGCTCGATCAACACACCCTGCGGTGATGTTCAACTCGTTGGCGCTACATGCGACTACGAATCAGAGCTCGTCATCGTTATCGGTGCTGGCGGTACAGACATTTCTCAAGCAGATGCGTGGCAACACATCGCAGGTTTTACTGCAGGCCAAGACATCTCTGATCGCACGCTTCAATACAGCGGCGTGCCACCGCAGTTCAGCCTTGGCAAGAGTCGCACTGGTTTTACTCCCATGGGTCCGTGGGTTGCCGACATGCAGCACAACCCAAGTCGTGACGACCTACGCCTCACCTGCTCGATCAACGGCGAGATTCGCCAGGACACCAAAACCAACGACATGATTTTTGACGTTTCCGAGATCGTTTCGTACCTCTCTGGCATCTGCCAGCTGTTTCCTGGTGATGCAATTTTCACCGGTACCACTTCTGGTGTTGGACACGGCCACAAGCCACCCATCTACTTACAACGCGGTGACATTATTGAGACAACCCTTGAGGGTGTTGGAATAATTCGCAATCGCTGCGTCTAGTAGCGCAACCAGCACTTCCCGTATTAGATTTTCCAGTCATGCAAACAGGTAATCGAACCGTCATCACGGGAGCCAACCTGGTTGACGGCACTGGTTCGCCTTCACGGCACGCCGATGTTGCATTTGTCGACGGCATCATTAGTGAAGTTGGCGCACCTGGATCGATTTCAACAGCCCATGCACATCGCCACATAGATGCCGATGGATTACTGCTCACTCCGGGCTGGGTCGATGTGCACACGCATTACGACGCACAGGCAACATGGGATCCTTGGTTGACTCCAAGTAGTTGGCATGGTGTCACTTCCGTGGTGATGGGTAATTGCGGAGTTGGTTTTGCTCCAGCAGCGCCCGAGCGCCATCAATGGCTCATCGACCTCATGGAAGGAGTCGAAGATATTCCCGGCTCTGCAATGGTTGAGGGAATCAAGTGGGAATGGACTTCATTCCCCGAATACTTGGACGCCCTTGAGCGCACCCCACACATTCTCGACATGGGCACCCAAATTGCACACGGTGCACTTCGGGCATTCGTGATGGGTGACCGCGGTGCCGCCAACGAGGATGCAACAGCCGATGACATTGCACAGATGAGCGCGCTGACCGAAGAGGCACTGCGTGCTGGCGCACTTGGATTTTCTACTTCACGCACGTCGTTGCATCGCAGCAAGCATGGCGAGCTTGTGCCAGGCACAAACGCCCAGCCAGATGAGTTGTTTGGTATTGCCGACGCAATGAAGCGAGTTGGCCACGGCATCTTCCAGTTTTCTCCCGAACATTCGCGCGTGCCGGTTGATGAATGGCCGTGGATGCAAGAGCTCGCGCGTCGCTCTGGCGCAACTGTCTCTGTCAACGTCAATCAGCTAGACGACGGCAGCGAAGTTTGGCGCAAGACACTTGCATTGCTCACGAAGGCGCACGCCGATGGAGAGAAAATCGTTGCTCAAACCGCTGGCAGGTCTATCGGCATTTTGATGTGTCTCGAGGGCAGCGTGCATCCATTGCTCGCCCACCCCGCATATCACGAAGTTGCTCACTTGCCATTCGCCGAACGCATTGCCGCGCTCAAAGACCCAGTACGACGTGCACGATTTGTGAGCGAGGTACCGACCGACGGTTTTTACAACGGGCTTGTCACAAAATCTTTGCATCGTATGTACCCAGTCACTACTGCCAACATCGATTATGAGCCTCACCCAAGCACTGCAATTGGCGAAATAGCAAAGCGAACCGGTGTTGCACCAATGCAACTCATCGTCGATCATCTGCTGACAAACGATGGCAAGGGCATCATCTACTCACCGTTTTTCAATTACATCTATGGCGATCTTTCAATGACGCACGAGATGTTGCAACATCCTCAAACGCGAAATGGTTTGAGTGATGCCGGTGCACACTGCGGCGCAATCTGCGACGGTGGCATGCCAACATTTATGCTCACGCACTGGGCTCGTGACCGTACTCGTGGTCCAAAACTTTCACTCGAACACATCGTCTATCGCCAAACACGACAAACTGCAGAGATACATGGCTTGCTCGACCGTGGCATTGTTGCCCCTGGCATGAAAGCAGACCTTAACGTGATCAATTTTGACGAACTGGGTTTCGATATGCCATACATGGCATATGACCTACCTGCTCGGGGCCGGCGCCTTGTGCAAACTGCGCGTGGCTACAACAAGACTTTTGTGAGTGGCGTACAGACAGTTGAAAATGATGCGTTCACCGGAGAGTTGCCGGGCAAACTCATCCGTGGCCCACAGCGCTAATTACGCCGCAGATAACTAGCTCGTCATTCCCCCAAGACCGACAAGCCCACGCGCGAGTTCAATCTCGCCCATGTGACGCAATCCGTGTTGATAAATCCAGCACTCAACCGCATCCAACACCGTGATACCAACGTCGCCCGCTACGCGAGCCGAATATGTTGACTCAATCTGCGGTGGAAAAGGACGTGCAATCACAACACGGGTCAGTTCGTTTGGATCCAAGGTCTCGAGCCAAGAATGCACGCGGCCAAAAACCAACTGCAAGTACTCCTGAAAAGCTTCGTAGTTGCCAATGCGTTGGCCGACCATTTCTTCCACTGTTTTGTGCTTGCCGTGATCGGCGATCGATGGGTTAACTCGGGCCTTCCACTCGTCATTCCAGATCGGAGCGACACCGGTGATCATCATGAACGATGCATCAATCATGTTGACAATGTGAAACAGACTGAATGCGATCGGCATGACACCTTCGCGCTCAAAGTGATTGACATGATCAATCGTCATGGTGCTCAATGCTTGGTCATACAACGAATGCAAGGCCTTCATGCGCCGCTGCAACGAGTCGAGAATCAGTTCGTTTGACATAAATGTTTTATTCCTTTGCTGCTTCAGTTTTCAAAAATGCATCGATATCGGCTTTGGTTGGTCGACTGCGAATTTCAAAATACACTTTAGAGATCGTTGAGTTAAACGCAAATGGCGCAACATAATCACTGACCACTGGCGACAACTGATCGCTTCCCAAGTCCATCCCCATCGAGCCGAGCACTCGCACGATCTGAGGAATGTGTACTGAACCGATGTCTTTGCCATCGGCTATCAGCGTGATCGTTCCTGTTGAGTCTTCGCGATCAAATCGAACGCCAAGTTGATGCGTGCCTGGCTTCAGAGAGATCGGGGCACTTGCTCGCTGATGCTTACCGAGGGCGTTGTAGTCAAAGTGCAAAACAGAATCTTTGACGAAGAACGAGTGCCCGATGTTGTGCGCACCGCGTGCGTAGATCACACCTTCAACTGGTTGATTACCAACGATGATGTCCGCAGTAATTGTCCAGGCCCGACCGCTTAACAATGGACATGCGTCCGCTGGAATGTGCGCAACGGGCGGATAATACGTATACGTGTTTCCATAGTGTGGCGAACCAGGGCGTGACTTTGTACCAAAAATTTCGATACCGCGATCGTCGAGTGGCAACACACCATGCAACTCTGCTTGCTCCCACCACAGCGCAATCATCTCTTTGAGCTTTTCTGGTTGTGTTACCGACAAATCATGCATCTCTGAAAAATCTTCATCGAGTTTGTACAAACCCCACGTGTCATTTTCGTACGGCACGTTTTGATCATGAAATGTGACCGCCTTATATCCGTCGGCCCAAATCGCGCGATGCCCCATCATCTCGAAATATTGCGGTCCACGCTTCGTCTCTCGCGTTGAAGTATTGAACGTGTATGAAAGGCTCTCGCCGTGCATCGGCATCTGTCCGTGCCCATTCACCACAGGCGGAACAGTGATTCCGAGCGCGTCATACACCGTTGGCGCAAGGTCGGTGATGTGGCAAAACTGTGAGCGAATGCCGCCTGGTTGATCAATTCCTTTTGGCCACTGAATAATCAGTGAGTCACGAATACCACCGCCATATGTTTGCGACTTGTACCAACGACTTGGCGTATTGCCCACTTGCGACCAGCCCCACGGATAGTTGGAATGCGCGTTCTTAGTGCCGATGTCGTCAAGCCGGTTGGCAACCATGTCGTCTACGTCTTCCCACATGCTGTTGAAAAAACTAAATTCGTCAACAACACCTTGTGGGCCACCTTCGCGACTTGCACCATTGTCCGACAGCAATGCGATCATCGTGTTTTCGGTCAAATTGTGCTCATCCAAAAAGTCGAGCAAGCGACCAATCTGCGCATCGGTGTGATCGAGCATCGCCGCAAAAGCTTCCTGCAATCGGCACGCAAACAATTTTTCATTGGCGGTCAGTTCGACCCATGGGCGCACGCCAGGGTTGCGTGGCGAAAGCACGGTGTCGGGTGGGACAATACCCATCTCGATTTGTCGCTTAAACCAAACATCGCGATGCACATCCCAACCTTCATCAAACTTGCCGCGCCACTTTGCCAAATAACTATCGGGTGCATGGTGCGGCGCATGTTGTGCACCAAATGCGAGATACAGAAAAAACGGACGATCAGGTCGCACTGAAACGAGATCTCGTATCCACGTTGTCGATTGATCAACAAGATCTTCCGAGAGGTGATAACCCTCTTCGGGGGTGCGCGGCGGCAAGATATGTTGATTGTCGCGAGTGAGTTCTGGATAGAACTGATCGGTCTCGCCATTCAAAAATCCGTAGAAGCGATCGAAACCTTTTTGCAACGGCCAGTTAGTGTGCGGACCTGCTGCAGTGCACTCTTCCATTGGAGCAAGGTGCCACTTGCCTGCGCACAACGTTGCATAACCCTCGAGTCGCAATACCTCGGCCATCGTGGCTGCCTTCGGAGTGATGCCTCCGCGCATGTTTGGAAAGCCTGTATTCCAGTTGGACACGCCGCGCATGCCAACTGCATGATGATTGCGACCTGTGAGCAAACTTGCGCGTGAAGGTGAGCACAATGCTGTCGTGTGAAAACCGGTGTAGCGCAAACCATTTTGTGCGAGGCGATCAATATTCGGCGTATGCAGTGTGCTTCCAAAACAACTTGGGTGAGAGAAACCCATGTCATCAAAAACGATGGTGATGACATTGGCCCCATGCAAACCCTTTGGTAATTCTGGCCAAGCCGGAGTCGATGTCTGATACGACGAATCAATTGTTCCTGCAAAATGCGGTTCGTTTGGGTGTACCGACTTGTTTTGAGCCATCTCAATATCTCCCATTTTCCGAGTACTGCGGTTCCAATTCTTGCTTGGACAAACTTTTCTCATAGTGTATGCAAAAAGTTTGCTAGGTTCGTAATCGCACGACTCACCAAACTATTACTGGAGACCTCATGGAAGTCATTTTGCTCGGCACAGGAAGCCCAATGCCAGACGCCAAGCGCGGTGGCCCAGCAACGTTGGTGAAAGCCGGCGCAACTCAAATTTTGGTCGACGCAGGTCGTGCAGTTGTGATGCGACTCACAGGTGCCGGCTCGCTCCCCATTTTTTTGTCGGGCGTGCTGATCACCCATCTCCACAGCGATCACCTGACCGACCTCAACGATGTGATCACAACGCACTATGTCATGAGTCAGGCAGAGACCCCGCTTCACATTTACGGACCACCACGCACACAAGAAGTTGTGAATGGAATACTCGCGTCACTCGCCCCCGACATCAGCTACCGGCTTGCGCATCACCCAGACACGTTGTGGTGGCAACCAAAAATCATCGTCACCGAAGTAACACCTGGCATGACGTTTACGGTCGGAGAAGCACAGATTTCTGTTGGCGAGACCAACCACGCACCAGTTGAGCCAACTGTTTCATATCGCATCGAACACGAAGGTAAGTCTCTCGTACTTGGCGGAGATGGCATTCCATGCGAAACGCTGGACGCCATTTGCAAAGGTGCAGATGCATATGTGCAGACAGTGATTCGCGAAGATCTCGTCAGTCTTGTCAAGAACAAACGCTTCCTCGATATTTTGGATTACCACTCCACGGTCGAGCAAGCAGCACAAACAGCGACACGTGCTGGTGTAAAAAAATTGATTTTGACGCACTACGTACCAAGCATTCAACCCGGCCAAGAAGAAGAATGGCGCGCACTTGCCGCTGCGCACTTCGCAGGCGAAATTGTGCTCGGCGACGATCTCACAGCAACAACTATCTAGCTATAAATTCAAAAAGCACAAACACAAACACGAAAGACAACAACATGAAAGCATTGCGCACACCAGACGAACGTTTTGCCAACCTTGACGGCTATAACTACGAGCCCCACTATTGCGATATCTCCGATCTCGAGGGTGGAACGCTGCGTGTGCATTACATTGATGAAGGCCCACGCGATGCAGACCCAGTGCTGTTGATGCATGGCGAGCCATCGTGGTGCTATCTCTATCGCAAAATGATTCCGATCCTGCTCGCTGCAGGACACCGAGTTGTAGCCCCCGACTTGGTTGGCTTTGGACGATCTGACAAGCCAACAGAACAAAGCGATTATTCATATGCGAGACACGTTGCATGGATGAGCGAACTAGTTTTCGACAAACTACAACTACGTCACATCACATTCTTTGGTCAAGACTGGGGTGGGCTTGTGGGTCTACGACTAGTAACTGCTGAGCCAGAACGATTTGATCGAGTTGTCGCCGGCAATACCGGTTTGCCAATCGGTCGCAAAGTTGAATTTTCTTCGAATGATGCGTTCATGCAGTGGCGTAATTTCTCGCAAACCACTCCTACATTTCCCGTCGGCACCATCGTTAATGGCGGCAGCCTCAAAGCCCTTTCTCCTGCGGAAGTCGACGCATACGATGCGCCGTTCCCTGACGAGAGCTACAAGTCTGGTGCTCGCATCTTCCCAACATTCGTTCCGGTGACAATTGATGATCCGTCCAACCGTGACAATGAAATCGCGTGGGGCGTGTTACGCAAGTTTGAGAAACCTTTCTTGTGCACATTCAGCGATCAAGACCCGGTCACCGCAGGCGGCCAAAAGCCATTCATGCGAGATGTCCCTGGTGCAGCTAACCAACCCCACGTCACCATCACCGAAGCTGGTCACTTCTTACAAGAAAACAAAGGCGAAGAACTGGCCAACATCATGGTTGAGTTCATAGCCAACAATCCGCGATAACAAGCGCACACTGCGGTAATCAAGCCGCAATAGATTGGCTACGTGAGACTCGGTCAATTGACGTTTGTATTGGCTTGCTTCACAACCAGCTGTACTGCAACAACTTCTACTGATGTCTCGTCGGTTCCTGCAACAACGTCGGTTACTACAACTACATCAGTTGCACCAACTACGGCAATCACCTTTGCCTTCACCGGCGACATCCTGCCACACACTCCCCTCATCAATCAGGCGAAGCGCACAGCAATTGCCAACTCAACCGCCGAAACAAAACTCGACTACGACTTTCGGCCGATGTTTCTAGACATTAAATCTTTGGTGAGTGATGTCGACGTAGCGGTCTGTCATCTCGAAACCCCAATTGCCCCAGAAGGCGAAGAGCTCTCAACGTTTCCCCTCTTTGGCGTGCCAAAAGAAATCACGACTGCCATAGCTGACGCCGGATTCGATCGTTGTTCAACTGCAAGCAACCACACCTACGACCGAGGCAACGACGGAATTGATGCAACCATAAACGCACTAGAGGATGCAGGGATCGAACAAAGCGGCATGGCTCGAACACCAGAGGAGATTGAACCTCACATTTTCACTGTGAAGGGAGTCAAACTCTGTCACCTGTCGTACACATTTAGTTATAACGGCCTGATCATGCCCGATGAGACACAATGGCGCTCTGCCATCATCAACACAAAACGTATTTTGCGCGATGCGAAACGTGCTCGTGAGTTGGGGTCACAAGCCACCATCGTGAGCATGCACTGGGGAACAGAAAAAGATTCCAATGCCAACTCAATGCAAACGTCAATCGCAGATGAACTCACCGCATCGGGTCTTGTCGATCTGATCGTTGGTCACCACGCTCACGTCGTGCAGCCAACCAGCCATGTCAATGGTGTGTGGGTGATGTACGGCTTAGGCAATGTGTTGTCCAATTTGCCCACCGACAAACGTTGGCCAATCAATAGTCAAGATGCAGTAATCGCAACAACGTCGTTAACAATCAATCTGGCTGGCAAAGCAGCCTTTGACAAACCCGTGATGCACCCAACATGGGTGGATAAAAACAACGGCTGGGTAATTCGCGATGTGCAAAAAAGTTTGCGTTCTCCAACAATTTCATATGGTCTTACACGAGAACTTGAGTTGTCACTGGGGAGGACAACTCAAGTTCTCGGCGACTACATCACCAAATAACTATTACTACTACTGCCACTTGTGTGAACCGCTGAACTCTGGGTACGCGAGCACACCCATCTCTGCCAAGTCGAGTCCCACAATTTCGTCTTCGGCCTTGGAACGAATACCGCCGTTCGTGAACTTATTCTGTAAGGCGAAGAATGCGTATGAAATAGTGCCGCAGACGATGACGATGGTGACAGCACCAACGGCCTGGGCACCGAGCTGGCCCCAGTCACCCTTGATAACGCCTTTCACTCCCTCGCTCGCCGACCCATTCCAACCCGCGCCATAACTTCCGTTGGCAAAGATGCCCACGCTCAGCGTGCCAAAAAGACCACCAACGCCGTGCACAGAGATTGCGCCAACCGGATCGTCGATCCCACGACGCTCGAAGAAGTAAACCGATTCAATAATCAAGATTGCTGCGATTACTCCGATAACGGCTGCAGCCCACGGTGCAACAAATGCACATGCTGCCGTAATCGCAACCAAACCAGCGAGCATGCCGTTGATCATCATGCCTGGGTCTGGTTTGCCGGTTTTGCGTGTGATGTACAACATCGCAGTGATCGAACCAAACGCACCAGCAATTGCAGTGTTAACTGCCGCTACAGCAAACTGCACGTCTGTTGCAGCAAAGGTGCTGGCTGCGTTAAAGCCAAACCATCCGAACAACAAGATAAATGTTCCGAGCATCGCCATCGGCACGTGATGGCCAGCGATTGTGCGCGGCTTGCCGTCCGCACCAAACTTTCCGATTCGTGGGCCAAGAACAACCGCTCCGGTAAATGCGGCTACTCCACCAACTGCGTGCACAACACCAGAGCCAGCGAAGTCGACATAGCCAGCGCCCAATGACATTGAGCTCCATGTTTTTGCCAACCAGCCACCGCCCCACGTCCAAGCAGCAATGATCGGATAGTAAACAGCACCGCAAAAGAAACCCCACAACACGAAACTGCTCCACTTCCAACGCTCGGCCATCGACCCGGTTGGAATTGTGGCAACAGTGTCCATGAACGCAACCATGTACAAAAAGAATCCAACTGCTGCTGGCGTCATCGCCTCACCACTTAAAGCCCAACCGCCCTTCCACAAAAAGACCCAGTCACCACTACCGAGCAAGGCAGATCCAACCGGTGCATCCATTCCGAAAGCGGAATAAGAAAAACCGCCGAAGGAAAAAGCAAACCCAACCAAATAGAAACCAATAAATCCGAGTCCAAAAATTGCAAAGTTGGTGCTCACAACGTGTGCTGCATTTTTTGCTTGGGTCATTCCAGTTTCAACAAGCGCAAAACCAGCCTGCATGAAAACAACGAGCGCTGCACCAATCACAATCCACATCAAACTCACCTGCTGACCGAGCACGGTTACTGGGTCTGGTGTTTCGAGTAGAAATTTCATACTTCACTCCATTCGGTAGGGGCAACAGGTGTATTGCCGCAGTAATACAGACGCGTCCAGAGGCGCCATTGCAGCCGAACGCCACAGAGATTACGAAAGCAATATTTCGACTGTGTCTACAAAATGTTTCAGGATTGTTATTGTTTACGAACGCCCATGGCTACTCAACGCAAGCAAACGAAACATTCAGTTAACAAACTCGAGTTACCGCTGCTTGTTGCCGAGCGCATTTCCTGCCCGCTCAGCAAATGGCAAGGAGAAATTGGGCGGTGCCACTGGTGCAACGAATTGATTACGGGTAAGCGACGCACGACCTGGTGCTCTGATACGTGTGGTCGGGCATGGCAACGCGAACACATCTGGAGATTTGCACGCTCGTCAGCGAAACGTCGAGCCAAATACCACTGCATTCGTCCCGGTTGCACCGCAGCCCGGCGCGACTGTGAGGTCAATCACATCGAACCCCGTGAAGGCAAGGGATACGGACCGGGGTGCCATCACCACTTGCAGCCCGATGCCACAGGTCGGGGCGGACTCGAAGTGTTGTGTCATGCACACCACGCCGAGATCACCGCTGCCCAAGCGACAGCACGCGCTGCCAATAGAGCAATTGCGCGCCGCGAGGCACAGGCCGCAACCGAAACTACGATCTGACTTATGGCTTTTCGAGACGGCGACGGATGGGTGATGTGCTCATGTGGTCATAAACATTGGGGACTCCATGGCGCTGCCGGTCTGTTGCTTATTCGTCTCGACATGCCCGAGCCGCACGTGTTATTGCAATTGCGTGCTGCATGGACTCATGGCGGAGGCACTTGGGCGCTTCCGGGTGGCGCTCTCGATAGTCACGAAGATTCTGTGAACGCCGCTGGCCGAGAAGCATCCGAAGAAGCTGGAATAAATAGTGATGACTATGTAGTGCGCGATGTTTTTAGCGACAACCACGGACCGTGGCGTTACGACACAGTGATCGCCCACACCATCGGTGACGCAGGAGCTTTTGCTGCCAATGCTGAATCCGAAGATCTGCAATGGGTGACACTCGACAAAGTTGAGACTTTTTCGCTACACGCTGGGTTGGCTGGAGCATGGCCACAATTACACAAGCGGGTTTTGGCAACTCTTAACTCGTAATAGTCGCAGATTAGGCTGTTGCTATGACACTTGAAGCAACAAAGACCCAGGCATATCTCGACGACCGTGCACACGTATTTCATTCGTGGTCAGCACAAGGAACACTCAACCCAGTTGAGATCGCGGGTGGCCTCGGCAGTTATTTTTGGGACTCAGCAGGCAAAAAGTATCTCGACTTTTCTTGTCAGCTTGTCAACCTCAATATCGGTCACCAACATCCAAAACTTGTCGCAGCAATTCAAGAACAAGCCGGCAAGTTGTGCACGGTCGCTCCATCATTCGCAAACGATGCTCGCTCTGAAGCAGCACGTTTAATTTCCGAACTCGCACCAGGCGATCTCAACATGGTGTTCTTCACCAACGGTGGTGCAGAGGCAGCAGAAAATGCTGTGCGAATGAGCAAGCTTCACACGGGTCGCCACAAAGTTTTGACAATGTATCGCTCATACCACGGATCAACCGCTGGCGCCATCGCGCTTACTGGTGACCCACGCCGTTGGCCAAACGAGACAGGAGCATCAGGTGCAGTCAAGTTCTGGGGCCCGTACCCATACCGATCCGCATTTCACTCATCGAGTGACGAGCAAGAGTGTCAACGTGCATTGCAACACCTAGAAGAAGTCTTGATGGTGGAAGGGCCACACACTGTGGCAATGATTGGACTTGAGTCAGTTATTGGCACGAATGGAATTTTGGTTCCACCCGCCGGTTACCTCCAAGGTGTTCGCGAACTTTGTGATCGCTACGGCATCATGATGATGTGTGACGAAGTGATGGCTGGTTTCGGACGTTGTGGCGAGTGGTTTGCGTTGAATCACTGGGGTGTTACACCGGACTTGATTTGTTTTGCCAAAGGCGTGAACTCTGGTTACGTTCCGCTCGGTGGTGTGATCATCAGCCAAAAGATTGCTGATTCGTTCAAAGATCGCGTATACCCAGGTGGCCTTACCTACAGCGGTCACCCCCTTGCGTGTGCTGCGGCTGTTGCATCCATCAACATCTTTAAAGAAGAAAAGATTGTCGAAAATGCTCGCATGCTTGGCACAGATGTCATCGGTCCAGAACTTGAAAAACTCAAGGCAAAGCACCCGTCAGTCGGTGATGTTCGCGGACTGGGCGTGTTTTGGGCAATTGAACTCGTGCGCAATCGCGAAACACGCAAGCCACTTGTTCCGTTCAACGCCACAGGTGCAGATGCCAAGCCAATGGCTGACTTTGCAGCGGAATGCAAAAAGCTCGGACTTTGGCCATTTGTACATTTCAATCGCACCCACGTTGTGCCACCGTGCAATGCAACTCCAGACGAAGTTCGTGAAGGAATTGCAATCATTGACCAGGCGCTCACAATCGCCGACTCTTACTACGAGGGTTAAATCTCTATAGCGATGCAGTGATCCGCACGCTGCCAACTGGTTTGCCGTGTCCATAGATTGTTGAGTCAAAGGCTTTTGGGTCTACTTGCGATGTGTCGATTCCAAGTGCTTCTAACGCTGCTTTCATCATTGGCGGACGCGCACGATTGGCACCATCTGCAATCTTGAGGGCAACTGCTCGCCCATCTGGCATCGCAATTGCGAACACGCCCTCTGCGCCATCTTTTCCAAGTAGCCCGGGCACACCCTGCATCAGCAGTGTCACATCGCGCGTTGGTCCACCAACCATTTCCGGATGACTCCGCATTGCATGGGCTACTTTGCCAGGAGCACTTGTCGGGTCAGACATCACCACAGTACGAAAGACGCGTGCAAGTGCAGTAAGTGACATGGCATGTGCTGGCGCTCCGCATCCGTCAATGCCAATAAAGGCTGCGTCTTCGCCGCTCAACTCTGGCACCATCTGCGTAATGCGCTGTTGCAATGGGTGAGATTCGTGCAGATACGACTCATCATGCAACCAGTTGTTATGCACACATGTAGCAAGCATTCCCGAGTGCTTACCCGAACAGTTCATTTGTAGCTTTGTTTTTGCTCCACCACCACGCAATACATCTGCAGCAGCGTCATCATCGAGCGGATAATCCTTGGTGTTGCCCAAATCATCTTCGGTCAAACCGGCTGTGGCCAAAATTTCACGTGCTGCAGCAAGATGCATCGGAGATCCGTCGTGGCTTGCGCACACAAGCGCAAGTAACCGTGGTGGCAAGTTAAGTCCACTTGCCACCATTGCTGTCGCCTGAATTGGTTTGGTGGACGACCGGGGATACACGATGGTCTTTGGATCACCAAGAGCAAATTCAATGGAACCATCTCGTGCAAGACCAACTACTGCCCCGTAGTGCATCGACTCATCGTGGCCATTTCGGGTGCTGACACCCAATTGTACAAATGCCTTGTCAAGCGGCGATTGTTGGCTCATGCTTCGAGAGCGTCCATCAGCATCGACATAAACACATCGTGTCTTGCGCTTGTCACCACGAGCGCATTCGGTGTCTGATGCATAATCCCAAGGGCATCCATCACCACCATGCCTTCGGTTACTGGTGATTTCGTTTCGACTACCAGGTGCATATTGCGCACTTCGTCAGCGATGCTTGAGTTGATGGCGTATGCAATTGCAATTGGGTCTGGTAAGTCGAATCCGGCAAGATGGGTTTCGTTTTCGCAAAACTTTTCAAGAACCCGTTGAATGTCAACAGTAAAGGTTGCAAACGGTGTATCCATCGCCCGCAACATTGCTGATTCCGCTGGTGTAATCACTGCAAACTTGCGCGAGATATCCCACCCAACAAACTCGAGGTTCATTCCGGATAGCAAAACGACCTCTACTGCTTCTGGATCCACCCACATGTTGAACTCTGCCACTGGTGTGACATTGCCAATGTGGTCAGCAACGGCGCCCATCACTACACAGCGTTTGATTTTCTTTGCAATGCTCGGATCTTTTTGCAGCGCGAGCGCGATGTTTGTCAGGGGTCCAAGCGTCACGAGCTCAAGTACTCCGTCAAACTCGTGCGCCGACTTAATCAACTCGTCTATCGCGTTTCCAACGTTTGGCTGCCGACCCACAAGATCGAGTCCGATATCCCCCATGCCATCATTGCCGTGCACAAATTGAGCCGTGCGCAGTTCTCGCACAAGCGGCTTACCGGCGCCCACATAGACAGGCACGTTTGATTCGCACAATTCTCTTGTGTACAAGGCGTTTTGAACACCCATCTCCAGTGGCACATTGCCGGCAACCACACCAATTCCGACCACATCTATATCGCTATGCCGCAATGCAATGATCAAAGCGACTGCGTCATCACTTGCGGTATCTGTGTCGATAAAGAATTTTCTCTTCATACTTCTACCGTAACATTTGGCGCCGTCACACTACGATCGCAAATATGCACTTGGGGTCGCGTATCACTCAAATTTTTGGTGTTGTAGCAATTGTTGCATCTGCCACGCTTCTCACTCCTGCGCAGAGTCTGGTCGCAGACAACGAGCCTCCGATCCTCTATGTTTTTCCGTTCTCCAAAGTTGCAGTTAACTACCCACGCGATCACATTGACTACCCTGCCGTTGACGTAAATGGTTGCTACGCCCGCGTACTCGCACCAACCGCTGGCACCATTACAAAAACGCGCACAATTGACAAATGGACAAAAGAAACAGATGCACCGGGCACTCGCGGTGGCAAAACCATCACTCTTGTCGGAGACGACAACGTGCGCTATTACTTCGCGCACCTTGGCAAAGTAAAAGTTGCAACTGGTCAGCGAGTAAGTGCCGGCGACTGGATTGGCGTGATGGGCTCATCGGGCAATGCACGCGTCACCAGATGCCATACACACCTTGGGATTTCACGTGTGTGCCCTTTGGCAGAGGTGTATTTGTTGCGGGGAGAGATTTGGCCACAAAAATATTTGAATGCGTGGCGCACAGGACAACAACTCTCTCCCAAAAATGCAATCAAGAGATTGATAAAAGAAGATCCGCTTGGTTGTACTCGCTCACGTGCCGACACCGAAGCTGCTCATACCCAAAAAAATGGGTAGGTGTTATAAAGAGTCGTTTTAAATTAATCCAAGCTCACGAACTGCATCACGTTCTTCGATTAATTCAGCGACAGATGTATCAATCCGTGCGCGACTAAATGCATCAATCTCAAGTCCTTGCACGATTTTGTATTCACCATTTTCACATACGCAAGGAAAAGATGACATCACGCCCTCTGGCACACCGTAACTGCCGTCAGACGGCACCGACATAGAAACCCAGTCTCCAGCTGGCGTACCCAAAACCCACGAACGCACATGATCTACTGCGGCACTCGCTGCACTTGCCGCCGATGAAGATCCGCGTGCTTTAATCACTGCTGCACCTCGCTTGGCAACAGTCGGAATATATGTCTCTTCAAGCCATGCTTGATCATTAACGAGTTTCGCAGCGTTCTTGCCGTCAACTTCACAGTGAAACAGGTCTGGGTACTGAGTCGTTGAGTGGTTACCCCAGATAGTCATCTTTTTAATCGATGAAACTGGACGCCCAACACGTTGAGCGAGCTGGCTAATGGCACGGTTGTGGTCGAGACGGGTCATGGCAGTGAACTGACGTGGATCAATGTTCTTGGCGTTGTGCATCGCAATTGCAGCATTGGTATTGGCTGGGTTGCCAACAACCAATACCTTGATGTTCTTTTTGGCATTTGCACTAATAGCCACGCCTTGTGGTTTAAAAATGCCTCCATTTGCCGACAGCAAATCACTGCGCTCCATGCCTTCTTTACGCGGCATCGCACCCACCAGTAGCGCAATATCGGTATCACCAAATGCCACGTTCGGGTCGTCGGTCATCACTACGTCAACGAGGTTTGGAAACGCACAGTCATCCAATTCCATTTTGACTCCGCCAAGCGCACCGAGTGCTGGAGTTACTTCAAGCAATTGCAAAATCACTGGAGTGTCAGCGCCAAGCATCGCACCAGATGCAATACGAAACAGCAAGCTGTACCCAATTTGTCCGGCCGCTCCGGTGATGGTTACTCGTACTGGTGATTTAGCAGAAGATGTCATGACTTGAACACTACTTTCCAATTGCTTGCATGATGAGATCGGCATACACAGCCTGACCTGTTGGATTGAGGTGAATTTCGTCTCCATACAAATATTCTGGATGTGCTTTGGCAATTGTGTACCAGTCGAGGATCTTTACATTTCCATATATCTCTGGCATTGCCCTGATCAACTTGTTGTTACTACTTTGCCATTTTCTAGTTGGCACATAATTTGTCACGAACACAACCGTGTTCACCTCGGACAAGGGAACCATAATCTCGTCCAAGGTTTTCTGATCAACATAATGATTTGTTCCGAGGTGAATAACCACAATTTCGCCTAGCCGATTAACCGACTTGAGGTAGTTGCAGATCTCGAGTGCCTGACGAAATGGTCTACTCTTCAGCGCGTCCACGGTGATTCCGCGTTCTGTCAGCACATTGGCGGCTCCAAGCATCACCGAATCACCAATTGCAATGATCTCAATGACTTGACCATCGAGAGTTGTAGTAGGGGGCGAAGGCACAACGGTGTCTACAACACCGGTTGTACCAGGAACTGTAGTGATCGTCGAAACGGCAAGAGTTGTGCTCGTCAACACATTGACCACACCGCTCTCTCCGTCGACAAGGCTCTGACCAATGTCATCGAGTTTGACTTGTGCAGTTGCAAGACTTACCAATGCGAAGATAGGTATGACTGCCGAAACGACACCAATAGCAAATATGGTCTGTCGTTTCTCTCTGTCCGAATCGAGCCGCGAATGGCGAAACTTATTCCAAGTTTCTCGAAGCCCCCCTGTGCGCACAGGCATCTCAATAAACCGGTACGACGCCTCGGTGATAACAAGTGCGAGCGCAAACAACAGAACAAACTCGATGCCGTTGAGACCCTGGCCAGCAAACTTTCTATAAAACTGAAAGATCGGCCAATGAAACAAGTACAGGCCGTATGACCGCTGCCCGATGTACACAAAAACTGGATTGCCAAGGACACGTGTTGCCAAAAATGTATGCGGGTGCACAGCGGCAGCGATGATTGCGATACTGGCAAGCCCAACGAGGAGGAATCCACCCTGAAATAACGGTGCATAACCACTCGTGCCACCATCGACACCACCTTCCACTACATCCTGGAAATTCCACAGCATTGCACCAAGCCCAAGTACGCCCAACCAACCAACCACCGACACAATGTGACGCTCCGATGTTGGATGATCGTTATGGAACATTGAAGGCTTCCACCAAAAAGCGAGAGCCGAACCGATTAGCAAACCACCCGATCGTCCAAGTGTTCCCAGAAACAAGAAATCAACTTTGGAGACAGAATGTCCGAAAAGTGCAATGTATTTATCTGGGGTTTCGAGCACGGTACCAGTTGCACCAGGCTCAAACGTTTTTGCAACATAGATCGCCACCGCAACGGATGCGGCAAAAAACAGAGACCCCAGCAACAACGGTCTGCGGCCAAATATCTTGAGCACTACAGCAATCAAAATCGGCCACACCAAATAAAACTGCTCTTCGACTGCCAGTGACCACAAATGTCGAAGCGGAACTAAACCAAATGCGCTGAAATACGAGGTACCAACCCAGATCTGAAACCAGTTGAAGCCATAGACAAATGCCGCAACGACATCTCCTCGCAAGTCCCCAAGAGTGTCGCGCTCGAATAATGCGCAATACGTGGTGACACCAATCAAGAGAGTCCATAATGCAGGCAACAGTCTTCGTGCGCGACGAATCCAAAATGCCCTGAAATTGATCTTCCCATTTTCGTGCGACTCGTTAATCAGCAGCATTGTGATCAAATAACCGCTGATCACAAAAAATACTTCGACGCCAAGAAAGCCGCCACTCAACCAACTCTTATTTGCGTGATACAAAATCACGGCGATTACGGCAACTGCGCGCAGACCGTCAAGGCCTGGGAGATACCTCAGTGATTGTTGGCGATTCATTTACTAAGAGCGTATTGTCCGAACGATCTCCGCCATCAACATTCCGGCTTCGGTGGGATTTAAACCAATCTGCACACCTGCCGCGCGTAACGCATCCATCTTTCCCTGCGCAGTGCCCTTACCACCAGACACGATGGCTCCAGCGTGGCCCATCTTTTTCCCAGCAGGAGCAGTTACGCCCGCGATGTAGGCACTCATCGGCTTCGTCACGTGATTGGTAATGAATTCTGCAGCCTCTTCTTCCGCTGAACCACCAATCTCACCAATCATGATGATTGCGTGTGTTTCCGGGTCTGCTTGAAACTGTGCAAGGCAGTCAACAAACGAAGTTCCAGGCACTGGGTCGCCGCCGATACCAACACATGTGCTGACACCAATCCCCTGCTGCTTCAGTTCGTATAGCGCTTGGTATGTGAGAGTTCCAGAACGAGAAACAATTCCAACGTTTGGTCCACTCGCACTTGGTAGTTGCGCAATTTCACCAGCGGTAATTCCAATATTGCATTTACCCGGACTAATGATTCCTGGACAGTTTGGGCCAAGCAACCGCGTGGCGGGATAATCGCGTTGCAGCGTGGCAAACACGCGAGCTTCGTCTTGTGCTGGCACACCTTCAGTGATGCAGACAACAAAACCGATTCCTGCGCGGGCTGCTTCAAGAATTGCTGCTGGTGCCGCTTTTGGTGGCACCGCAATAAACGATGCATTTGCACCTGTAGCCGCAACAGCATCTGCGACTGAATCAAAAACAGGAATTCCCTCTACGTCTTGTCCGGCTTTACCTGGAGTGACGCCACCAACGACTTGGGTTCCATACGCCTTGTTGCGCAAGCCGTGAAAGCGCCCCTGGCCACCCGTCAGTCCCTGCACAATGACTTTCGTGTTTTGGTCTACAAAAATTGCCATGGTTCGTTCTCCTACTTGGCCATCTCGACAGCGGCGCGAGCGGCTTCGAGCATGGTGGGTCGACTGGTGAGCTGTGATTCGGGAATTCCCGCATCAGCAAGAATCTTTCGACCTTCTTCAGCATTTGTGCCGTCAAGACGAATAACAATTGGGGCTCGTAGGGCAACTCGCTTCACTGCTTCAACGATTCCCTTGGCAACTTCTTCACCACGTGTGATGCCTCCGAAAATGTTGATCAAAATACTCTTGACCTTTGGGTCCGAGTTGATCACTTCAAGCGCCGCAGTCATCAACTCGGCATTTGCGCCGCCTCCAATGTCAAGAAAGTTTGCAGCCGACCCGCCAACCTGATTGACCACATCGAGCGTGCTCATCGCCAGGCCTGCACCGTTAGCGATGATGCCAACTGTGCCATCTAAGCCGATGTATTGCAGATTCTTTTCACGTGCGAGTTGCTCGCGCGCATCCAACTCTTCGGTCGCTGCATATTCGGCCCACTCGGGATGCCTAAACGATGCGTTTACATCCAGCGACACTTTTGCATCAAGTGCATGAATTTCGCCAGTTGGTTTCAGAATCAATGGATTGATCTCCGCCAAGTCACAGTCGCCTTGAGTGAAGCAGTTGTATAACTTGACGAGCATGTCGGCCACGCCATCAAGTGCTTTGGTAGGAATCTTGGCATCAACACACGCACGATGTGCAATGGCGAGCGACAATCCATCAATTGGATTGATGTGCAACTTCACAATCGCGGTTGGATCTTTTGCGGCAACATCTTCAATCTCGACACCGCCTTGGGCGCTCAACATCAAAAGGTGCTGCTTTGCTGCGCGGTCAAGAGTGAAAGACGCGTAATACTCTTCGGCAATGTCTGACGCATGTTCAACCCACACCCGTTTAACAACATGGCCCTTGATGTCCATGCCCAAAATGTTTTTGGCGTGCAATCGCACCTCGGCTTCGTCGTTAGCCAATTTGATTCCGCCTGCTTTGCCGCGTCCACCAACTTGCACTTGTGCTTTCACCACAACTGGATACTTTGCGGTTAAAGCAACTGCAACGGCCTCATCAACGGTTGTTGCTACTCCACCTGCAGATACTGGAATGTTGTACTTTGCAAAATACTGTTTGCCCTGATATTCAAAAAGATCCATTGCTCTGCTTTCGTTATTGTTCTCGAGCGTCGAGCGTTTGCTCAAGCCATGTTGCAATTTCTTTTAACGAAGTTCCTGGTCCGAATATTTCTCCGACACCCTGACTGCGCAACTCACTTGCGTCGGCATCAGGAATCACTCCACCGCCAAAAACGAGTATGTCTCCAAGATCGCGCGACCGCAGTTCTTCCATCACTCGTGGAAACAGTGTGAGATGCGCGCCCGACAACAACGACAGACCAACAGCGTCCACATCTTCTTGTAGTGCCGTTTCAGCAATCTGTTCCGGCAACTGGTGCAAACCCGTGTAGATCACTTCAAAGCCATGATCACGAAGGGCGCGCGTGATCGTCTTGGCGCCACGATCATGGCCATCCAGGCCTGGTTTGGCCACAACAACTCGGTAAGGACGTTTCACGACTACAGAACCTTACGCCCTCGGCAGTGACCTATTCCAACTCACAAAACGGTCGACTTCCCGCCTCCATCGGCCACACTAGAAGCATGGAAATACGCCTTCGTTCTCCACTCGCTCGCGCGGTTCTCCCCATTGCGGGAGGGATCCTCTTTTTTGTGGTTCTCTTTGGGGTCACGTGGTTGATGGCGACATTTGCCACAGATCGCAGCGAACGCCAGGTTATTCAAGGAGCCCGAACATTCGTGGTGGGTCAGGTCACCGACGTCGCCAAATCGATCGCCGAGAATGGCCCGATCCTTTACCCTGACTTGCGTGACGTCAACGGCAAGCGATCGATCGTCATCGAGCACAACGGCACCGACCCGCTCAAAGGCTGGCAGGTTTACTACGCATACCCAGCCGACAAAAGTTCTGAATGCTTAGTCGCGCAAGTCAAACAAACGCATACCTTCACCGACTGCGATGGTCGGACACTTCAAGTTGATCAATTGCAAAAACCAAACGATGTAACTCCAATCGTCGAAGGTAAGACCACTCTGCTCATCGACATGCAGGGTTAAAAATGCGCGTGTAAGTTTTTCTTAATTTGATTTTTTGAGTGGAGCCCACGCCAGCGACAAGTGTTTGGTCCCCACCAATCGAAAACGAATTGTTGCTTCCGCTTTTTCTCCTGAGCCACGAATCTCAATAATCACACCTTCGCCAAATGTTGGATGCTCTATGTCATCACCAATTCGAAACCCATGATTGGCGTCTTGTTGTTGCGCAGTTGATGCCGGAGCAACATTGGTGTTGTTGCGATTGAGGCGCTGCTGGGGTGCATAGCCACGATCGGCGTGCGAACGAAAGCTGTACCTCTCGGAGTCTGCGCCCGAGTCGACACTGCCTTCGCGTTGAATCAACTCATCAGGAATCTCACTCAAAAATCTGGATGGTGGGTTGTATTGAGTTGACCCATACAGGCTTCTGCTCCATGCATGACTCAACACGAGTTGCTCTTTCGCGCGCGTGATGCCTACATATGCCAGGCGCCGTTCTTCTTCCAATTCGACTGGGTCATTGAGCGCTCGGTTGTGAGGGAAAATTCCTTCTTCCACACCCACGATGAATACCACCGGAAATTCGAGACCTTTGGCAGAGTGCAACGTCATCAATGTGACGTGGTTATCCGAATCGAGTTGGTCGGTGTCGGCAACTAGTGCGACTTGCTCAAGAAATTCGTCAACTTGGGTAAATTCTGCGGCGACACCAATCAATTCGTTGATGTTCTCTTCGCGCCCAGCCGACTCAACAGTATTTTCGGCCTTCAACTCACTCATGTACCCACCAGCATTTAGTGCGTGGCGCAACACTGCACTTGGGCCATCTGCTAGCAGTGCTTGGCACTCATCAATCAGTTGATTGAACGCGCTGATACCTCGCAGTGCCGCAGCACCCACGCCGGCATCGGCTGCCTTGCGCAGCGCCAGGGCAAACGAAATACCACACTCATTGGCATACACATCAAGTTTGCCAATAGTTGTGTCGCCAATGCCTCGTTTTGGCACATTCAAAATTCGCTTGAGGCTTACTTCGTCGAGCGTGTTGTACGACAGTCGCAAATATGCAAGCGCATCTTTCACTTCGCGACGATCGTAAAACTTGGTGCCACCAATAACTTTGTAGGTCACTCCGCGATGAATGAGCGACTCTTCTAGTACGCGACTTTGCGCATTTGTACGATAAAAGATTGCAAAATCGCTCCACGGTCGATGCTCAGAGTCATGGACTTCTTTCAGCCGATTGACAACCCAGTTGGCCTCTCCAAACTCGTCATCGGCAAAATAGCGAGTAACTTTTTCGCCTTTGCCCAAGTCGGTCCACAAATCTTTGGGTTTACGATCGATGTTGTTGGTGATGACTGCATTTGCAGCATCCAGAATCGTTTGTGTGCTGCGATAGTTCTGCGCCAAAACCACTGTTGTGACTTCGGGAAACGCATTTTCAAATTGCATGATGTTGCGGAAGTCGGCACCGCGAAAGCGATACACGCTCTGGTCTGTGTCGCCCACCACACACACGTTGTGATGCAATGCACCGAGCAGTAGCACGATCTCGTTTTGCGCCATGTTGGTATCTTGATATTCGTCAATCAAAATATGCTTAAAACGCTCTTGGTATGTTCGCAATACATCGGGGTGTTGGCGAAACAGTCGCACCGTATTGGTCAGCAAGTCATCAAAGTCCATTGCACCGGCGCGCTCTAAACGCTTCTGGTATTCGCGATATACGTCGACATACTTCGCATCAATTGAGTTATCAACCAACGAAGCCGCATCGTGCGGAATGACTAACTCGTTTTTCCACAGACTGATGCGTGCTTGCACACCACGCGGCGTAAAACGCTTTGGGTCAAGCCCCAAGTCGCGAATGCAATACCCCACCAAGCGAGTTGAATCGCTTTGGTCATAGATAGAAAAAGTCTTTGGATAACCGATTTGCTCTGCTTGCGCGCGCAAGATACGCACACATGCAGCGTGAAATGTGCTCACCCACATTTGGCGTGCCACTGGCCCGACAATTGCTGCTACTCGCTCGCGCATTTCTTGCGACGCTTTGTTGGTAAACGTGATTGCCAAGATATGCATCGGGTGCGTACCCGTTGCAATGAGATGCCCAATTCGTTGTGTCAGTACGCGAGTTTTACCCGAGCCAGCACCGGCCACGACAAGTAGCGGGCCGCTTGGGTGCAGCACAGCATCGCGCTGATCCGGGTTGAGCCCGTCCAGATCAATTGAGTTTGGGGGTTGAGAGTTGGTCACTAATTACGAGCGTTGCACAATACGTACCGGCAACTTGCGTGGGCCACGCACTTGGCCAAGGCTCCACGTCACTGCATCAGCATTTGCTAGGTCAAACTTGGGAAACCGTGCGATAAAGACTTCGACGGCAACTCGCAACTCAAGTCGGGCCAAGTTCGATCCCAAACAACGATGAATGCCAAGCCCAAAAGCAAGGTGGCGATTCTCTTCACGATCAATCACTACTTCGTCGGCCCGATCAAATACTTGAGGATCACGATTGGCCGCAGGAAATGGCAGCAAGACAGAGTCGCCTTGCTTGACAGGGCAACCGCCGATAGTGGCATCTTGACTCACAATGCGCGCCATCGTTACAGGTGCATACGCACGCAACAACTCTTCAATTGCGGTTGGAAGAAGTTCTGGTTCATTGACCATGCGTGCCAAGTCAGATGGATGCTGAGCGAGGTGCCAGATGGAAGAACCAATGGCGCTCCATGTTGTGTCGATGCCTGCAACCATCAACAAGATGATGGTTCCAACAACATGCTCTGGTGACAACGGCTGATCATAAATTCTTGCATTCAACAAAAAGCCAATGAGATCATCTTTTGGGTTCTCAATATGGTCGCGCACATGCTTTGCCAAATATGCGTCAAGCTGTTCAAAACTTTGCTGACGCTCACCAAATGGTGCTCCAACACCTTCGAGCACCAAGTGCACGGTGTCGCGGAAGTAGTCACTGTCCTCTACTGGGAGACCAAGCATGCGGGCAATCACATACACAGGAATGTTTTGTGCGTATTGAGTGGCGGCATCAACAGTTGGGACATCGCCCATGTTGTCGATCAATTCGTTGCAGAGACGGCGAATCTCTGGCTCCCATTCGTTGATCACTTGCGGGCTGAATGCAGGTAGTAACAGACGCCTCGCATCCGCATGAAATGGAGGATCAGAAGTAATCGGTGGTGCTGCACCGATTGGTGCCATAGAAATCCATTCGTCCCTCGGTGGCTTGTTGGAGAGAACGGCGCCCTCAGATGAAAAATGATCGGTGTCACGTGCAATTGCCGAAACATCTGCGTGAGTTACGGGCAACCACGCTCCGCCATAGCGGTCGGTGTGCGCAACCGGGCAAGTTTCGCGCAACTCGTCCCAAATCTCGTGAGCATTGGCGTTGTATGCGGGGTCGGCATGGTCAAAATCTGTAGTCCAACTTGTTGCAGGTTTCACTTCGTACATGCCACAACTTTACTTGGGGGTGCGCCATACTTTCGTGTCGTGGCTTCGTTATATATATTGCTCCCGCCTTCAGAAGGCAAGGCTGAAGGAGGGGTGGTAAATAAGCCTTGGCGCGAATCTTCTGGCCCATGCGGAAAATCCTTAACTACGCAAAGAAAGGCACTCGTCGATCGGCTCCACACGCTGAAAGGCGGCGATGCAACATTGCTCGGGGTAAAGGGCAAACACCTCGACCGAGCGCGTGTAGCCAACTCTTCACTCCGTGGCTCTCCATCACTACCCGCCTTCGAGCGCTACACCGGTGTGGTTTGGGATCATCTCGACATTGCAACTCTCACTAGGGCGCAACGTGATCGTGCGCTCAGCAGCATCATCGTGATCTCTGGCCTCTTGGGTGCGGTTGGCGCTAACGAACCTGTTCCCGACTATCGACTCAAGATGGGGGCCAGACTTGCACCTTTCGGACTGCTTTCACGCTGGTGGCACGATGATCTCTCAGCAATGTTGAACAAGAAATTCAAAGGAGCTGTGGTCATTGACCTACTGCCCCAAGAACATCGGGCTGCATTTACTCTCGACACCGACATTGTGGCCAAACATATCGTGGTGTCGATCAACGAAAAATCGGGAAAAGCCGGCGGTCACGACGCCAAAGCCGCCAAGGGCAAGCTCGCTCGTCACCTCGTGCAAACCTGCACATCAGCAGCCCAAGCGAACAAATCATTGCAAAGTTTCCGCGATCCCCGCTTTGTGATCCGCGCAGAGTAATTACGAGTGATTTGGTTTGAGTTTTTGCTGTAAAAAATCAATCACGCGCTGCACACCCAATTCTTGAACCTGCTCGGTCAGTACCGAGTGATCACTCTTCGAGGAAGACTCAAACTCGACGGCAATAAATGCGTCACCAAGTAATTTTTGCAACGAAGCAAACCTGGTGCCGACAAGTTTGTCGCCAGTAAAGCGCAAGCCAAGCACCTGACACCCAGCTTCTGCCCGTTGCTTGATCAAGATCTCATCATCCAGACTCAGACCCAAGTCGGCACTTCGAGCCGCACCCATTGCAAATGGCAGAGAAGGTTGTGACAACACAGGAGCGACCATGATGTCGTCGACCATCATCCCAAGGGCAAAGCCACCGCTGAAACACATGCCAATCGCACCAACACCGATACCACCTAGTTCGTTATGCATCTGCTTTGCCAATGCACGCAACCAGTTGATTACAGGAGATTTCTGTCGCATCGCCAAAGTAGTGAACTCACGCGAGATACAAACCTTGCTCATTGATTTGGCCCCGTACTGACCACTCGGCTCTCGACCAACTTCGCCAACCAAGAGTGGCATGATGACGGTAAATCCTGCATCAACAACTCGCTCGGCAAATGCAAGCACGCTCGGTGTGATGCCAGGTATTTCGTGAACGACCACAACACCAGGACCTGTGCCTTTACGGTACGTGGCATGCGTAATCCCGGCCGATGTAAATGAACTGCCCTGCCAACCTGTTGGAGGTACTGGAATTGTCTTCATCTAATTACTTCGGCCTCACAACACCGACGACTCTTGACCAAGAAACGGCGGAAATCTTTACAACATCACCCGTGCGTGGTGCATGTACATATTGACCGTTGCCCAAGTACATACCAACGTGGTGAATTGGATAGCCCGAAAAAATTAAATCACCAGGTTGAACGGCTGCAGTTGGAATACGCGTGAGTCCAGAGTATTGCGTTCGCGATGTGCGGGGAATACCCAAGCCCGCAACTCCCCATGCCCACGAAGTTAAACCCGAGCAGTCGAAGGCACTGCCTGGAGACTTTGCACCAAATCGGTAGCGCACACCTAATTGTGAAAGTGCGGCCTTAATTGCAACACCAGCCCGAGACGATGGAGCTGCGACGTTTGCATATTTTGATCCGGCAAATTTTGCTGCCTGTGATTTTGCATCATTGAGAGCTGCTTCCTCACGGCGCTGTCGTTCTGACCGCAACAAGGAACCAAGTTCTCGCTCTGCCGCTGCTTGACGAGCCATGTAATCGGATGCAAGGGCTTCAGCGGCGCTCAAACGTGCAGCCGCATAGTCGGCCAGATCGCTGGCCTTTTTTTGCTGCTTTTGCAGTTTCTTCTTCTCTTTCGTGAGGTCATCAATCAAACCCTGCAAAGCGTCGGTGTTGCCCGCACCAGTATTCAATGCAACAGAAGTGAGGTATTTCTTACGCACCATGTCACTCAGAGAGCTTGTTGAGCTCAAGATGCTTGACAAACCATTGGACATTCCACCGCGCATGAATGACTTCAGTGCCACTGCCTGCAAATCATTTTGCATCGCTGCAAGTTTTGCTTCGAGTTCTGTGATGTTTGCAATTGTCGCATCGATTTCAATCTGTAAATCCTCTTGCTGGTTCACCGCCCCCGCATAGGTTTCATCAAGTGCGTCAATCTGATAGCCAATCCTGTCCAACTCGGCGATGATCTGGTTGACCCGTTGCTGCTGATCCCCTGATGACCCAGTTGCGGGTCGCAAACCAAGCGCGTCTGCAGGCACGACGAGATTTCCCACAACCACCGAGGTGGTGAGGATGATGGCGGCCAACTGAGGCACACACCGGCGTACACGCCCATTGGCGTTACGAATCATGATGCAGCAAGTCTAACGAATTTTAAGGGTTTATTCCCACTCAATCGTGCCCGGTGGTTTAGATGTCACATCATAAACAACGCGGTTAATTCCCTTTACTTCATTGATAATTCGCGATGACATTTTTTCTAATAAGTCATACGGAAGTCTTGCCCAGTCTGCAGTCATCGCATCATCGCTTGTTACCGCGCGAATAATTATTGGTCGACCATATGTTCGTTCGTCACCCATCACTCCAACCGAACGAATGTCGGCGAGCACCGCAAACGCTTGCCAAATTTCACGTTCAAGTCCAGCTAAGCGCACTTCTTCTCGCACAATGAAATCAGCTTCTTGCAAAATTGCGACTTTGTCTGGTGTCACTTCTCCAATGATGCGCACGCCAAGACCTGGTCCGGGAAATGGTTGACGCCACACAATCTCATCGGGTAAACCAAGCTCGGTTCCCACCTTGCGAACCTCATCTTTAAACAACGTACGCAGTGGTTCACACAACTTCAGAGTCATGTCGTCGGGCAAGCCGCCAACATTGTGATGACTCTTAATCACGCTTGCGGTTCCGTCAACACCACCGCTCTCAATCACATCTGGATACAGCGTTCCTTGCACTAAAAACTTTGCATCAGTCAGCCCACCCGTGTGCTCCTCAAAAATGCGCACAAAAAGTTCGCCGATCGCTTTGCGTTTTGCTTCTGGCTCGGTGA
>JBIKID010000004.1:0-48557 GCA_044361815.1 Ilumatobacteraceae bacterium | reverse complement strand
TTCTGCAACTTCAGCATCGAATGACACTGCAGCTGGATCGTAGATCTTGGTGCCGAGGACTGTTACGCCCGCTGCCTCAAGGTTCTTGCTGATCGATGCTGCAAGTCCTGTGCCGTATGCATCGTCGAGTGCCATGATGTACACCGAAGCGTTTCCATCTTCTGCAATCAAACCTGCAAGCACCGCACCCTGAAGGGTGTCTGGTGGTGCGTTACGGAAGTACAAAGCGCTGTCTGCATAAGTTGACAGAGCATCTGATGTATTTGCTGGGCTGAACTGAACAACGCCTGCCTGAGTGATCTTGTCGATCACTTTCAACGAAACGCCGGACGATGCTGCACCAATGATTGCGTCAACATCTTCGCTCAAGAGACGGTCAACTGTTGTTGATGCAGTGTCTGTTGAGTTGTCACCAGAGTCGCCTTGGCTGTAAAGAACATCTTTACCAAGTACGCCGCCTGCTGCATTGATCAAGCTGATTGCGTATTCAACGCCTGCAAATTCTGGAGCACCAAGGAATGCAAGGTTGCCAGTTTCTGGAAGCAATGTTCCGATTTTCAGCTGTCCATCACCCGCACGAGCAACTGTTGTCGTTTGTGCTGGAACGTAGTCTGACTCTGGAGCAGATGCCGGAATGTAACTCGCATCTGCATAGTCAAAACGGTTGGACGCATCGAATGTCAAAACGCCGTAGGAAGCCTCGATTGGCTCGCCGTTACCGTTCATCGTGTTTGGGCCAGAGGCACCGTCGTAGTCAATGTCAGTTCCTGCTTGTACAAGAGCGACACAGTCTGCGTAAGTTGTGCACTTCTCGCCGTCACGTGAAACTGCAATAATTTGGTCAGCAAGTGCGCTGCCGTCGGTCTTTGCAGCTTCTGCTGCAAGAGCGATCAACATCACAGCATCAAATGCTTCTGCGGCGTATGAGTAATCAGTAAGTGCTTCGTTGCCTGCACCAGTCCAATAGGCGTTGACGCCATCTTTGAACTCTGCGGAGAGTTCAACGAGTGGCATTGTGCCTTTCATGCCTTCCAATTCGCCACCAGCTGGGGCTTCAGTTGCCACTGTGGTGTCAGTTGCGGCATCGTCGCTGCTGCCACAGGAAACAGCAACAAGGCTGAGACCCACAACAAGAGCACCGAAGCGCTTCATGTTTGATTTCTTCATGTGTTTTTCTCCCCCTAAAAGCCGGAAGACGGGGTGCCTTCCTGGGTTAGGAATATCAAGCCTAGGGGGATATCAGGATGCTGGCAATGGCGGTCCTGAGCCTGCCGCTTTGGTCAGTCTGTCGCGGATTGCGGCTCCAAGACCGTTGTTTTCGGGCAAAACAGTAATGAGGACCTGGATTAGGTCTGTGTCGGCTTGACGGAGATCGCTGTACAACAACGTTGCATACAGGGGCAGATTGTCGCAGCGATCCAGAATACGTATCCGATCGTACTGACTCACCAATGTGTCTTTTAGAAGCTGACCTTCGTCATCAGTGTTAACCAAGAACACTTTGCATGCTGGTTGGTAGTGGTTTTGCAACATTCCCGATGCACGACTCATGCCGTCAGTGACGCCAATGGAGTATCCCAGAATCATTTCAATGTCTTCCAGGGGAATGCCACCAGGTCGTAAGAGTTGTGGAGGCGACACCGTGAAATCAACGATTGTTGATTCGACGCCGACAGAAGAAGCACCATCGTCAACGATGAGATCCACATCGGTTTGAAGATCGTCGCACACATGTTGCGCCGTGGTTGGACTTACTTTGCCAAACCGATTCGCAGATGGCGCTGCAATAGGTGATTCAAGATTTGTAATGAGCTGCCGAGTGAAATCATTATCAGGAACTCGAACCGCCACTGTTTCACGGCCACCTGTAATTCTCAACGAGACTTGATCGCTGCGATGAAGAAGCAGAGTAAGTGCACCCGGCCAACAGGCCTGAGCGATCTTGAGAGCATCATCATGAATGTTGATAGCGACTTCGTGTATCTGCTCGATGTTTGCGATATGCACGATGAGAGGGTGATCTTGAGGGCGACCCTTCACCGCAAAGATTTTTGCTATCGCAACTTCATCATTGATCGCTGCACCGAGCCCATATACGGTCTCGGTTGGTATTGCAACAAGCCCACCATTCTTGAGAGTTCGTACCGCAATCTCCATTGTCTCTAAATCGGACGCACGGGCGATATTGCAGGCAGTCGCAAATGTCGTTCTTGATTGCCTCATATGCCCTGAACTGTACAAAGTTTGACCTTTGCGTGTGCGTTATGCAGTAGTATTACTTGGCTTTAGAGGCCAGATTTGGAGACAGGCTGACATGCGTTTTCTTAATGAGGCACCTTCGTTTGATCTTACGTACAACGATGTTTTTATGGTTCCGAGCATGTCAACTGTTCAGTCGCGACAGGGTGTTGATCTTTCAACACCTGATGGCTTGGGCACAACAATTCCCGTGGTTGTTTCGAACATGACTGCTATTGCGGGTAGGCGTATGGCCGAGACCGTCGCCCGTCGTGGTGGCTTAGTTGTCCTCCCACAAGATATTCCACTTGACGTTGTTCAGACTGTCGTCGACTTTGTTAAGTCGCGCCACACGATCTTCGAAACTCCCATCACAATGCCTGGCGACGGCACAGTTGGTGAAGCACTCAGCCTCATTCACAAGCGTGCGCACGGGGCGGTCATCGTCATGGATGGCGATGGACGGCCCGCAGGCATCTTTACGGAGCACGACGCAGCGGGTTTTGATCGTTTTAGTCAGCTACACACGTCAATGAGTAGAGAATTGATTTCGCTCTCTGCGTCCCAGTCCGCCGAAGAGATGTTCAATCAAATGACTGAACTACGCATCACTTTTGCGCCGGTAATTGATAAGGACGGAAGACTTGTTGGCTGCGTTACTCGCAAGGGTGCTTTGCGTTCAACGATTTATCAACCAGCACTCGACAAAAAAGGACGCCTCATGATCGGCGTTGCTGTTGGAATTAATAGTGAGCCTGCAAAACGAGCCAAAGCATTGGCCGCTATGGGCGTTGATGTTCTCGTGGTGGATACAGCCCATGGGCATCAAGAACGGATGTTGCAAGCCGTTTCGCAAGTGCGATCCGCTGTTGACAATCTTCCCGTAGTTGCTGGCAACGTAGTCACAGCATCTGGCACGAGACAACTCATTGAAGCCGGTGCGGACATCATCAAAGTTGGAGTTGGCCCAGGTGCAATGTGCACCACCCGCATGATGACAGGTGTTGGACGCCCTCAGTTCTCAGCGGTTCTTGAATGTTCCGCAGAGTCTGCGCGATTAGGAAAACATATTTGGGCTGATGGTGGAGTGAGATACCCACGCGATGTGGCATTGGGGCTAGCCGCAGGCGCTTCAAACGTGATGTTTGGTTCGCTACTTGCAGGCACTTACGAGAGCGCAGCCGACACCCTTCGAGATTCTGATGGTCGACTGTTTAAAGAAAGTTTCGGCATGGCTTCAAACAGGGCGGTTCGAAACCGCACTCGCAGTGAGACTGCGCTTGACCGTGCGCGAAAAGAATTGTTCGAAGAAGGAATTAGTACATCACGTATGTATCTCGATCCTGAACGACCAAGCGTTGAAGACATTATTGATCAAATTGTTGCTGGCGTTCGTTCTTCCTGCACATATGCGGGCGCTCGTTCAATTCCAGAATTTGCAGAGCGTGCAGTTGTCGGAATTCAAAGTGCATCAGGTTATGAAGAAGGTCGTGCACGGGACACCAGTTGGTAATGACACCGAGTGTCAATGTGGTCGCAATTGACGGACCAGCAGGTGCAGGAAAATCAACAATCGCTCGTGAGCTAGCACGAGTACTCAACCTTCCATACCTAGATACGGGCGCGATGTACCGCGGCATTACATGTGCCGCACTTCGTAAGGGCGTTGATCCGAGTGACGAGGTAGCAGTCGCTGAGCTTGCCCTAGTAACCCAATTGGACATATCTGAAGACGGTCTGCTTGTGGATGGCATTGACGCAACCGCCGACATTCGTGGGGAGGCAGTTACTAGGGCCGTAAGTTCGGTTGCTGCAAATTCGGAGGTCCGTCGCGATTTGCGCGAGAGGCAACGATCATGGGTCGCAACACGTGGTGGTGGGGTAGTTGAAGGTCGCGACATAGCAACCGTCGTGTTTCCCGACGCACGACTCAAGGTATTCCTCACTGCCAGCCCGCTTGTTCGAGCGCAACGCCGTGTTGCCCAAATCGGTGGTGACGTTGATCAAATTGCCCGCGATATTGCCGAGCGAGATCACAAAGATTCAACACGCAGTGACAGCCCATTACGCGAGTCCGAAAACGCAATACTTGTAGATACAAGTAATCGCTCAATAGAAGACGTTGTGAATCAGATTGTTGAGGTTTTTCATGGCTGACGTAACCACAAAACTCGCTGGTCAATCACGCGGAAACAGGTTGTTTTATTTAACGATCCGTTTCATAGTGATCGCAATCTGTCGTGTGTACCTACGACTTCGGATTTTTGATGCTCACAAGATTCCCAAAAAGGGCACATTCATACTTGCCCCAAGTCATCGATCGACGCTTGATATCCCTGTAGCTGCCGCAACCACTCGTCGTCGAATGATGTACATGGGCAAAGACTCAATGTGGAAGATCAAACCGATAGGTGTTTTTCTCACAGCGCTTGGAAGTTTTCCAGTAACTCGTGGTTCTGCTGATCTTGAAGCATTGAAGCGTTGCATTGCAGTTCTTGAACGAGGAGATCCACTTGTGCTCTTTCCGGAAGGCACACGGCGCAACGGGCGAATCATTGAACCACTGTTCGATGGTGCCGCGTTTATCGCATATAAGACTGGTGTTCCTATAATCCCTGTAGGCATTGCTGGCTCTGAAGAAATCTGGCCACCTGGCACCAAATTGCCGCGCCCGCGTAAGTGCGTAGTTGTTGTCGGCGACGCTATTTACCCAAAAGACTTAAATGGCGCGCGAGCTAGTCGAGAGATAATGGGCGAATTCACAGTTGAACTGCAATCTTCTCTACAAAAAGTATTCGATCGCGCCTTCGAGATACTTGATTAGCGAGCAAAGTAAGCAGTCAGCGCATCTCGGAGGAATAGCGGATCTTGAGAGCCACAAACTTCACGAGCTGAATGCATAGACAATTGCGGTATGCCAACGTCAATTGTGTCGATTCCCAACCTTGTTGCAGTGATTGGACCAATGGTTGAGCCGCACGCAAGATTGTTTCGTGACGCAAAGTATTGCACGGGAACTTTGGCCTTATTGCACGCGTCGGTAAATGGGGCGATAGATGTGGGGCTAGTTGCGTATCGTTGCCCGACATTGGATTTGATGACAACACCTTGATTGATGAGAGGTGAATGATTTGTGTCATGCCTCTCTGGATAGTTGTGGTGAACAGAGTGAGCGTTATCTGCGGACACACAATGCGACTTTGCCAATACATTGATGAAATCCTGACGAGAGAGACCTTCATTGATACAAAGACGCTCGAGAACATGCTCAAGTAAGGGGCCAGCAGCACCTGTTGCGGAAGACGATCCAACTTCTTCATGATCAAACAGTGCCACAACGCTCGGGAATTTGACTTTAGTTTGATCGACCAGTGCGCTCATCGCAGCCCAACATGACACTTGATTATCAATCCGGCCTGACGCAATCATCGATTCATCTGCGCCGATGATTGCTGCCTGCTGTACATCAAATAGTTGGCTCGAACTGGCAATGATTTCACTTGGATCAATGCCAACTTGTTCAGCCACCCACTCATCGAAATTTCCAGGTGTTGTGGATGTAAGCCAAAGCGCATTGAGATGTTGATGTCTGTCAAGTACAAGACCCTTGTCGTTCACGTCTCGATCTAGATGAATTGCTAATTGAGAGATGCGGGCGACAGCCTCGCTGCTCGAGAAGAGTTTCGTAGAGCCATCCTTGAATATTGCGTGGCCGGCAATGCCTAGATCGCGATCGAGCCAAGAATTGAGAAGCGGTCCACCATAAACCTCGACTCCGAGAAGGGACATGTTTGCGTATTGCTTATTTGGTTGAGGCTTGATGTGCAAACCAGGCGAGTCTGAGTGTGCACCAACAATACGAATGCCACCTCGCAAAGATTTCTGCGGAATGCTCCAAGCGATAATCGCGCCGCCCCGACAGATAAATCCCTTCTCGGCTGCAAGCACATCGCTGGTTGAGCAGTCGCTGAATCCGGCCTCGGCCAAGCGATGCCGCCACCACTCAACCACGTGCTGGGAGGTTGGCGAAGCGTTTAGTTGCGCCAACAGTGTGGCGACTGCTGCTCTATCGATCATCCCTGAGATGGTAGCGATGGAAGCTGCACGCGGACATCTTGCCCAAGCAGTTTGCAAGTGGTCTCAATTGGTTGACCGCTTTCTGCCTGGGCAGTGACAACTTCGATACACGCGATGAGACTGTCTCGTTGGGTAAAACCCAGATAGCCAACGACACAACAAACGCCGACCAAAAGCAGTTTAGTGATGAGTGACGAGGCAAATTTTAGAGCAATCAATAAGACAACGACTGAAGTGACGATGGCACCAACTGAAAGATTTTTAGCTAGATCAGCATTTAAGTTAAATAAATTCATCTGCATATTCTGCCACGAGCGCGACCCTATGCTGAACATATGAGCGCCAATGTGAGTTTGACTGGGGTTGGTCCGGCCGACATGTGTCTGCCAGCGGTTAATGCACAGTTGACGTCATCACTTGATGCGGCATTAGCTGAGTGTGATCGCGATCGCCGCGCAGCCGTTGTAAAGCTTGTTGCATCAAACCCGACATATCTCGAGGGTTGGGCATGGTTGGGTGCACTCGGACGCGACACGATGGATTCATACATGGCGTATCGCGTCGGATACCACCGCGGATTGGATGCATTGCGTGGCAATGGTTGGAAGGGTTCTGGATATGTTCGTTGGTCGCACATACCAAACCGCGGTTTCCTGAAGTGCCTCAGCGGTCTTGCAAAGACATCTCGCTTGATTGGCGATAACGCAGAAGCTGATCGATGCGAGCAATTCTTGTTGCAGCTCGACCCCTCGCACACCTTCTAATATCTTTCACGTGATTGTTTCTTGCGCTTGTTTTATTCTTGCTGGTGGTAAGAGTTCACGATTTGGAACAAATAAATCCTTAGCCTTGGTGAATTCTCATCCAATGGCAAAGATCGTTGCAAGCAACATGCAATCTGGATTCGGCCGCGAAGCAAAACTCATCGGTGCCGATCAGCAGACAAGTTTGCTTGTTGGTCTAGAGACCTTCAATGGATATCGAGAGGGAAACGGTCCACTAGCAGCAGTTATCGACGCAATGGAAGTCTCCGATCAGGAGCTCGTTGCGTTTGCGCCTAACGACACTCCGTTCTTTACAGCTTCAAATTTTGGAACGCTGTTGGTCGATATGGAAGATCCAAATGTTGACGTTGCTGTTGCCGTAGATGAAACGGACACAACAAGGGCTCACTGGCTGCTTTCTGTTTGGCGCAAGAGCACCTGTCTGCCAAAACTACTTGCCGAATACGATCGTGGAGAGCGATCGATACATGGTGCAGTAAAAGGACTGAATATCGCGTCGGTTGCATATGGAGCGACTTCAGTTCGCAATATCAATGCAGTTACAGATTTGCCTGACCGAGGTACTATTTAGCACCAGCGACGAAAGGCTTGTGCGTGTCAGTTCGAGAAATAACAATTGATGAGTTAAAGATTGCACTGAGCAATGGTTCTGTAGTCATTGATGTGCGTGAATCTGACGAGTACGAGTCGGGTCACGTGCCGAACGCAAAGCACGTACCACTCGGAACCGTTCCCAACAATATGGATCTCTTTCGATCTGATGCGGACGTATACGTCGTATGTCATTCTGGCGGTCGCAGTATGCGGGCCTGTGAGTTTTTGCACGATCAAGGCATCACAAACGTCGTCAACGTGATCGGTGGCACTGCTGGCTGGATTGCACTTGGCAACGCAGCAACGACCGGTCAACAGCCATAGTTTTGGCTCATCGTCAACCCCACAGCACCCATGAACATCACTTGGATTGACTCAGATGTTGATTTGCAGTCATTACTGCACGACATGGTTGGATGCGAACGTTATGCGTTGGATACCGAATTCCACCGAGAGAGAACATACTTTCCGCAGTTGGCTCTGATTCAGATCAAACACAACAAGAAGATCTATCTGATCGATCCAATTTCGGTTGATCTTGCTCTCTTCGGCGATCTCTTTGCATCTGGTTCGCTCTGTGTTTTGCATGCAGCACAACAAGACCTCGAAGTACTGAACCACGCATGCGGCTCGGCTCCAAAACGAATTTTTGACACTCAGATAGCAGCCGGATTTGTTGGGATGTCCACGCCTTCGCTGTCGTCTCTGATCTTGAGCGAACTAAAGGTGAGCATCAGCAAAGGCGATCGTCTGACGGACTGGCTAAGACGACCATTGACAGCCGACCAAAAGACATACGCGGCTACCGATGTCGAGCACCTCTTTGACATTCAGGACAATCTCGAAAACCGTTTGAACGAACTCGAGCGTTTGAGCTGGGTATACGAAGCGTGTGAAGAGTTACGAGTGAAACCGGCTGGACCCGTGGATCCAACTGAAGCCTGGCTGCGCGTAAAAGAAGCTCGAGCACTTAAAGGACAGGCTCGTGGCGTTGCTCAAGCTGTGTGCGAATGGCGTGAGCGCAAAGCGATGGCCGCAGATATTCCTCCGCGCCGAGTTCTTTCAGACATGGCGATCTTAGGAATTTCACAGATCATGCCGACCACTGCAGATGAGTTGTTGAAAGCAAGGGGAGTAGAGAGCCGACAAATTGGTGGCGATGTAGGACGTGAACTGCTTTCGGCGGTTGACCGAGGAAAGGGCGTTGTTGTTTCGCTCCCACAAATTGAAAATGATGATGTGGATAAAGAGTTGCGTCCCGCAGTTGGATTGATCACTGCTTGGATGAGCGAACTCGCCAGAACTCACCACATTGACGCAACCTTGCTTGGAACACGCAACGATATTTTGTCTCTGTTACGCAAATCACCTCAAGGCCGTTTGAGCGTAGGTTGGAGAGCAGAAATGGTCGGCAAGGATATCGAGCGCATCCTGTCAGGTGAGGCTGGATTGAGCTTTAACGGTCACGGCCGATTACGGCTCTTGCCAACCAATAATCCAACAATCTGAACGAAAAGCCACAAAACTCAAGGCCTATCACGCTAAGATTTACAGCGATGTTTATCCACTAAGTGGCTGCCTCACCGGTAGTCACCCGATCAAGGTTCGGAGCCCTACCGTGAAGAAGGGTCGTCACCGTCGCTTCGAAGAAGCGCGCAAATTAAAGCAGTCTGGTCCTAGCGCAAGTGATCTTGGGCTTGGCGGACGTAGCAAAGAAGCAGAGACCGAAGAAGATCAGTACGCAGCAATTGCCGAGAAATACGGTGTTCGCTTCGATGAAGATGATGAAGAAAGCGAAGAGGACGAAGTTTAAGTAGCGCTGCGCGTCCGGCACACCTCAGATCCCCCAAAAATAATTCAAGAAAGATCATGACACAAACACCAGAGAAGTTGCGCAACATTGCGCTCGTTGCACACGTAGACCATGGCAAGACCACTCTTTTGGACGCTCTTTTGCGTTCTGCGGGAACGTTTGCTGCACACTCAGCGGTCATTGATCGCGTCATGGACAACGATGACCAAGAACGTGAACGCGGCATCACCATTTTGGCCAAAGCTGCGCAGATCGAATGGAAGGGCACCAAGATCAACTTGGTAGACACTCCTGGTCACGCCGACTTCGGTGGAGAAGTAGAACGCGCACTTGCGATGGTTGACGGCATTTTGCTTTTGGTAGACGCGGCAGAAGGTCCATTGCCACAAACACGTTATGTTCTTTCAAAAGCACTTGCCTTGGATCTGCCAGTGATTTTGGTGATCAACAAAGTTGATCGCCAAGATGCACGTCCTGAAGAGGTGCTGCATGAAGTTGAGCAGTTGTTCCTAGACCTCGCACATGCCGATCATCACTTGTCATTTCCAGTGTTTTCTGCCGTTGCCCGAGACAGTCTCGCCATGGCCGGCATTGGAATGCCAGCGCCAGATGGTGACTTGTCGCCGTTGATTGACGCGATCGTCGAACACATTCCTGCTCCACAGAACGACATGAACGCACCTTTGCAGGCAATGGTGACCAACTTGGATGCATCCGATTACTTGGGACGCCTCGCCATCGGTCGTGTTATTTCCGGAGTCATGCGTAAAGGCGATCAGGTATCACTTTGCCAGAAGCCGACGGATGACAATCCTGCACCTGTACTGAAGCGCAAGCTCAGTGGTTTGATGGCGTTCCACGGCATTGATCGAGTGGACGTTGCCGAAGTAATCGCTGGAGACCTTTTCATTATGAGCGGTATCGACGAGGTTGAAGTAGGCGACACCATCGCATCCATCGAGAATCCTGTTCCGCTCTTGCGCCTCGAGGTTGACGAGCCAGTTCTCCGCATGAGTTTCGGTGTAAACACATCACCTTTCGCCGGCAAAGACGGCAAGTATCTGACGAGTCGTCACTTGCGGGATCGATTGCAGAAGGAAATCCTCGGCAACGTGTCGATCAAGATCGCCAATACCGAGTCAACCGACGTTATGGAAGTTGCCGGACGTGGAGAATTGCAATTGGCTGTATTGATTGAAAACATGCGCCGTGAAGGTTACGAACTCCAAGTGAGTCGACCAGAGGTAATCACCCGAGAGATCAATGGCAAGAAGCATGAGCCACTCGAATCAGGTACATGCGACGTGCCAGATGAATACGTAGGTGCTGTCACTCAGGCACTTGCCCCGCGAAAGGGTCGTATTACCGATTTGCGTCCTGGCGACGCCAACCGGACGATTGTCTACTTTGAGGCGCCGTCACGTGGTCTGATCGGTTTTAGATCACTGTTGTTGACAGTGACCCGTGGAACCGCACTATTGCACCAGAGTCTTGCCGGATGGATGCCATGGGCAGGAGAGTTGCCGCATCGTCTTGGTGGAGCAATGGTTTCAGACCGAATGGGTCCTGCCACGGCGTACGCGCTTGACAACCTCGAGCAGCGAGGCACGCTCTGCATTTCTCCAGGAGACGAGCTTTACGAAGGCATGGTCGTGGGAGAGAATGCCCGCGAAGAGGAAATGGTTGTCAACGCCGTTCGTGCGAAAGAAAAGAACAACATTCGTACGCACAGTCACGACGAAGGCATCAAACTCGCCACACCAGTAACTCACACACTCGAAACAGCAATCGAATGGATTGCGGATGACGAATTGGTTGAAGTGACTCCGCTCAACGTGCGAATTCGCAAGAAGTACCTGACGATCGAAGATCGACGTAAGTACACAAAGCGCAATTCAAACTAGATATAACCAGCTTTTTATTTTTTAGCTGGTTTTCGCGTCGGGTTCTTGAGTGATACCTGAGGATGAGGTCGAGGGGTTGATCGTTTCTCTTCAAGCAGTTTGACAAGAGTCTTATAGGTCTTTGAGCCGATGAGTTCAGTGATCTCATCCTTCAAGTACTTGTAGACCGGATCTTTGCCCACGAACGCAGCAGGATCATCGGTGCACCACCAATGGAATTCAATGCCGCCCTCACCCCAGTCACGCCGTTTCCATTCGCGTAGGTGAGAAATGACGTGGCCGTCGTCTTCGGTGTGCTCATCTAAGCGAAGTGGCACCTGCCAACAAACATCTGGCTTCCAATCCATCGGGCGTTCGCCAACTTCAAGAGCGGCAATATGGAATGCGCAACCCATGCCGCCTTCAAAGCCTGGGTCATTGTGAAAAATACACGCATCATTCACTCGTCGCGTTGCGTCTGAACCATCGCGATTCTTAATCAACCAACGATTATTTGCACCTTTGTCGTGCTTTTGCCAATGTTCGGGTTTGAGGCGCTTTACTGATTTTTTGACCGATGCGAGATCTTTTTTGTCGATGAAGTGAGCACCGTAGCTGCAACAACCTTGCTGCAATTTGGTTGCGTCGTCATCAAGTACGCCTTTGCAGCCGGAGCCGTAGATGCATGACCAGTTGGAGAGCATAAATGTCGAATCGATCATCCATGTTTGCTCGGCGTCTGGGTCGGTGAAACTAATCCACTCGTGAAGTTCTTCTGGTCGTGACATAGGTTGTGACGCTAGACGATAGAAGTGGACATCGCACGGTAATTCGCATAAATGCTGAATAAATCATCCCCATGATGACATCAGCGTCGCATGGACTGTCATACTTGATGCATGCCAGCATCGCAAGACGAATCCATTAACGACATTGTCTCCAGACTTGAATCGATCTCAGAGGAGATAGCTGATAAGGCTCTAGATGCCCTCAAATCCGCACATCGCGACGGTGCAGTTAAACGTCCCGAAACTGAAAGACAACTCACTACGGCTCGCCGCGCGATTGAAAAAGCGATTGGTGTACTTACACGTCTTGATTAAGGATGTTGATTAAGAAAGTTGATCAATTCGCGTAATCCGCCAGCATCGCTTCGATTCAGATCAAATCTCAAACGATGCTTTTCGATGAAATCATTTTCGGCTCGTTCTGCCGCATGAGCTTGAACGATCTCAAATCCTCCCGAACGGCACAGATGACCAAACTTGGAATTCAGCGAATCGACAAGTTGGGCAGAAGGTTCATTATTCAAACGCATGATCAAGTGCTTGCCGATATAGCGAATTGAATGGTAATTGCGGTAAAAGCCTTGTATCTCTGAAGTTGCGTCAGAAATACTGTCGCAAACTCGATAAAGAGCGAGGTCTTCTGGGGCTACGAGACCACGCACAAGTAACTGATTGCGGATCAGGTCATCGATTGAATGCCAAAATCGATCTCCTGGAAGATCCAGCAACACAATCGGCACGGGAACACCTTTTCCTGTTTGTGTGAGAGTGAGGAGTTCGAAAGTCTCGTCCAGAGTGCCAAAGCCTCCTGGCAGACACAAGAATGCCTGAGACTCTTTGACGAGCATCAACTTACGCGTGAAGAAGTAACGCATCGATACATATTTCTCGTCGCCGGCAATGATCGAATTTGCAGAAGATTCAAATGGAAGTCGAATCGAGACGCCAATAGAGCGCTCCCTGCCGGCGCCCTCCATGCCTGCTTCCATAATCCCAGGACCGGCACCTGTAACAACCATCCAACCTTGATCGGCGAGACTCTTGGCAACGTTGAGCGTGTGTGAGTACAGGGGATCATCTTTCTTGGTTCTGGCCGAACCAAAGATGGTCACCTTTCGCCTTTGCGTAAATGGTTGAAACATTGCAAATGCTTCTCGCATTTCCTTTAGTGCCGATGACGCAATTTTTAGATCAAGAGTCGAAGTTCTATCAGTACCCAATTCAAGGCTTGTTGTGATGAGCTGCATCACGTAGTCGGTGTTGTGAATTGAGCCGAATTCGCCAACTAGATCCGAGATTGCCTTCTGCAATTCCCCGAACTGAGTCATTATTGAAATTCTTGCCTTTTTGATGTGAGTGCATCGATCAATTCGGTGAAACTGCGCTGAAAGGATCGAACGCCTTCGGACTCGAGTTGCTGTGCTACATCATCGACGTCTACGCCGAATCGCGCCAATGAGCGCCATCGAGATTCCGCAAGATCAACGTCAGAATCAATCGTTGTGCTGGGCGTTCCATGATCATTGAAGGCCAACATGGTGTTATCCGGCAACGTATTCACTGTGTCTGGGCCTATCAAGTGATCGACATACAAGGTGTCGGGATAAGCCGGATTTTTGGTTGAGGTTGACGCCCACAGTGGACGTTGTACTCGGGCTCCACGGCGAACAAGAGTTGCCCAACGAGGTCCAGAAAATGTTTGAGTAAAGAGCTGATAGGCGAGTTTCGCTTGTGAAATTGCAGCAGTTCCACAAAGATCTTTCGACTCATCTGTTCCGACCTTCAACAAGCGCTTGTCGATTTCGGTATCAACTCGTGAAATGAAGAAGCTTGCAACACTCGATACACCAGAAAGTGACGTACTGGATTTCGTGCTGAGAATCTCGAGGCCTTCGATGTAGGCATTCATGACGTCTCGGTATCGATCCAGGCTGAAAATCAACGTAACGTTGACATTGCGGCCCTCACTGATCATTGTACGAATGACAGGAATTCCTTCTTGAGTTGCCGGAATTTTGATCATTACATTGTCACGTCCAACACGAACATCCAATTCGCGTGCTGCCTTCTCCGTTGCTGCAGAGTCGTGAGCCATATTTGGGTCGACCTCGACACTCACGAAGCCATCCGATCGATTCGAAGACTCGTAGAGAGGTCGAAACACATCAAGTGAGTCTTGAATGTCCTTTACCACGAGCTCCCAATAACTTTCAATTGGTGATTGTCCAAGTGCTGTGAGCTGACGAAATTGATCGTCGTAGTCGTGCGAACCTTGAATGGCTTTCTGAAAAATCGTGGGATTCGATGTCAATCCTCGAATGCCTGTATCAAGAATTCCTTGCAATGCACCGGTCGTGATGTATTCGCGTTTGAGATTGTCAAGCCAAGGGCTCTGACCGCATTCATCGAATAATCGCACCAGGCGAGAATTTGTCATCTGCCTTGTTTATCAGACTCAATCAACCCAATCGCGCTCTCAACAACGTGTTGAACGCTCAATCCGAGTTTCTGCATTACAACATTGCCGGGCGCACTTGCACCAAAGCGATCAATACCTATTGATTGGTCTGCATATTTTGACCATCCAAATGTGCTGCCAGCTTCCACTGACAACACAGGCACACCACGAGGAAATACGGTCCGTTTGAAATCATCGGACATGGAATCAAAACGATCCCATGACGGCATACTCACGACCTGGGATGCAATGCCTGACTCTTCAAGTTGCGCAGCTGCTTGGAAGCAAAGAGAAACCTCGCTGCCAGTGCCAACGAGCACGATCTGGGCAGTAGCAGCACTGCGTCGAATAACCCCAGCCCCTGTTGCGATGGCAGAACCATCAGTCGTTATCGGAAGTGATTGACGACTCAATATCAATGCGGTTGGGCCATCGTGATCGGCAGCATCACGCCATGCCTCCGCTGTTTCATTGGAGTCGGCTGGTCGAACTACGTGAAGGTCGGGAATGATCCGCAATGAAGCGAGATGTTCAACTGGTTGGTGAGTTGGGCCATCTTCGCCTACACCTACAGAATCGTGCGAAAAGATAAAAATCACTTTTGCGTGCGAAAGCGCAGCGAGCCGAATTGATGGACGCATGTAGTCCGCAAAAACAAAGAACGTTCCACCAACAGGAAGAATGCCTCCATGCAGTGACATACCAACCATTGCCGCGGCCATCGCGTGTTCGCGAATGCCGAAATAGATCTGCTGTCCTTCTGGCTGACTTGCGGAGTGAGCCATAAGTGCACCGATTTTTACACCCGTATTGCCTGTCAGGTCGGCTGACCCAAGCATCAGCCCTGGCAAATCGCTCAGGCTCGCACTAATTGCCAATGGCATGGCTTGACGGGTTGCAAGTGTTGAATCTGATTCGAATGATGGCATTTTGGAATTCCATTTTGCACTCTTCTGCGGATTCCAGCATGCTTCAAATTCTGGATTCAACTTCGTTGACTTATACGTTGCAACTATCTGCTCAGATCTCTTTTTCGCAAACTCTCTAGACGCAGCAACTGTTTGATCTGGAGCCCAGAACGGCTCATTCGGAATGTTGAGTACTGCCTTTGTGCGCTCAACGTGTTCGGCAAGAAAAGGATTGCCGTGTGCCTCGTGGCTGTCGGTGAAGTCTGGAGATGGAAAACCGATATGTGTTTGCAAGATGCATAAGGTCGGCGAACCGCGATGCTGCTTGGCATTATTGAGTGCGACTTCTAGAGCATCGAGGTCCTCACCAATTTCGCCGAGTTGTACAACATTCCAGCCATACGACGTAAATCGCGCAACCACATCGTCAGAGCAGGTCAACGATGTACTGCCGTCAATCGTGATCTTGTTGTCGTCATATACGCAAATCAAACGATCAAGACCGAGATGTCCGGCGAGCGAAGCAGCCTCATGACTGATGCCCTCCATCAAACATCCGTCACCGGCAATCACATACGTGCGGTGATCCATTAATTCAGAACCAAAACGCGCACGGAGATTGCTTTCAGCGATGGCCATACCTACTGCGTTTGCAAAACCTTGTCCGAGTGGGCCCGTAGTGACTTCAACACCTGCTGTGTGTCCCGCCTCTGGGTGACCAGGAGTCAACGAATCAAACTGACGAAATGATTGAAGGTCGGATAATTCAAGACCATAACCATTGAGAAACAGCATTGCATATTGCAATATCGAAGCGTGACCCGCAGACAAAACAAAACGATCCCTGTTTCGCCATAATGGGTCTTGAGGTGCGTGTTGCATGATTCGGGAATACAACACGTGCGCGAGGGGAGCGAGAGCCATCGCAGTGCCCTGGTGACCACTCTTTGCTTTCAGCGGGGCATCCATGGCCAAGCCACGGGCAATCGCAACAATTTCGCGATCCAATTCAGGGGAGAGACGAGGCAAAGTATTCACGGCGGCGACTGTAGTTGCTTCTACGCGACCGGAGGTAGCAACGTCAATGGAACTTTGTGCCAATCTTGCTGATCTATACGACAATGGGCAAAAATAAGGCCATATTTCTTCAGTTCGAGAGCGCCCCTGACGAGTCGGTAGGTAAATTTGCCTGGCTCAACTGTAAATGGACTGACGTTTCTCGCCAACTGCTCTGAGTCCTCATCAAATCCGTCTCGAAAGATCACCTCGAATACACCAGAACCTGGATCGGTTGCTTGACAGTAGATCAATGCCATGAGATGTGGCTCGATATTCACAGGCACGGGGCCAGGTGCGGCTAGCGAGAAGAAAACACCAGCCATATCAATGCGTGTGGCAGGGCCAGGCGCTTGCTTCATTTCGAACGTATCGATAAACAAAGCGGAGACGATGTGCACGTAGTTACTTTAGTCTTTGTGAACGATTTTCATAAGTCCATTACTCACTGTTTTGACAACAATGAGGTCGTGGCTAAGTAGCACAAGATCTGCTCGCTTGCCGATCGCGATATCGCCTCGGTCTTTGAGACCGAGCACCCTTGCGGGGTGTTTTGTTGCGCTTGCTAAGGCCTGTGCGAGTGGTACCGCGCATTCGAGAACCGCATTTCGCAGCGCCAGGTCCATTGTGAGCACACTTCCGGCAAGTGTTCCATCACTCAATCGTGGCGCTCGATCCGAATCTGAAGCAACCGAGTCGGAAACCATAATCATGCGTTCAGGTTTTGCAAGGAATGCAAGTCGCACAGCACGTGCTGATACGTGCTCAAGATCGACAATGATTGAAGCGTACATTTCATCATCAGTAAGCACGTCAAGAGCGACACCTTGTTCTCTGTGGTGCACTCCCGACATTGCGTTGTACAAATGCGTAACCATGAGAGCACCGGCTTGCTTTGCCGCTAGGAATTCCTGCTCAGATGCTCGTGTGTGACCAAGGGATACTGTTATTCCAATTTTGCGGAGTAGATGAATGGCTTCAATGCTTTCTTCTTGCTCAGCGCCGATCGTCATGATTGCCACACATTCCGGCAATTCAGAAATCCAGCTGAGATCAATATCGACAACGCTGTTTTTGTTGTGAGCGCCGATTGCGGCACCGAGAAACGGGCCCTCCAAGTGGACACCAATGATCGAAGCCCTTGGAACCGCCACTGATGAATCTCTGATCTGCATTTGTTCCTTGATGTTCAAAGTTGCAGCCAACATTTTTTCGAGAGGCGCACTCACCAGGGTTGGACACCAACTAGTCACTCCGGTGCCGAGTAGGTGTTCGTCAACCTGAGACCACTGCGAAGCATCCGCAGACGAAACGTTGAACTGTCCAAATCCATTTACTTGTAGATCAATGAACCCAGGCACAAGAAGCGCATCGAACTCAGCCTCACTGGCACGGATTTCAGTGACACTCGTGATCAAGCCATTCGCATCCCATGTCACACATGTTGGGCCACAAAGAGCACCGTTCACAAAGGCTCGTGTAGCGGTTATTTGCCCCATAACGATCCAAATTAGTACTTGCTTGAGTAATGTGTTGAGTTGTGTCTAGTGAACGAACAATGTCCGAAGCGTTGTCTAAGCAGATACTCACACCATTCGGTTTCCCTTTCGCTGGTGAGGCCGTTGTTGAAACACCGACTGCTGCCGGGGATGCTGCTGACGCGATGGGCTACCCAGTTGTTGCAAAGCTCAACGGCGACTCAATTGCGCACAAGACAGAAAGAGGCCTTGTACGACTGAAACTCGCCAATCGTGAAGCGGTCGAGCAAGCCGCCATTCAATTGTTGGCAATGGCCACCCCAGAAGATGGAGCCGTACAGCTACTTATCGCTAAAATGATTGATGGAAGCCGAGAACTCATAGTCGGCATGGTTCATGATCCAGCTTTCGGTAAAACCGCAATGCTCGGGCTTGGTGGCATTTTTGCTGAAGTGATTCAGGATGTTGTCTTTGCGCCAATGCCAATTGATTTGAATTCTGCGCACAGAATGATTGAGGGCTTAAAACACCAATCGCTTCTTGAAGATTTTCGTGGTGAGCGCAGTGTTAACCGAGATTCATTGGTACGAGCTCTGGTTTCATTAAGTGAAGCATGCGACCAACATCCCGAAATTATGTCAATAGATATCAATCCGTTGATCGTGCAGCGCGATGGCACATTGGTAGCTGTTGATGCGCTTGTAGAGATCCGTGATGCAGTCACTGCAGTCACACAAACGTCCACCAGTTTTGTTCCGCAACCTGATCATTACCAGGCATTGTTTTCGCCTCGCGCGATTGTGGTGGTTGGTGCGTCTTCGCACCCCGGAAAGTTTGGTTTTGTTTCTCTGCACAACATTCTTTCAAGCAAGTTTATGGGCAAGGTTTTTGCGACAAATTTACAACGAGAACTAATTCTGGGAGTCCAAACTGTCGCATCAATCGACGAATTGCCACTTAACGAGATTGATCTTGCTTTTTTTTGCACGCCTGCCAGCGCGAACCCTGAGCTTTTGAGACAGTGTGCGGCACGTGGTATTCGCGCCGCCTTTATTGCCTCTGCGGGTTATCGAGAGGCTGGATCAGACGGCGAAAAAGCCGAACATGAACTTGTACAACTCGCAGCCGATCTTGGAATGTTGATTGCGGGGCCAAACGGTCAAGGTGTTGTCAGTACACCAGTTTCAATGTGTGCACAGATCGTTGGGCCATACCCTCCGAAAGGTGTCATATCGGTTGCAAGCCAAAGTGGCAATTTCGTATCAAGTTTTCTGAACTATGCCCGGCAAACGGGAGTCGGAATATCTCGTGCTATTTCCGCTGGAAATGCTGCGCAGATTTCAGTTGGCGAATATTTGGAATGGTTTGCTCAAGATGATGAGACGCGCGTAAGTTTGGCTTATATCGAGAGTGTGAACGATGGAAAAGCACTCGAGTCGTCGTTTTCACTTGCGCTAAAACGAAAGCCACTTGTCGTCGTCAAGGGCGGTGCGACTGATGCAGGGTCGCGCGCTGCGCAGAGCCACACAGGTGCTCTGGCAAGCAACGACAAAATATTTGATGGCCTGTGTAGAAGTACCGGCGCCTCTCGTGCCAGAACTGTTGAAGAGGGCTTCGACATTGCAGCAACCTTTGCCACACAGCCATTACCGCGAGGTAATCGTGTTGTTGTGTTGACGACCGTTGGTGGTTGGGGAGTTGTGACATCAGATGCCATCGCACAAGATGGCGTTCTTGATCTCATCTCACTCCCAACCCAATTGGTCAAGTCACTGGATGAGCTATTGCCACCACGTTGGAGCCGAAATAACCCCATCGATTGTGCAGGCGGAGAAACGCGCGACACCATTCCAGCCATTCTCGACATGGTTTGTGCGCATGAGAGTGTTGACGCAGTGATTTTTCTAGGGCTGGGCATCCAGAGCAATCAAGCCCGAATGATGAGTGAAGGGCACTTTTATCCAGACCATGGATTGGAACGAATAGTTTCGTATCACCGAAGGCAAGATGAGCGTTTTGCAGAAGCAGCCGCCGAATGTTCAATTACGTACAACAAACCTGTACTGGTCGCTACAGAACTTGCGGTTGCTGATCCACTGAACCCTGGTCCTGCGACAGTGAGAGCGTCAGGACGACTCTGTTACGCAAGTGGCACTCGGGCGGCATCCGCGCTTGCCCACATGTATAGCTATTCCCATTTCATAGGGGTTGCGCAGTGAGTCAGGGAAGTGGTGGTGATATTTCGCAATCAATGAAACGGGCTAATAACAAAGTTCGTCTCGGGTCAGTACGGGTGGTGGCAACACTGCTGTCGACTGTCTTGCTTTTTGGTGCAGCCATTTTTGGTGTTGCCTTTAAGTTGGTTAATGATCTAGCGACTTCTGTTTCATCAAACGCATCAGCGGTTCAAATTGTTCCGCCAAAGGCATCTTTGCTCAACGCACGACGCCTGCCAGCAATTCTTTCAACAGAGGTTCGAATCGGCGGCCTGGTTCGTTCGCTCAACAACACGGTGAAGCAATTCCCTGATCAGTCGTGCCTCATTATTTCGGTTGAAGGGCAGCGCATCACCGCGATTAACCCAAATTCACCAGTGATTCCCGCGAGCAACATGAAGTTACTCACTGCATTGACGGCACTTGAAGTTCTTGGGCCAGAGTTTGTTTTTACGACGAAAGTTGTCGGCCTCATTGCAGCGAATCAGGTTGTGGGAGATCTTTGGCTTGTAGGCGGAGGAGACCCATTACTCTCAACTTTGAACTATCCCGCAACTGAGTCGTATCCGACACTGTTCCCAACTGATATTGCTCTGCTTATTGACGCAATTGCGGTCGCTGGCATTACTGAAGTTACCGGGAACATTGTTGGTGATGAGAGTCGTTATGACGCGGAAAGATTTGCACCAACACTCGGTCTCGGTGTGCGTACGACCGAGGTTGGTCCTTTGGGTGCATTGATGCTGAATGATGGTGTTGTGCTTGAATCGCCAATCAAGCCAGACCAACCTGCTCTTTCAGCAGCACAGGAATTTCAGAGATTGCTCAGTGAGCGTGGAATTGTCGTGCGAGGTACTGCGACCACAGGCACCGCATCGGCTGATTTGCCCGTTATAGCGAGTGTTAATTCTGCTCCCATGAGCGATGTGATTACAGAGATGCTCACCAACAGTGACAACAACACAGCTGAGTTGGTGCTGAAAGAAATAGGTCTCTCTCGTTTATCTGCAGGTACACGCGTTGCTGGCGCTCAGGTTGTTCAATCGGTGTTACAAGAGTTGGGTTTACCCCTAGACGGATTGGTGATCAATGATGGCTCCGGTCTTGATCGGGGCAATCGCGCGACGTGTGCTCTTTTCATTTCGATTTTGGAGAAAGATGGGGGATTTGGTGTTCTAGGAAAAGGTCTTGCGATTGCAGGTCAGACTGGAACCCTCAAATCATTGCTCGGTGACACAGAAGCGAGTGAACGCTTGCATGCCAAAACCGGAACTCTCACAGGCGCCAAGGCACTTTCTGGGTACGTGGTGTACGCACCAGAGAAGGCAGTATCTTTCGCCCTCATCCTGAATGGTTCGGGAGTATCTAACCAAGGTGAGTATCGACCGATCTGGAACGGTCTAGCAAATGCTTTAGGTGGTTTGACCGATCGCCCAAGCGTTGTAGATATTGCGCCGTAGGGGACACCGGTTTATTAGCGCTTTCTCGCTGGTTTACTGGATGTGTGAATAACAATCGTTTACGCGGCATTTCGGGTGGGGCAGCTTCGCTTTCCGTTGTTGAGCTGTATCAGATGATCCGTGCTTACGTTAGGCAAGAAACTCTTGACCCACTGAGAGGTGTTGGACGTTGGCTTGCATGGGGGATATTCGGCGCAGTTGCTTTGCTTTTTGGTGCGGTGGTTGGTTTGGTCGGACTGCTTCGACTTCTACAAGCGGAGATCTTTAACCAACAAAATGGATTTACGTGGGCTCCGTACATGATCATCGCGGTCGTTGCTCTTGTCATGATCTGGCTTTCGCTCACACGCATTCAACGCCCAAGCCTTCACAAGGAGGGTTGATCCGGTGACCAACGAAAACGAATCACGCATTACTAAAGCAGACTTGGAAACAAAATTCCAGGAGCTCCAAGACGATTTGCAGGGGCGGGCCTCAGACAAGAAACAGTCGATTATTGCCGCAGCATCTATTGCAAGTGCAGTGGTGGTCTTGATTGCTTACTTACTTGGACGCCGAGGCGGTCGTAAACGTCGAAGCGTAGTTGAGATTCGTCGCTAACAGTCGTGTGGTATCTACAAGTTATTTGGCGCATAGTGAAATTCATGCGTCGTCGTCGCAAAACAGTGATTGCACGAGTGCACCTCAAGGATGATCAGTCAATTTCTATTTCACATTCCCAACGCAAAGGTTTTTAACTATGGCACGAGCATTTGCAGTAGGTGAGAAAGTCCTGATACTTGACTCTAAGAAGAGGCGATACCTCGCAACCTTGAGTGAAGGTGGACAATTCCACAGTCATTCGGGTGTGCTTGAGCACAACGATATTGTCGGCAGCCAAGAAGGCACAGTTCTGAAGTCAACCAAGGGTGCCCACTATTCAATCCTGCGCCCAACACTTGAAGATTTCGTCCTCGAGATGCCTCGAGGCGCACAGGTCATTTATCCGAAAGATCTTGCGCCTATTTGCATGATCGGCGATATCGGCCCGGGAATGAAGGTTTTCGAAACTGGCGTGGGCTCGGGTGCACTCTCTATGACGATGTTGCGCTACGGAGCAACGATTACTGGCTACGACATTCGAGAAGATTTTGCGAACAGAGCGAGGACAAACGTTCGCTCATTCCTTGGTGAAGAAGCTCTCGAACGCTACTCCGTAGAAATACGTGACTCGTACGAAGGAATTGACGGATCCGACTACGACAGAATCGTGCTGGATTTGCCAGAACCATGGAATGTAGTTCCACATGCGGAGAAGGTACTTCGAACCGGTGGCTTGCTCGTTGCGTACACGCCGAGCATCACACAGGCAGTGCAAGTACGTAAGGCGATGGGTGATGCCTGGATTGAGTCGCGCACTATTGAGGTCTTACATCGTTCGTGGCATATTGAAGGCATGGCCGTTCGACCTGATCATCGAATGGTTGCACACACCGCGTTTCTTACAGTGTCACGTTTCATCGGACACGCACTACCTATCGAGCATGTTGAGAACGAAACCAAAACAGGCTTCGTCGACACTATTTAAGCAACTTAACCTTTACGGTTCGATGAAAATGCACTCGCCAGGACATTCCTCGGCGGACTCAATAACACCATCAAGTTGGCTATCAGCGAAGTTGGCCATACCTTCTGCACCCTGGGCGTTGCCTTTGGCAGTTGCAAAAATCTTGTCCTTTTCGCGGACGTAAGCCAAACCGTCGTCGAGCAGAGTGAAGACATCAGGGGCAATTTCCTCGCACAATCCGTCTCCAGTGCAAAGATCCTGATCAATCCAAACTTTCATGATGACTTTCTCCTTTTAAGTTTTTGGCTGTTAAATCAATTGTGAAAACCATACGCCGTAGGGAGACAAGATTACACGGGTCTTGTCAAAAAGTTGTGTTCTCGGCAAGGATTGCCCTATACGGTTTGTAAATAGCCGAATAAACGGGGGGTGACACATGACATCTAATGCCGAGAATGACGCAGCCACAGGGGCGGCGTTGGTCGATTCCAAAATTCAGATTGCTCGTTTGACGGGTCAGAACGAAAAACTTTCGTACACGCTTCGCGAAGCACGTGAGCACATTGCCTCCTTACGAGACGAAGTTGACAAATTGACCCGCGCACCAGGTTCGTACGCAACCGTTGTTGGTATCAACGATGACCACACAGTTGATGTATTGACGAACGGACGAAAGATCAGAGTCACTGCGCACACGGACGTTGACGTTGAACATTTGCAGTTGGGCTCCGAGGTGATGCTCAATGACGCACTGAACATCGTTCTTGAAAGAGGAATCGACATCGGTGGCGAAGTTGTCTCGTTGAAGGAAGTTCTTGAAGATGGCATACGGGCAATTGTTGTTGTTCGCGGTGACGATGAGCGAGTCTGCGAATTGGCAACTGCCATTCGAGGCATGCACCTGCGATCGGGAGACCTCTTGAGGCTTGATTCGCGTTCGAATCTGCTCCTGGAAAAACTGGACCAACCCGAAGTAGAACACCTTCTTCTGCAGGAAATTCCGAATGTTTCCTATACAGACATCGGTGGCCTTGACTCACAGATTGAACAGATTGCCGATGCTGTGGAGTTGCCCTTTTTACACGCTGACCTGTTTGCTGAACATCAGTTGCCAGCACCGAAGGGCATCCTCCTCTATGGGCCCCCAGGTTGCGGCAAGACGCTGATCGCGAAAGCGGTTGCAAACAGCCTGGCTCGAAAGGTTGCTGCTCGCACCGGAGACGACAAAGGGAGAAGCTATTTCATCAATATCAAAGGTCCTGAGTTGCTCAACAAATACGTTGGAGAAACTGAGCGTCAAATTCGTTTGATATTTGAGCGCGCGCGAGAAAAGAGTGACGAAGGGTGGCCGGTAATCATTTTCTTTGATGAGATGGATTCAATGTTTCGCACCCGCGGCACTGGCATCTCATCGGATATGGAGTCGACAATTGTTCCGCAACTTCTTGCCGAGATCGATGGAGTCGAAGGTCTGCGAAACGTCATTGTCATTGGGGCGACCAACCGCGAGGACCTGATTGACCCCGCAATTCTGCGTCCAGGTCGATTGGACGTAAAAATCAAGATTGAGCGACCCGACGCAAATGCTGCTCGTCAAATATTTGCAAGGTACCTCACAAACGATTTGCCCATTTCCCAGGATGAGATTGCAAGATTGGGAGATGGAGATATCCAAAAGGCTGTTCAGTCGATGGTTGATCAAACAGTTAACGAAATGTATGCAACCACCGACAACAACAGATTTCTGGAAGTGACTTATCAAAACAGTGAAAAGGAAATTTTGTATTTTAAAGATTTCTCATCTGGCGCCATGATTGAGAATGTTGTGAGGCGTGCGAAGAAACTTGCGATCAAACGATTGATCGATACTGGATCAAAGGGTATTTGTCTAGATGACTTGTTGGAATCCATTCATCAGGAATTCAAGGAACACGAAGATCTTCCAAACACAACAAACCCAGATGATTGGGCCAAGATCTCTGGCAAGAAGGGTGAACGCATCGTCTTTATCCGCACCTTGGTTCATGATGAAGACCCAGAGGCAGCAGGACGTGATCTTGGTGGCAAGGCAATAGAACGAACAGCAACAGGGCAGTACCTCTAAGTGGCGATTCCCAAAGTCTGTGGAATAGAAACTGAATACGGCATCATCTTCAAGGGTGGGGATGTCAATCCAATCACCGCCTCATCAATAATCGTTAATGCGTATTCGCAAGGCAAGGATGACCTTGTCGGTTGGGACTACATAGACGAGCATCCCGGCAACGACGCCAGAGGCTATTCGCTAGATGATTATCTGTTTCCGGAATACGAAAGTCAGTTGGTCAATACTGTGCTCACCAATGGTGCTCGCTATTACGTAGACCACGCACATCCCGAGATCAGCACTCCCGAGTGTCGCAATGCACTTGAAGCGGTTTTATTCGATCGTGCGGGAGAGGAGATAATTCGTAGGAGCATGCAGATTGCAAACGATTCTCTTCCTGAGCATTCCGAGATTGTTGTCTACAAAAATAACTCGGACGGCAAGGGCAACAGTTATGGCTGCCATGAGAATTACTTGGTGTCGCGACTGACACCGTTTACGCAAATTGCACAGCAGATCACAACACATTTCGTAACTCGACAGATCTTTTGTGGCGCTGGCAAAGTAGGCGCCGAGCACAGAGGCATTGGTAGCAAGGGTTCCTCAGCGCCCGTATTTCAGTTGAGTCAACGTGCAGATTTTTTCGAAGAAGAAATCGGATTAGAAACAACGCTCAAAAGGCCAATCGTCAATACTCGTGATGAGCCACACTGCGACCCCACGAAATATCGAAGGCTGCATGTCATCGCAGGGGACGCAAATATGAGCGAAGTTGCAACACTGCTCAAACTTGGCACTACATCCATAGTGCTTGCAATGATCGAAGACGACGAATTTCCGGAACATCTCGTCATCCAAGACCCAGTAAGAGCAATTCGCAAAGTCAGTCATGACCCAACGTTGAGTGCATGCGTCTTGATGAACGATGGTCGAATGTTGACGGCTTTGCAGATTCAGTTTGAAATACTCGATGCAGCAAAAAAATACGCATCCCGCTACGGACTTGAATCTGTCGATACGAAAGTTGGTCAGAACGTTTTATTGCGGTGGGAGAGCGTGCTCAACGGTTTAGACACCAGCCCGTTATCAGTTGCGCATATCGTTGATTGGGTCGCGAAGAAACGAATCGTTGATGGTTTTTCGCAGCGCCACGGGATTGAGGGGAATGACGTTCGGCTCAAAGCAATTGATCTTCAATATCACGACATGCGAATCGACAAGTGCTTGGCCCTACGAGCAGGTCTTGAAGAGCTTTGTACGAAGAATCATGTTCAGTCCGCAATGATTCAACCACCGGAGTCCACACGTGCATACTTCCGGGGAGTCGTCCTGCAGCGTTGGCCGAATGATGTGATTGCCGCAAACTGGGACAGTGTTGTTTTCGACATTCCCAACCAAGGACTTAAACGTGTTCCCATGCCCGAACCATTGCGCGGAACCCGACAGTTGGTAGGAGAGTTGCTTTCCCATTCCAAAAATCCTTCGGAACTTATCGAAAATCTCAGTACACAGTTTTCACACTGACGGGCTAGCGAACGGTGAAGTTTTTGACTATGGTGCAACTATGCCTGAGCAAATAAAGAAACCTTCGTCATCTCGAAAGTCGAGTACGCCCGCGGCTGACACTCAAGTTTCGCCGGGCAAGGAGGCCAAAAATCTCACTGCTGATCTCGACAGCCTCCTTGACGAGATAGACGAAGTTCTTGAATCAAATGCTGAGGAGTTTGTCAAAAGCTATGTGCAAAAGGGCGGCCAATAGCCCTAACCTAAAGATATATGTCAATGCCGATGTTTTCCTTTGAGCAGGATCCCGGTGCCAGTTTTGGCGAACTTTTAAAACGTGTTGGTTTATCGCCATTTGGTGTGAGCGGATCAGCAAGTGAAATGCTTGTTCCGCACGCGACAACCTGTGTTGCGCTTCGCTGTGCGAACGGGGTCGTAATGGCGGGCGATCGTCGCGCCACTTCTGGAAATTTGATCAGCCATCGCGAGATGGAAAAGGTCGTGCAGGCAGATCAATTCAGCGGCGTCGCTATTGCAGGAGCAGCTGGTCCGGCAATGGAGATGGTCAAATTGTTTCAACTTCAAATAGAGCACTATGAAAAAGTTGAGGGTCAGTCGCTTTCTCTTGAAGGTAAAGCAAATCAACTGTCCATGTTCGTTCGAAGCAATCTTCCGGCCGCCATGCAGGGTTTTATGGTTGTTCCAATTTTTGCCGGTTATGACACACTTCTCAATCACGGGCGCCTATGGAACTATGACGCAACGGGCGGCCGATATGAAGAACATGATTTTGTCGCGACTGGCTCAGGCATGTTGCATGCTGGGACTGTCTTGCGCATGGGTTGGAAACGTGACATGACTGTTGATGAAGGTGTTGAACTCACGGCGCGAGCATTGTGGGAAGCATCAGATGCAGACTCTGCTACTGGTGGTCCAGATGCGTTGCGCGGCATTTACCCCGTGATTGCCTCAATCACGAGTAACGGCTTTACTCGCATTGATGATGCTCAACTAAAAACTACATATGAAGCGATTGCTCGGGGAGTAGGTCAGCGATGAGCATGCCTTTCTATGTAGCACCAGAGCAAATGATGAAAGATCGCGCCGACTATGCGCGCAAAGGAATTGCCCGGGGAAGGGCTTTGGTTGCGTTGCAATACGACGACGGCATCGCTCTTGTGGCGGAGAACCCATCAAATACTTTGCGCAAGATCAGTGAAATTTATGATCGCATTGCTTTTGCAGGCGTGGGAAAGTACAACGAGTTCGATCAATTGAGAGTTGCGGGCGTACGCGCTGCCGACCTCAAGGGTTACCAATTTTCACGTTTGGATGTTGATGCACGGGGACTGGCAAATCAATATGCACAGATTCTTGGACAGACTTTTACTCACGAAATGAAGCCCCTCGAAGTTGAGATTCTCGTAGCTGAAGTTGGTCTGACGCCGGAGAGCGACCAACTTTTCCACATCATGTATGACGGCACCGTGATTGATGAGCACCAATTCACTGTGTTGGGTGGCGATATGGAAGCAATCCGTGTTCGACTGTCAGAACGCTTTATTGCCGGATCTACTCTGCAGGATGCCGTCAAGATTGCTCATCACGCACTGAGCTCTGTAGATTCGGCCATCAATTCGTCCGAACTCGAAGTTGCAGTGTTGACACGAAACAGTTCGCGTCGTTGCTTCGCCAGGTTGAGCGAATCCACAATCACCCAATTTTTGGTCTAATTCGCGATAGTCATGGACAAACGCATCTTCGGTATCGAAACCGAATATGGCGTTACTTGCACTTTACGAGGACAACGTCGACTCAGCCCTGACGAAGTAGCTCGTTATCTTTTTCGAAGAGTGGTGTCTTGGGGGCGAAGTTCAAATGTGTTTCTCGAAAATGGTGCGCGGCTCTACCTCGATGTTGGCTCTCATCCCGAATACGCGACACCCGAGTGTGATTCCATTTATGAATGCACCGTGCATGACAAAGCAGGAGAGCGAAAGCTAGAAGAATTAATGATTGGAGCCGAACAACGACTCAAAGACGAAGGTATCCGTGGCACGATCTATTTGTTCAAGAACAATAATGATTCAGCGGGTAACTCATATGGCTGCCATGAGAATTATCTCACTAGTCGAAGCGCCGAGCCAGACAAATATCAGCAACATCTGATCCCTTTTCTTATTTCTCGACAGATCTACACCGGAGCTGGTCAAGTGTTGCAGACAGCCCGTGGGCCAATTTTTAGTATTGCGCAGCGTGCCGAGCATATTTGGGAGTCGATGAGTTCGGCAACCACGCGCAGTCGACCAATTATCAACACTAGAGATGAGCCTCACGCTGATGCCGAAATGTATCGACGCTTGCACGTAATTGTGGGTGATTCGAACATGAGCGAATACACAACTTTTTTGAAACTTGGCAGTACTGCCTGCATGCTGCGAATGATTGAAGCCAACGATGTGACGTTGCGGGACTTGACGCTTGAAAATCCAATGCGCGCGATCCGAGACTTCAGCCATGACATCACGTGTCGTAAGAAGGTGCGACTTGAAAGCGGTCGTGAGCTCTCGGCTCTCGACATTCAGCGCGAATACCTCAACAGCGCTTTGAAGTTTGCTGACACACACGGATTCACCACGCCGGAGATGAAGGCACTAGAGATGTGGGAGCACTGTGTTTCAACAATCGAAAATGATCCGTTAAAACTGGGCAGGGAAGTTGACTGGGTTATCAAGCACAACCTGATTGAGGCATTCCGATCCAAACACGGACTTGCTCTAGATGATGCTCGTGTTCAAACCCTCGACTTGCAATATCACGATATTCGCCAAGATCGAGGGATCTTTTATCGAATGCAGGCTCGCTCAATGGTTGACAGAATCTGCGAAGAGCATGACATTGCTACTGCGATGGAAACCGCACCGCAAACAACACGAGCGAGACTGAGATCCGAATTCATAACAGCCGCTAAAGAGAAAAAACGTGATTACACGGTTGATTGGGTGCACCTCAAGATTAATGACCAAGCGCAAAAGACAGTGTTGTGTAAAGACCCTTTCATTTCGCAAGATGGTCGAGTCGAAAAACTCATCGCATCGCTCTAGCAGCTGTCCTCTGCGGCTACCGTTACAGGCTGATGGATTCTGAACAACCGCCGTTGACTTCGGCCAACAAAGGCGCTCAGGTTGTTCGTGAATGGGTGACTGTTCTGGTTGTTGCCTTAGTGATCGCAGTTACAGTTCGCTCACTTGTACTCCAGCAGTTTTATATTTCTGGACCGAGCATGGAATCGACCATGTATCAAGACAATCGCGTTCTCGTGAACAAACTTTCCTATCGTTTACATGACATCCACAGGGGCGATGTCGTAGTTTTCGACAGGGTAACGGTTGATGGAGAAATCGTGCAACACGACGACCTGATTAAGCGCGTTATTGCACTCGCAGGTGAAACGATCTCCATCAAAGACTGCCAAGTTTTTATTGATGGCAAATTGTTGGAAGAGTCTTACTTGAATGAATACGACCTTTCACAATCTGCGTTGGAAGATAGATGTCGCGTTCCAATCATGGACGATCTAGTCGTGCCGGAGAATCAACTGTTTGTGATGGGCGATAATCGTCCGCAATCTTTCGATAGTCGAATGTTTGGACCGATCGAACAATCACTTGTTGTCGGAAGGGCATTCGTAATTATTTGGCCATTTAACGCGGCGAAGTTTCTCTAACCCTGTCTACTGTTTGCCTCAACCATTCGGTCGGGCCAATCACTAAAGACGCCATCAAGTCCCATGCGAATCCCATTTTCAATAACCGCTTCGTGCTGCATGTCCCATCCAAAACTGACAATTTTAAATCGGTGGAACAACGCGACTAATCCACCGTTCCAATCTGAGTAATGCATGTTGAATGCATCAATACCATTCGCCGCAAGCGTTGCTGCGCGGCGCTCAGGCCCTTCCTTGATTCTGGCTAGACGAGTTGAGTCGACAAGTTTGCATTGAGAAGTTGATTTTCGATTATCAATCAACAGCTCATAGTTCGGATGGCACAGCCACAACCGCTCAAGCATTGACCTATCGATGTTTGCGACAGTACTTTCAATGGTCTCAAAAACCACTGGGTCTTTGATGTCAAGGCTCAGTTGGTACTGTGACCCGCAGTGTTGCAGCAGTTCCTCAAGCGTCGGTATGTGAGCGGGTAGTTCAGATTTGTCCAATTCGGCAATTGGTTTGGACCGCAATCGTGATTTTACGACTCCGTCATGATCAAGAACCAATACGCCATCGCGGGTAGTCCAAATATCACTTTCCAAACCAGTAGCTCCCAATTTGAGCGCTAGCGAGAAAGCATCGAGAGTGTTTTCAGGGGAATACGCACTTGCTCCGCGATGGGCAAAAAGAATCGGGGATACGAGAAGAGATGGAAGCCTTTGCTGCACAACGCAATGATATGGCAAAGTATCTTCAGGCTTTAGACTGTTGAAATGTTCAATTTCTCGGGAAGCGAGATCATCTTTTTGCTGATTCTCGGTCTCGTAGTTCTTGGTCCCGAAAAGCTTCCTCCGGCGCTGCGTAAATTGGGTCAGCTGTATGGTCAATTTAAGCGCATCACAGGTGATGCTCAGTCGGAATTTAGAGGAGCATTTGCAGAACCTATTCGGGACATGCAAAAAGCGGCAAATGAGTACAAGACCGTTTTCACTGATGCATCCAAACAGGTTGAGAGTGAATATGTACAAACTTCTTCCATTTTTAAGGACAGCGCTAAGCAAGAGCAGATCGAAACTGTTGTTGAACCCCAGTTCATTCCTTACGAAGCCGCTCCAAGCCCCAGCGACGAATTGAGCCTCGAACCCACGATCATTGAGTACGACGTGAAAGAGGACAAGTAATGGCCTGGCGCTTTTCAAAGTCCGTCATTAACGGCTCAGAACCAATGTCGATCATGGCCCATCTTTCCGAATTGCGGATGCGGATCATTCGAGCGTGTCTTTCAGTCGCTATCGGCGCCGCAGTAATTCTTATTTTCTATGATCAGGTTTTACACTTTCTCACCCAGCCCTATCGAAATATTTGTTTAGCTCGACCCGATTTCAATTGCGACGGTTCGTTATATGCACTCGGCCCGATTGAAGGTTTAGCTTCGAGAATGCGCATTGCTGGATACGGCGGAATCATCATCTCGGTCCCAATCATTCTCTGGCAGCTATGGCGATTTGTATCGCCAGCGATGAATGCCAAAGAGAAGAAATATGCGATTCCGTTTGCCGTAACTTCGTTTGTTCTTTTTATTTGCGGCGGGGCACTAGCTTTTTGGACACTTGATAAAGCGCTCGAGTTTCTTATTTCGTGGTCGGGTGCCGATGTAAATCAGACTTACCAAATCGCGAAATACATCAGTCTTGTTGCTCTCATGGTGCTTGCTTTTGGTGCTGGATTCCTTCTTCCGGTTGTAGTCGTCTTCTTGCAGTTAGTTGGTGCAGTTACCCCGCAACAACTTCGTAAGCAATGGCGCATAGCCATAATGGTGATGTTTCTGATTGCGGCTGTGATTACACCGAGTGGTGACCCAGTGAGCATGCTCGCGCTAGCCGTCCCTATGTCCCTGCTTTATATCATCGCCGTAATCATTGGGTTTATTTCGCAGCGACGCAAACGAAAGAAACTTCAAGACGAAGATTTTGATTACTCGTAAATCGCATGTCGGAGATTGACGCCACAAAACTGACAGCACGTTATGACTTTGCGCTCGACAAGTTTCAACTAGACGCAATTTCTAGTATCAACAATGGATTGAATGTGCTCGTTGCTGCACCTACTGGATCCGGAAAGACGGTCGTCGCTGAGTACGCGGTTGCACGTGCACATAGTGCGGGTTTGCGATCGTTCTACACTGCGCCAATCAAGGCGCTATCAAATCAAAAATTTGTTGAGCTCAGTTCGTTCTACGGAGAGTCGCAGGTTGGATTACTCACAGGGGACAACAGCATCAATCCCAATGCATCCATAGTCGTGATGACTACAGAAGTTTTACGAAACATGATTTACGCACGCTCGCAAGCACTTGATTCATTGGGCGTTGTTGTGCTTGATGAGGTTCATTTTTTGCAAGATGCGTATAGGGGGCCTGTTTGGGAAGAAGTGATCATCCATCTCGAACCGACAGTACAACTCGTCTGCCTGTCGGCAACTGTCTCGAATGCGTCGGAACTGTGTGATTGGCTCACAACGGTTCGAGGTCCGACCATTCCAATTGTTGAAACTAAACGACCAATCGAACTCACAAACCACTATTTAGTTGGAGACAAAGCATCAAACTCAATCAGAACATTTGATGTGCTGGTCGATGGGAGAGCGAATCCGGAAGTTGCACGTTTTGAGCAATCTAAAACAAATACTCCGATTCGACATTCAGGTCGTCAGCAATCTCGACCATTTGGGGCTCCACAAAGATTGTTCGCCCCACAACGCTCAGAGATTATTAAGGAACTCGCGGCAGCCGATCTTTTGCCTGCTATTTTTTTTATTTTTAGTCGCAACCAATGCGACGAGGCTGCCAAGTCGTGTCTCAAAATGGGAATTTCACTCACTACTGCGGCAGAAAAGAAGGAGATCGTTGCGATAGCGCATGAACGCTTAACAAGTTTCAGCGATGACGATCTTGCCGCACTTGAATTTACTCAGTTCGTCAAACAACTTGAGGCCGGCATCGGATCTCATCATGCGGGCATTGTTCCGACCTTCAAGGAGATCGTTGAAACGTGCTTTGCGAGGGGACTAGTAAAGGTCGTCTTTGCTACAGAGACTCTTGCAGTTGGCATTAACATGCCTGCGCGGGCCGTTGTGCTTGACAAAATTACCAAGTTCAATGGTGAAAACCATCAGATGCTGAAACCATCCGACTTTGCGCAGCTGACTGGCCGGGCTGGACGACGAGGGCTTGATGACATCGGACACGCGCTGGTTGTATGGAGCCCATTCGTCACTTTCGAACAGGTTGCAACGTTGGTTGCAAGTAGATCATTTGTACTCAACTCCGCTTTTAGACCCACGTACAACATGGCAGCAAACCTCATACGTTCAACATCTCAAGTACAGGCAAGGCATCTTCTCAATCTTTCCTTTGCGCAGTTTCAATCTGGCAAAGATGTCGTTGAATTACAAGCACGCATCCAACGTCGCAGCAAGGAACGAGATCGACTGCTACTGCAGGCGGAAAGTCCTTTCGGTGACATCGAGGAGTACCGGCTTCGTAAGTCATCCAAAGCTCCACCCTCCGAAATTGATCAGTCACTCAGCGAATTGCGACCCGGTGATGTTATTGAGGCCGGCAGTGTTTCTCATACAGAACGAATGGTCGTCCTCACTGTCGCGCAACGAAGTGACGGCACTAAAATTACTGCATTATCAAGATCGCGATCGGTGCAGACATTCTCTGTTCGCGACTTCGTGCAACCGGTGATAACACTCGGTTATGTCAAATTGCCTTCGCCATTCTCGCCAAATAATCATAAGTTTCTCAAAGAAGCCTCTTCACGGTTGGCCAAAGCGAAGATCAAACAGGCCTCGCGAGCGAAGCATTCCAAAAAGTCCGAGCAAGCAGAACATGCGGTTGCTAGTGATCCGGACCTGAAGTTTCGGCTCATAGCTGCCGAATCAGCCTCGAGAATCGATCGCGAACTTGAACAACTTGAGAAACGAGTCTCAAACAGCACTCAATCAGTAAGTAACAAGTTCGATGAGTTGGTCAAGTTACTGACCGAATGGGGCTTTGTTGATGACTGGTCACTCACTCAACGTGGTCAAATGCTTTCGCATATCTTTCACGAATCCGATTTGTTGATTGCTAATTGTGTATCAGAAGGAATTTTCGAGGGTCTGAGTGCCCCAAACATGGCGGCTATGGCAAGCGTCTTCGTGTTTCAAGCACGAGGTGGCGAAGATACAACAGCTACTCATTTTCCCAATCACGAACTCAAAACCCGCTGGAGGAGTGCTGCGAAATTGAGCCAAAGACTGGCAATTGACGAAACCAACCATGGACTTGTGGTCCATCGCGGGCCTGAATCCGGTTTCATGGGTGCAGCCCTTGACTGGGCGAGTGGCACCCCTCTCGTCGATGTGCTCGGAGAAGACGAACTCACTGCGGGCGACTTTGTACGAACCATCAAGCAACTTATTGATCTGCTTCGCCAATTATCGATTGTGCTGTTTGAAGAAAGTGATCGTAATGCCGCGAGCGAGGCGGCCGAAATGTGCTTTAGAGGTGTTGTCGCTGCATCAAGTTCTGTCGGACGAATTGCGTCATGACGATTCAAAAGAATTCTGGCTACGGGGTTCCAGCGTTACGACCATCCAATCTCATCATCTTGCATGACGATCGAGACATTGCCGATCATTTTAGTTCTGCGTTAAAAGATGAACATTGCACTGTGAACAAGGGCAGTATTGCCCAGTCTTTAGGAATCAGAAATGGGATGACGCAGTTAAACGCAAGTTCTGATCAGCAGATGACTCTTGTACAGATCGATTTGTTGCAGATTGACTATCGAACCACAACATCGGGAGATGCTGCAACACGACTTGTAGTTGCGGGAACACTCTCGATTCAACATCGAACCTTTTTTTCTACAACACTCATTCTTTCCAATAGTGGCATCCTGCAGAAAAGGGACGTCTTACCTCGGGCGCATCCAAATGACGGCTTTGTGGATGTGCTTGAGATTGATCCAGAAATCTCAACGAGGCAACGCATCATCGCTTGGCATCGATCTTTAACTGGCTCGCACCTCCCGCATCCATCGTTTAGCGTCGGTCGCTCACGTGACTTTGAATGGTCAGGGCGTCCTTCCAAAATGATTGCGGACGGAGTTGCTGTAAAGGGTGTCGTATGGCTTCAGTGCAGGGTTCTTCCAGACGCGATGAGCATCTACTTCTAGAAGCCGCAATCCCAATTAGCCCCTGTCAAAACTTCTAGTATTACCCGTCGTGACCGTTTACATCCCCGAAGAATTTACTGAATCCGAAGCCGAGATTTTGGTTCGTTATTTCACCAACTTGGATGGTCCTGTTTTTGCATTGGTCAACCTCCCAGAGGTAGTCAAGGGTGCGTTGTTCGCTCGTTACAGTCGAAGCCCCAAAAGTCTCCGACGACTATTCCTTGATGAATTCGTTAATGATCTTGATTTAACTGGTGATCAGGGTGTTGATGCGAGAGCTGGGCTTTCTCATGCAGAGGGTCTGTACGAGAAAATTTTTGTTGAATACGGCGATGATTCGGTTGCGCAACTCGGTGGCGTCCACTTGGCCTGCGAGCAAGCGTCAAACCTTTTGACAAAGATCCTTGAGTGGGGACGCTTGATGAGTTATCTCGAGCAAAGTACGCGTTACATCAATTACGACAATCGGCTTGGTGGGCGATACCGCTATTTCAGAGATCCGGAAATTCTTAATGGTCCCTTTGGAACGCGGTATGTCGGCGACATGGATCGCATGTTTGACACCTACAGCAGTTTGGTGACATCGGTGACTGATCACGTTCGTGCAACGATTCCGCGATCGATCAATGACTCGGATTTTGTGTATCGACAAGCTACTCGTGCAAAAGCATTGGATGCAGTCCGTGGAATACTTCCTGCATCGGCACTCTCAAATGTTGGCGTCTACGGTACAGGGCAGTCATACGAAGGGATGCTGCTTCGAATGCGCGCGCATCCACTGCCAGAGGCGCGACACTACGCAGACCTAATGCTCGTCGAATTACGAAAAGTGATACCTAGCTTCCTGCGTCGTGTGGATATTCCCGAACGCGGCGGCCGTTGGAGTTCGTACTTCGCAGAGAATCGTGAGAACACGAGCCAGCTTGTTGATGACATGTTTGGGGCACTTGAACCAGAACAAGTTCCAGAAGTGGTGTTGGTTGATTACGATCCAGATGGCGAGAACAAACTTCTTGCAGCAATTTGTTACGCGCATTCCCACTTGCCAGAGTCGCAGTTGCTTAAGCGTGTTGAAAATCTTGACCAGTCAGAGAAAGTGAAACTCATCACCGCATATGTCGGAGATCGCGAAAACCGCCGACACCGACCAGGACGTGCATTCGAGCGGACTGATTACCGTTTCGATGTTCTCGGTGACTATGGTGCATTCCGTGACCTCCAGCGTCACCGCCTGCTCACCATCGAGTGGCAACGACTTACTCCGCACCATGGTTTTGTGATGCCAGAACTTGTGGCTGAAGCAGGTGTGGGAGACCAGTTTGAAGAGGCTATGGCTCGCTCAGGAGCCCTCTATGACTCGCTGTTGCCCGATTATCCGGAGCAGGCGCCATATGCGGTTTCGATGGCCTACAGGCTCCGTTATTCGATGCAATTTAACGCTCGTGAAGCCATGCACATGCTCGAATTGCGTTCAGCCCCGCAGGGTCACCCTGCATATCGGCGCGTTGCCCTCGAGATGCACCGCCTGATAGCCCAGCAGGCAGGGCACACAGCCATAGCCGCTGCCATGTCGCATATGACCATGGTGGCTCCAGATCTTGAAAGGCTCGATTCTGAGCGCAAATCCGAGTCGAGGAGACAAAAGACCTAATTCGTTGTTTCTATAGTGAATTGGGCTATTGTTCGCGCGACAAGTGAAAGGGTTACTGAATGTCAGACGACGAAATCATTGATGCAGAAGACCTAGATCCAGCGATGCTGATCGAGGTAGATCCGGATGCCGAAGTTCTTGATGCCGATTCAATTGGCCTCGAGGGCGATGAAGACGCATTCGGGCTTGCCGACGACCTCACCGACGATCTTGCTGTCATCGATGAGTCCGAAGACCCAGATGCTATTCCTCTTGCGTCAGACACTGTTGCTAAGAAGGGCAGCGATGACGACGATGACGACGATGATCTGCGTACCGAAGATGATGTTGAAGCTGATCTTGACTCGATCCTCAAAGAGAAGCTCACCGCTGCGGATGACACCCCTCTCGACGACGAAGAGGAAGACGGAGTTGTTGTCGATGACAAAACTGATGGCATGGAGCGACTCCAGCCACGTCGACCAGATGAGACTCAATGCACTCAATGTTTCTTGCTCGTTCGCAATAGTGCACCTGGTTGTCCTGTCGAGGATGATGCATGTCCATTGTTCAAATAATTAAACGCGTTGCAAACCTAGGTCGCGACGTCGCTCGTGACGCAGTGGAGCACAACTCGGAATTTATTGAGCAAGTTGCCAAAAGAGTCGACGAAGTAAAACAGCAAGAGATGCCAAAGATCAATCAAGAGATCCGCAATGCTCGCGTCATTGGCGAGATGGCCGTCAAAATCGGCACACAACGAGTCAAGAAAATGGTGGACGAGTTTAAAAACGATTCTTCATCCAACAAGCCAGACGAGCAATAAAATTTGTGACGAGCAAAGCGCCGCTGTTTATAGTTCGCAGCGCAACAGACGCTGACGTCCAATCCCTCAGTGATCTCGAGATTGAGGCACGACTAGAAATTGCTTCGTTTCGAGGCCATGAATCTCTACTCAATGCAAACGAATTGATTTCTCCTAACTGGGTATCAGTAATCTCTGACCACTCCAAACTGGTTCTCGTCGCAGAATCGTCTGGACAAATCGTTGGTTATTCAAAGGGGGACATCAACCTTGAGAGTGGGAGTTGCGTTGTCAACCACATTTACGTCGACCCAATGGCCAGACAAATTGGTATTGGAGCAGGATTAATCACAGAGATAGCCCGTCTTGCAAAGATTCGAGGCTGCAAAACACTCGATGCACTTGCACTCCCTGGTGACAGGAAGATGAAGAATCTTTATGAGCGCGTTGGCATGCCAGCGCGCTTGCTCGTTGCTTCAAAAACTCTTTAACGTCCCTGCCACACCGGTGGACGCTTCTCGATAAACGCAGTCAGACCCTCTTTGGTGTCTTCAGACTGTAAAACTTTTCCAAACTCAGCATTTGTCATATTGATCAATGTCTCGTCATCCTCGTAGGCGGATGCAAGCACGATCTTTCGCGACGCCCACACAGCAAGGGGAGCAGCAAGACAAACTCGTGATGCCAATTCGAAGGCCGATTCTTCGGCCTTACCTGGCTCAACTAAACGATTAAGGAGACCAAGCTCGTAAGCACGTTCAGCCGACAATGGTTGACCAGTCAAAATCACTTCCATTGCATTTGCTTGCCCAATTGCACGGGGAAGTCGAAACAGCCCGCCAGCACCAGCAATGAGATTGCGCATCACTTCAGCGAGTCCAAAAGCCGAACGGGTCGTAGCCACAACCATGTCGCAAGCAAGAACGATTTCGCATCCGCCCGCGGTGGCGAGTCCGTCGACTGCAGCAATGATTGGCTTCTTACGCTGACGATAGACAAAGCCACCAAAACCACCGAGCGCTGTATTGAGTGATCCTGCTTGGCCTGAGTTGATTGCCTTCAAATCTGCACCCGCGCAAAAAATAGGACGCTCTTGACCCGATGTGTTGGCTCGCAGAATTCCGATCACGACGTTCGGATCTTCTTCCATCTGGTTTACAGCGGCCTCGAGACCCTGAGCGACGTCACCGTTTACTGCGTTACGTGCCTCGGGGCGATTGAGAGTGATGAGTGCGACTTTGCCTTGAACTTCATAGTTGACGACGTCTGACATATATACAGACTATGAGATCGGGCCTACTCGGCGGAAGTCGGCGAGACTGACTCAGATGCGACTGGCGCGGCAACTTCTGCATCAGCTACAGCAGTTGCAGTTGCAGCAGGCTTCGCCGGAGTCGTTTTTGGCTTGACACGAACCGGGCGAGTTGGTCGCAGTGGACGCGGGGCAGAAACACCTGGGGCGACTTCAATACCAAAGAGCGAGGCAATCTGCGGGAGCAATGATGAAAGACGCTTCACTGTTGCAAGAAGGGCCTCTGACGGCTGCTGTGGCAGTGTCGTCAGTTTCACCTGACCGCGAATCGGCGAGAACGCGAGAGCTTCCAACAATGCAATCCATCTATCTGGTGCAGTCTCGGTTGTGAGTCCCGCTGTAGCGGCTTGCGCAAGCTTGGCGCCCAACTCGGATGGAAACGGCTGACCAGCTTTTGGTGGCTCACTCGTCATCTTGAGCGCGCGAACCGTACGTCCAACCTTCAGTGCATCAGTGATGTCCGAAAGCCACAAAGTCTGTGCGGCGTCTTGGCGTTCTTTCAGAGCTGTTTTCAATTCGGCTGCGAGCACACGAGTCGTTTCGTCGCGCAAGACCATTGGATCTTCGGAAGCAACAACTACTGAGCGCAGATCGCGAAGATCAAGAGTTGAAAGGTCGGACTTGGCAGCCTCAGCCTTGTCTAGCCAATCGGCAACACGAAGCTTTGGTAGCAAGTTTTGTGCCATCGAAATTAAACCGTCAGATGGAACTTCTGGTTTGCCATCTTTGCGCAGCTGATCATTCTGAATTTTGACCGCATCGCGTACCGCTTTAATGCCGCCCTCAAGTGCACGCTCTGCAACGCCACGTTGTTCGACAGGCAATGTTTCGAGCACTGCCGTGCGATGAACATGCTTTGGCTTCAGACGCTTTGCAGTTGGACGCTTTGGCAAATCGGGAGGTGCAGTGAAGTGTGGACGCGAAGGACGTGCTGGTCGCCCAGTTGTGCCATCAGGTCGAGTCGATGCCGGACGACGAGGAGCATTCGGATCGCGCGGTGGGCGAGCAGGACGACTGTCTCCATCGCGCTTACCCTTTGCATCGCGACCACCCTTGCGATCAGATTTAGGTTTGTCGGCGAGCTTTTGTGTTACAGGTGTGAATGTTTTTTCACTTGCAAGCATTTCCAACAAATTTCCGCGTTGTCCTTTTTCGCGCATCTGTACAACGGAGAGAACTGAAATACCATCGATATCAAAATCGGCTTCCACCTTGAGTACATCACCGGTCTTTGCGTTTGCCGACAACAACGAGCTGTCAACAACGCCCTTTGGTGATTTGGCTCCCGCAGCGCGCCAAGTCCAGGTTCCATCTTGACGATTGCTGGTGAGTTCTATGTCGAGGCGGCGAGACATGGGGCTCTACGGTACAGCCATAAGACCTAGTTCTCCAATGAGATGGCCATGGAACTACCGTAGAAATCATGACAATTTACGCATACGGCGACAGGGTGCCCGTGATCCATGAAAGCGCGTTCGTACATCCCGATGCAGTGATCATTGGTTCGGTCACGATCGGCGCAGAGTCGACGATTTGGCCAGGCGCGGTGTTGCGCGGCGACGACGGAGAAATCATCATTGGTGCACGAACCAGCATCCAGGACAACACGGTGATCCATACGATGCCCAATCAACCAACTGTCGTTGGTGACGACTGCGTGATTGGACACATCGTGCATCTCGAGTCGTGCACGATTGCCAATTCTGCGCAAGTTTCCTCAGGAGCGATTGTGTTGCACCGTGCCGTTGTGGGCACTGGTGCGATTGTGGCAGCAAATGCTGTGGTCCTCAATGACACCATCGTTCCTCCGGGCGCATTAGCCGTAGGAAGTCCTGCAACTATCAAAGAAGGCCGCGCGCGTTCTATTGAGATTGAAATGGGGGCGATGATCTACGTAGCTAAAGGAAAGAAATTCAAAACAGACCTTCGCAAGATTTCTGATTGACAGCTATTTGAGTATCTGCAAAAGCGGCGAGATGTCAAGATGCTCAAGCATCGGAAGATACAGACGCACAGCATCTTTGCGGAATCGTGTGCTGAGATCAGATCGGAAGAACTTTGCGCCTTCTCTGATGACATAGTTCAAAATGAAAAATTGGTACGCAGATGGCAAAAACTCAATTTCTTCTTTCGTCAACGGATATACAGCATGATAAGCCTGTAAGAAGGTAACGAAACGAGGTTCAATCAACGTGTGTGGCGAGTATGTGAAATGAGTTTTGTCACCGGTATGGGATGCCGCTCTCGAAAGAAAGTAGAAGTCCAACATGCGGGTGTCGATACGAAACCAGTCATAGTCCCAGCGTGTGAAAAGTCTTTTATCAACGCCATCAACTTGAGTTACCGAAAAGTTTCCAAGATTCCAATCGACAAGGATGGGAATCTTGCTCCATTCGTCAAAATGAATGTCCTCGAGATGCTGAAGGAAATTGTGGGTGGACCTACGCAAATAGTCGATGTCGCTGGCACGCAGATCAAAATTTCGTGGAGCGAATTCACTCGATAGTTGTTCGAGCAAGTGAATGGCATCGCCTTTTACCGAATTTGACGTTGGTGGTAGATGCACCGAAGCATCCGCGCAGGACTTATGGAAAGATGCAATTTCTTGGGCAAGGAAGACAATGTCGTCATGAGTGATTATGCGTGGTAGTTGAGTGCCACGTTCTACATCGTTGTAAAAGGCTGCCCAGCATGTTCCGTCGTACCACGTAAATGCACGACCGTCTCTCGGCAAAACCTGGGCAAGAAATCCGGCCCATCGGGAGTGTTGCAATGACTGCACAAGTTTGAAAAGTCGGTCATGGTCTTCGGCGAAAAGGAAATATGAACCGTAGGACGAAACTTTTCCAACCACGTGCGATCCATCGTCGAGGTATAAGCGAAATACGTGATTTGTGGAGACGTGTGCGCTCACTTCTACAATTTCTACGATTACTCGTGCATCGCCGTAATCAGCCCACGCGAGGCGAACAATGTGCTCCGCGTCGATCATCGCGACAGCGGACTCGCTAGTAATTTAGGAACGCAATGAACGAACGCCAATAGGGGCGATGAGGCGATAACCCGCAGCGTGTCGTTCTTCTTCGGATTCTCCACCCCAGAAACCATACTCATGGTTCTCACGGGCAAATGTTCGGCATGCGACAAGTACAGGACAATCCATACACACCGAACGAGCCATCTCTTCACGACGCTCTCGTGTTTGTGGGCGCTCAGCAATAGCAGGGAAGAACACGTTTGTGAGACCTAGGCAAGCGGCGCTCTCCATCCACTCATCGTCACTTTGAATCCGTTGTCCAAACTCGACTGCCGCCATAGTGCCCCCGCTCGTCAGAACACTAGCGGGGAAGTAACTGACTGGTCAATTACCCGATTCGAAGGTCTATTTACTTGTACTCAGTCCAAGAGCGAGCGAAGACCTGCGACGAAAGCAGTGATATCCGCTGAATCCACGTCCCAGGCCGTCATCCAGCGAACCTGATGGGTTGCAGCGTCCCAGTCCCAAAAGAAGGACCAATCCTGGAGTGCTTTGCTCACCGCGGGCTCAACAACGGGGTAGATGCTGTTGACCGCTGGAGCAGAAGATAATTTCAACATCTCGATGTCTCGCACTTGTTCAAAGAGGGATGTTGCAGCAGAGTTGCTTTTGACACCGAGTTCGATGAAGAGGTCGTTATGTAAGAGCGCAGAATATTGCGCAGAGATAAATCGCATTTTTGAATACAACTGTGTCGATTGCTTTCGAACGTACAGTGACCTCTTAGCGAGATCAGTGTTGAAGAAAATGACGGCTTCACCGAACATCACACCTGTCTTTGTGCCACCGAACGTCAACACGTCGACTCCGGCGTCAATCGTGAAAGAACGCAAAGCCTCTCGTGATGCGCCAAGTGCAGCAGTTGCGTTACAAATGCGCGCACCATCCATGTGTACGAGCATGTTCATTTTGTGAGCGGCAGTGCAAAGATCTTTCACTTCTTGCGCTGAGTACAACGTGCCCAACTCTGTTGCCTGCGTAATTGATACAACACGCGGTTGCACATGGTGCTCGCTACCAAACAGATGCTCGAGTGAATGCAAGTCACTAGGGCGCAACTTTGCGTCGGGTGAGGGAAGATCAATCAGTTTTGCTCCAAGGAAACGCTCAGGAGCGCCGGCTTCATCGACCGCAATGTGTGCCCACGAAGTACACACAACAGCTTCTGCAGGTTGCAACATGTTTGCCAGCGCCATCACATTTGCGCCAGTTCCGCCGAAGGCAAACCGAGTGATGACTTCCTTACCAAACAGTTCAGAGAAAGCAGCTTCGGCATCTTGTGTGTAGCGATCATTGCCGTAGGCGAGTGCATGACCTTCATTCGCCTTATGCATGGCTTCCATCACGAGTGGGTGAGTACCAGACGCATTATCGCTTGAAAGCAATCTGCTTGGAGCGACAAGATGTGATGGAACTACACGAGTAGACATCTCTTCAGTATGCGCAGTAATACTCGCAATTTGCCGTCACATGACCTACCTTTTCGTCATGACGAAACAAACCGGTGAGACGTCTCAGGTAGCCAGTAATACACAGAATCCAGTCATCATCCAGGACCATCTCAAGTGTCGATGGTGCAGAAGCCCGTTGCCAGCGAGTTCAGGTGCTGGCAGACCACGGGAGTTTTGCTCGCAAGCTTGCAGGCAATGGGACTGGGTTGCCCGGCAACGAGCATCAGAACTGGCACTCAGTGAAGATGAGTTGGTGATCACGCGCACCGAACGCGACAAGTTGCGCGATCAAATCTTTGTTTTGCGATGTGCAGTGCAGGACGTTGAACAAGATCTAGATCCATCGATTGATCCAACAACACGTGACTACAAGGCTGCGTTATCGTGGCTGTTGGACGCAGCTAGGCCGTTAGTACAGGATCAAAGTCAACCGTAGGTGCCAGTTTTGGTTACCGTTCTTCGCCCATAATCAAAGTTATGTAAAGTTAGGATAAGCAATGAAACAAGGCAAATCAGCACCTCATGTCATCCCCGCCACTGGTTTGAGTGCTCAAAGCATTGTCGAATCATTCGATGAGATGTCCGCGCATGATGTGCGATGGCGCGACGGCAAAGCATTCTCATTGGCATACAACGCAGGTCCTGAAGTTTTGGCGGTTGCTGAGGAGGCTTACAAGCGTTTCAGCGGTGCCAATGCCCTCAATACGGCTGCTTTCCCTAGCCTGCGGCAGATGCAGGGCGAAGTGCTAGATATGGCCGGTGTTTGGCTCGGCTCGCCTGCTGAGGCTGCTGGATTCTTCACGAGCGGTGGCACAGAAAGCATCCTGATGGCTCTCAAAGCAGCCCGAGATCAGTTTCGAACAGAATCCTCAATCACCAATCCCAACGTCATCCTCCCGACTTCAGCACACGCTGCCTTTGATAAGGCCGCTGCCTACTTTGGAGTCGAGCTGAGACGCGTTGATGTGCTCCCCAACTGGCGCGCTGATGTCGCTGCTATGGCGGCTCAAATTGACACAAACACAATCATGATCGTTGGCTCAGCCCCTCAGTATCCACAAGGTGTCGTCGACGACATTCCGTCACTGGCCGCTTTGGCTCAAAGTCACAACATCAACTGCCATGTTGATGCATGTATGGGCGGTGTCTCACTCGCCTACTTGAGCAGACTCGGACATCAGATTCCGGCCTGGAATTTGGAGGTTGATGGCGTCACTTCGATCTCCGTCGATTTGCATAAATTTGGATACACATCCAAAGGTGCGTCGGTGATTATGTACGCAAACAAGAGACTGCGTTCATATCAGGGATTTGTCACTGATCAATGGCTTGGTGGCATGTACGCATCCAGCGGAATGCTCGGCACAAAATCAGGCGGTTCAATTGCCGCCGCATGGGCCGTGATGCATTTTCTTGGTGATGATGGCTACTTGCGTCTTACGCGCAGCGCTCGTGTTGCCACAGACAAACTTTCGCATCACATTGCAGCGCATCCCGAGCTTTCGTTGCTTGCTCAACCCGATGCATTGTTGCTCTCGTTCATTGCGCGCGATCCTCAGCGTCTCAACGTCTATGCAGTTGCTGACGAAATGTGGAAACGTGGCTGGTACATCGACCGACAAGAGCCACCCCAGTCTTTGCATTGCACTGTCAACGCAGTTCATGAGTCGGTAATCGATGCAATGCTCATCGATCTTGATGACTGCATCTCAAGCGTGATTGACACTGGCCAGTCTGGAGATGTGGGCGCTTACGGGACATTGTCATGATTATTTTTACAACTAGGGTTTCGTCATGACGCAAAGCGGCGAACCAAAGCAATTTACTGTTCCGACCATAGAGGAAATCTTTGCGTTGATCAGTGCCCTTAACCCTGCCGAGAACGGTGCCAAGGTTGTTGACCAAGCGAAGCGATCAGTCGAATCGGTCTTAGCAAGTCTGCAGTTGATTCTGCAGTCAATGGAGAACTTCAACAGAGTCGCAAATCGCGTTGACAATTTGCTCGATGAAATCGAAGATCCCATCCAGAAACTTGCCGATGCGAGCACTCTCCTAGCCGAACTCGCCAACAAACTGGGTCCGCTATTGACTTACTTGCCAAAGCAAGAAAACTAAGCGCTATTGCGCAATCGCAACAGAGTTCGCAAGAGTTACATCTGCAATTTTATTCACCTCTGGTCGAGTGAGCGCAACGATCTGCGAGTCAACCTGATCTTTCACTCCTGCGAGCGGTAAGACGTTAAGAACGCCCTGACCGTTGCGAAGCACATCAACGAGTTGGTCACCCTGACACAACACAACGGACTGACCGCTGATCACGATATGCGCGGCAGTAATTTCGGACTCAACGTGATTTCGCAAATACTTGAAAACTTCTCGCACTGACTCAAGTTTGATTCCGGCATCCAGCAGAGTCTTGATCACTCGAAGTTCAAGCAAGTCTCGATAGCTGTACACGCGCCTCGAGCCGCTGCCTGCAGCATCACAACTCGAAGGACGGATTAAATCTGTTCGAGCCCAGTAGTCGATCTGCCGATACGTAATACCAACGATCTCCGCTGCTTTTTTGCCGCTAAACCCTTGACCCATAGTTCAAGGTTAGGTGCGTAAAACGAGTTTGACTATCCCTGGAAATCTTCGGGTCTGATGCTGTCAATGAAGTCCCGAAACTCGTCCAGAATCTCTTCCTCGCTGTCCACATTGGTCACGGCTGAGGCTTTGCCGACCTCGTCCATCAGCGCTTCTGTCGCATACATGGGCACCCCGGCCCGCAAAGCGACGGCAACAGCATCTGAAGGACGGCAGGACACTATGCGCTCTCCACCACTCCCCTTCAAGTGCAACTCGGCAAAGTAGGTACTGTCGACCACTTCAGTGATGACGATGCTCTTCAGTTCGGCATCGACCACACCGAAAAGTGAAACAAACAAGTCGTGTGTGAGTGGCCGCTCCGGTGTGATCCCTTCGAGAGCAAAATGAATCGAAGATGCTTCGGGACCGCCGATATAGATCGGCAACATTCGGCGACTACCGCCAGATTCACGCAACATCAAAATTGGTGTGTTGCTTGGCATCTCAAGTCGCACACCTTCGAGATCGAGTTCGATGAGCACTACTGTGTGCGACCTTCGTTATACCCGCGGGCAGCAACTGTTACAAATGCAGTTCGGAGTTGGTCAGCAAGATCTGTCAACTCATCAAGCAGTTCCATTGCCTCTTGCCGAGCGGCAGGATTACGTTGACGAAGGAAGGGCATGATCCGTTGCTCGAACAAACCAAATTCTCGTTCTGCAGAATGTTTCCATGTCTTCAAGTGACGAACGTCGATTCCTTTCGCAATGAACTGCGCGGCAATCGAAACGATCTCTTTGTCAAGAGGGCTAAACATCTCGATATCTCCGACGATGCGAGGCTTCACAAGACCATTCGCCACGAGCGATTTCAAGACAACATCATCTGCATCCAACTCTTGCAGTAATTCAGAACGACTGATCGATGACGTGTCATCGGCCTTTTTTGCGGATCGAGATGGTGCACTTGGTGCTTTAGCAAGATTTTGACGAGCAGCAGGGTGACCACCACTTGTTGCCTCACTTCTTACAATGTGCGGCGAAGTGTCGTCATAGGGTCTGATCATGCCGTCACTTGTGTCACCTTCAAGTTTCGTGCGAATGACTTTCAACGGCAAGTAATTCTCACGCTGCTCGCGCAAAATAAATCGCAATCTTTCAACTTCGGATCTACTGAACTTTCGATACCCGGATGCAGTGCGCTCTGGCTCGATCAGACCTTGGCTCTCTAGAAATCGAATCTTTGAAATGGTTACGTCTGGAAATTCTTCGAGAAGAAGTCCGAGCACCTCACCGATTGAGAGATAGTTCTTGTCAGTCATCACAGGTCGTATATTCTGCCACTAATTTAACGAAACCGAAAAACGGATTTAGTTGCTTGCGCCGTCGAAAAACACCATGCGATACTTACCAACTTGTAATTCGTCACCATTTTGCAACAAGATCTCATCTACCCGTTCCTGATTCACATAGGTGCCATTCAGCGAACCCATATCGGTAACGACATAGCCGTCACTCCCAAGCCTCAACTCCGCATGACGGCGTGAAACAGTGACATCATCCAGACATACATTGCATTCTGGGTTTCGACCGATTTCAACGCGGTCCAACGCCAACGAAAACCGTTCGCCAGATCGCTCACCCGAACGCATAACGAGCAGACCATGTGCACTCTGGCTACCACGAATCTCACTGAGAAGCACTTGCACATTGTCTTGATCTCCGGGCGCATCTTGCAGTGGATCAACTTTTGCCAGAACTATTGTCCGTTCGTTTGGATGATCTAGGACAGATCCGCATGCTGAGCAAAACGTGGCCTCGGGAGGATTTCGATGCCCACATGAGTTACAAAACGTATAGGCCATACCCATACCGTAGCGTTCAGCCAACACGCCCCGCACGAAGGTTTGCACGAATGACGGG
>JBIKID010000038.1:0-15398 GCA_044361815.1 Ilumatobacteraceae bacterium | reverse complement strand
TGAGTCACCAAAATCACTTCCTTACTTTCCAACTCAAAACCTCAACCCACAAGTCTTGCAAACCAACCTCTCAGCTTCCCCTGCCTTGCGGTTCAACTTTAGTTTGAAGACTGGTCAGACCTCCATGTCAGTTCGTATTTACCAATCCTCCGACAACTATGCAGAAGTGTTTCGGGAAGTCACCAACGTTTTATCTTCTGGGGCCAACGACGTTGCGACGTCTGGTACCTACGTTGAGCTCCCTGCTGGCTTCACATATAAATACGCTTACCGTTCGATTGGTTCAACGCTCAGCACTGTTGCCTACCTGTCATCAGTATGGAAATTAAGCACAGAAACCATTTTGCTTCACACACGGCCCAATCCTCCCACCAACGTTCAGCTAGCAGGCGGAAACGAATCCATAATTACAAGTTGGGCAGATCCTCAAGTCGTGGCAGATGCCGAAATTATCTCCTATCAGGTTCATATTTCAAGTGACAAAATCGATTGGTGGCAGTACGCGACAGCCAATACCTCCCGCTCGCTAACCATTCCACAATTAACCAATGGAACTGCGTACTGGGTACGTGTACGTGCCTTCAGAAGTTTTGGAATCTACTCAGAATGGGTATCGCAAACTACAGTCATCCCTTCCTACACTCCGTCTATGCCTTCCCTCTCAGTGGTGGCGGGAGACAAAAGAATCGACGCAACGTGGTTAGCCCCAACATTAGATGGTGGCGCACCAATTACGAGCTACCTCATTCAATACACATCAGATGGTTCTACGTGGACTGACATCACAGTCAATTCAACAAAACGTACGCACACAATCACTGGGCTGGTAAATGGTATTGAATACACCGTACGAATCTACGCACGCAACAACACTGGGATTTCTGATACGAACAGCATGCCCAGCACCGCCACCCCCGTGGGGGGTGCAATTCCGCAAACCTCACCAGTCGCAAAGATTGATACAACCCGTGCGACCGTTGGCATGACTGTTGATTCTCAAGGAAATGTTCTTACCCCCTACATCGAGGTCGGCACTCCATCAGGTTTCGAGAATAAGTACTACGGCAGCGAGGCGAAAGGTGCCAACCTCCAATTGACAAAGGACCTAACCGGACTCACCCCTGGATTCATTTACCGCGTTCGGTCGGGTGTGATCATCAATAAAATCCCCGCATATGGGACTGAATTCACCCTGAGCACCACTCCAAATCCTCCAGCCAATCTCGCGGCCACCACAACTGGAACTACATCGTCGGTCTCATGGTCGGCAAGCCCAACGAACAATGGAAGTTACATCAAATATCAAATATGGGCCGAGCAAAACGGAATTGAGGTCGGAAACCGATGCACCACTTTCATAACTTCCACCAGTTGCCAGATCACGGGACTAATTCCCGGAAAGTTCTACGTCATCAAAGCGACCGCTCAGGCGACAGGTGCAAATTATGGAAATGGAACGTCGTTAGCTGCCACCCTGAATGTGGCAACACTTGCTCCTCAAGAAATTGATTTTTCGTTCTCCACGCTTCCCCGAAAGAGCTACCAATCACGTGGGACGGAATTCGACATTTCCAGATATGGCTCTAGTAGTGCCGGGTTGCAAGTCACCTTTACTAGTCAAACACTTGGTAAATGCAGTGTCATCGGCACCACAGTCTTCATTGTTGACGCAGGTACGTGCACTGTTCGTGCAACACAAACAGGTAACTCAAAATTTGCAGCAGCAACACCGGTTGAAGCCAGTTTTGTAACAGCTAATGAACAAACTATTTCCTTCTCCGTCGCAAGTATTGGTACGCAAACATTCGGTGATGCACCACTTGATCTTGCAACTATGGCCACTGCATCATCGGTCCTCGCTGTTTCATTCTCCAGTACAACTACTTCAATCTGCACTGTGACTGATACATCAGTCACATACATCGGTGCTGGCAAGTGTCGCGTTGTTGCAAGCCAAGAAGGAGACACAAACTTCGACCCCGCACCAAACATTGCGAGAGAAATCACTGTCAGTAAAGGAACGCAAAGTACTCTCACCGTTTCAAGTACTACCGGCACATACGGAACTGAATTGCTTCTCACAACTTCAGGTGGTTCTGGAACTGGCATGGTCTCCTATGCCATTGACACGAACTCTGTCTCTGCAACGGCGACTGGATGTTCCATTACATCCGATGGTTTGGTATCAACATCGGCGGGAACGTGTGCAGTGATTGCCACCAAGGCCGACGATGTGAATTACTTAAGTAAAACTTCAGCAAGCACATTGATCACCTTGCAAAAAGCAGCCCAGACAATTGCCTTTGTTCCGATTGCCGGTTCGGGAACTCTTCTGCAAGGCGGAAGCCTCACGGCTTCTGCTCAGGCTTCGTCGGGTCTCTCCGTCACAATTTCTTCAGACACGCAATCAAAGTGCACCGTTTCGGGCACCACGGTGTCCCTGGTCGCCGATGGCACATGCACACTACGCGGTACTCAATCGGGCAACTCAAACTTCAACGCTGCCACTGCCGCGACAACATCTTTTGAAATCAGTCCGAAGCCGATTCCCGATACATCACCGATTGTGTACACCAGACTTCAATCTCCCGACACCTATCGCGTAGGCGATGCAGTGGCTCTATCTATTGCACCAACTACTTATCAGGGGTCGGTAATTCCGGGATCTTACGAGTTCATCCCTACCATTCCAGGGAGTTTGTCTTTTGGTGCGGTAACAACCGATGCAGACGGCACGACGCGCACGACTGCCAATTTCATGAAGACTAACCAGGCATTCCAGTTGTACGCAGTGTTTACGCCAACCGATACGATCAATTTTGCACAGGCACAAACATTCGCTGCAATAACAGTCAATGCAAAACTTCAAACCATTGTGGTGAATGACGACACCAGTGAGTACAACCAAACTCGTTCCATCACCTTCGATGGCATCGAGAGCACTGGGCAAGTTTTTATCGACCTCTCGCCAACGACACCTCAAGGTCAACCTGCGAATATCCAAGATCAGCAAGACCATTGCACGATTAGCAACCGAACTGTAACTCGAGATAATCCTGGATATTGCTACGTTCGCATCGGTTCAATAGGAGATGGCGTATTTGAATCGAGTTTGGGAATTGGAACGTTTCACTTCACCAAATTGTCTCAAAACATTGTGATGACCAACACTGATCAGCTTGATTCACTTACTGCTGAAAACATCGGTGACACTATTGATCTCACATCAATTGCTACTTCATCCTCAACTTTGACTGTTGCCATTACATCTCGGACAACTTCAGTATGCACAGTGTCAAACTTGACTCTCACCGTGGTGAGTTCGGGTACTTGCGAATTCATCGTTCAGCAATCCGGGAACGACACGTACTTGGAAATGCCAGACTTCGTTTACTCGTTCGATATTTTACGACTCGAGCAGGCATCAATTTCTTTAACAAGCACCAGCACAACGTTTGGAACGCCACTTACGTTGACGGCTTCGGGTGGTTCAGGAACCGGACAATTCAGTTTTGTCGCCATTGATGGCTTAGCAACCGGTTGTGCCATACAAAACGGAACACTTACATCCACAACTTCCGGATCGTGTCTCGTTTCGGTGACGAGGTCCGGTGATGGTTCATACCTTTCGAAATCCACCACACCTCTGCTCGTGGAAATAACGCGAGCCGCACAGTCGATTCAGACAAATGTGTCAAGAATACAAACTGTCCAAATCGGCAATGCTCCAATTGATCTGACAGCGTTTGTGGCCACCAGTTCGGGCTCACCAGTGTCATTGCGTGCCAACGACGATCGCATATGTTCGCTTACTGGATCTGTACTCACGCTTCTTGAATTGGGAACATGTAGTTTCACTGCATCACAAGATGGAACGGATAACTATGAACCAGCCACTGACGTAGTGGTCACACTGACCGTCACCCCGTATGTGGAACCAATTGCAATTGCCCTTCCAGAAACAACAACGACCACAAATACAACTATTTCTAGGACTCAATTGACGGCGCCAACGGTCCCTACAACTGTGACAAAATCTCGCATTCTGAAGTTCACTATGAAAACATCATCCGGCACCCCCCTCACGGTTTCTGCATCAGGGTCATGCAAAGTGTCGAAAGTAACGAAAGTTGTTACAACGCGATTCAAGGTCAAGGGCAAAACTGTTACCAAAAAGTCAACACTTCAAACTGGTTGGTCATTGACATTTCCAAAACGTGGCACGTGTCGAGTCACTTTCAAAAGCATCGGTGATCAATATTTCTTGCCATTGGCAGATACGAAGCTCATTACAGTGAAATAGCCCAACGGCTAACCTTGTGCATGTTGACGGATGCGGATGTCTATACAACTATGGAAAACTCATTTAACTTTGCCCAAAAAGTGGCCCTTGTAGCGGGCGGTACAGGTGGACTTGGCCAACTTATTGCCGCAGAACTGAGTGCGCGAGGTTGCACCGTTGTCACGTGTTCTCGCGGACCAAGCAACGACCATCAACACGTTGTTGCCGACTTGCGCTCGCCAGAAGCAACGCAGGCCGTGATCAAAACGGTGCTTGCTCAACACGGCTCGCTCGACATCGTTGTCAACGCAATGGGCGTTGTTGCTTTCGGTGAGATTACGTCCACTTCTGTCGATGCCGTTGAAGAATTATTCTTGACGAACACGTTCGGTCATATCTTTCTGATGCAATCCGCACTTCCTGTCATGGCAAAGGGCTCAGTACTTGTTGGCATTTCGGGAGTCATCGCCGAACAGAACCTTCCTGGCATGGCCGCATATGGTGCATCAAAATCTGCAGTTCGCTCATTCAATGAAGCACTTGGTCGCGAGGCACGTCGGTCTGGTGTTCGTGTCATTGATGCACGTCCCCCACATACTGAGACAGGATTGGCAACGCGAGCAATTGCTGGAACCGCACCAAATTTTCCGCAGGGGCTGAGTCCAATTTCTGTTGCGCAAAGAATTGTTTCGGCTATTGCTTCTGGCGAGATAGATCTGCCGTCATCCGCATTTAGCAATTAACCTGACTTCATGGAAGCCTTGCAACGCAACTTACGCCTACTGATTGTTGTTCATGCTGCGGCGTCAATGTTTATGGTCGGACTGATCTGGACAATCCAGTATGTCCACTACCCACTATTTGCGTACGTTGGAGAGTCAACATATGTGAGCTTTCAGACCGCACACGTTGAGCGGATTGGAAAATTGCTTTTTGTGCCGTGGATTACGGAAGGTATTACGCTGCTCGGAATTCTTGCACTGGCATTTCTTGGTGATCGCAAGACACTGCGAGTTCCCGCAGTGATCAACGGTGCAGCCATGGCCATCGTGCTCGTGATTAGTGGTTTTTGGTCTGCTCCAGCACATGGGAAACTTGCGGCTGGTTTCGACAAATCAGTACATGATCAATTGATGACAGTAAACCTGATTCGCGCCCTGGCCTGGACTGTGTGCGGAGCCTGCTCTATTTGGATCGTGTTGTCAACGTGGGCTGCAGATCACGCCGAATAGCAAGGTACTTGACAGCCAGAGCAACGAGTGTGTAACGATCCACTTCATGGATCACTCACCTGTTAGATGGAACGAACCAGCAACCCTAGGCAACTTGCGCGATATGGCAGTTCGCCTGGATTCGCGCTTCTCACGAATAGACACCCGAATAGAAACTCTTGAAGCCCGCTTCAAAATCCCCAAAAACAAAGTAGTGGGGTACGATTCAAGAATCATGAGCGAATCACCCGTGCACTTCATCGCCCACTTCACCATCAACGATGCCGACAAGTACCGCGTGTACGAAAAAGGATTCTTCCCTATTCTCAAGGCTCATAACGGCACGTTCCTCACCTATGACGACAACGTGGCGGTACTCGAAGGCACACCCGAAGCGGGCCGAACAGTCGTCATTCAGTTTGAATCCGAAGCAGCATGTATGACGTGGTGGAACTCCCCCGAATATCGTGAACTTGCAGCCCATCGCCATGCAGGCACCACTACGCACTCAATATCAATCGTTCACGCGATCAAGAGGTAGGCCTTGACTGCAAACATCGAACCACGCAGAGCAACGTTTCGTTCGTTTGCCGAATCGACCAAAGAAGATTGGGACGACTTAACCGAGCAATACAAAGTTGTGCAAGGCCGTGTTGCCAGCCAAGTAATCGAGCAACTCGAAAAGTTGCGAGGCGAGTTTTTGGGTTACCCCGTCGACCGACTCGAACATAGTTTGCAGACCGCTACCCGAGCGCAGCGAGATGGGCGCGACGAAGAATATGTTGTTTGCGCATTGGTGCATGACATCGGCGACAGTTTGGCCCCCGATAATCACGAAGCAATCGCTGCAGCAGTACTGAAACCGTTTGTTTCACCAGCCAACTATTGGATGGTTGCGCACCATGGGATCTTCCAGGGCTACTACTTCTGGAATCACATTGGCCTCAACAAGAATGCTCGAGACGAATACCGTGATCACGAGCATTACGCGCTTACTGAAGAGTTTTGTGCAAAATACGATCAGGTGTCGTTTGACGTTGACTACAAGTCAGAGCCACTTGAGCACTTCGTGCCGTTACTGCACAAGTTTTTTGCGCTTACTTAGATTCTTCTTCAGCAATCTGCTTGTGCACTTCGACCATGTCGACTTCACGAATGGACGTGATTAATTGCTCCAACGATGCTGCTGGTAGCGCACCTGGTTGAGAAAAAAGTAATACCCCATCGCGAAAGGCCATGATCGTCGGAATGGATTGGATTCCAAGTGATCCGCCCAATTGTTGTTCGGCTTCGGTATCAACCTTGGCAAACCGGATGTCGGGATGCGCATCGGATGCCTTTTCAAAAATTGGACCAAACATCTTGCACGGGCCACACCACTCTGCCCAAAAGTCGACGAACGTAATTCCTTCGCCCATTACAGCTTCTTCAAAAGTGTCGAGTGTGAGATTAATTGTGGTCAAAAGAAACTCCTATCTCTTAAATAGTTTAGAGAGAAACTTTGGCGACGGTGCAGTTGAGGACTTTTTGGTCTCGCTGCATTGACACCTTTCGCTGTGCGGAATGCCTCCTAAGACCTGTTCAACATGAGCGCCACATCCCGCCCAGCCCGCTTTTCCGCACCTTCTACAAGTTGTTTGTCTGCACATACCCCCTAGGGTATCTTAAAGTCCCTCATAAAGCAAGTAGATGTGACATTTACGCTGCCTGAACATTGGTAGAACTTTGCTGCACATGCAACTTTTACTCGTCTTATGGTGATTCGGTGAGATACCTTGCTATCTATGCCACTCAACATTGATGCTCCACTTACGAGGTCGCAAGTGGACCACTTCGTTGAAACTGGATGGCTGATAACTGACACGCTGGTGAATCGGACCGAACAGCTTCAAAGTTGGACAGAGGAAGTTCAGACTTGGTCCGACACTGGTGACTGGATGCATTATCGAGAAATGACTGACCATGGCCCAAAACTTTGTCGGACGGAGTACTTCACACCATTTCACCTCGGCTTTCGGGATCTATTGACCGACGGCATCATGGTTGACACCGCATCTGCCCTACTCGGTGACCGAGCAGTGCTCTATAAAGAAAAAATCAACTACAAATTGGCTGGCGGTGCTGGTTATGCACCACATCAAGATGCGCCGGCGTACCGATTTATTGACATTCACCTTTCATGCATGGTGGCAATTGATGACTCAACAATTGAGAACGGCTGCTTGGAAGTGGTTTCTGGTGCGCACCAAGCAATTCTCCCGATGGATGATCAAGGCTGCATCGATGCTGCAGTGGTTGCTGGAATGGATTGGTTTCATGTTGAGCTTCGTGCAGGGCAAACCTTATGGTTTCATTCACGGACGCCACATAGAAGTGGGAGCAACAATTCCTCAAGTGATCGTCGTGCGATCTACCCCACCTACAACGCGCTCAGTGAGGGTGATCTGCGGGAAAAGTATTACCAACAAAAGATTCAGGAATTTGCAGAATCAAAAGCAAACGGTTCGACAGTCCGAGTTTCACTTATCAACGATTTTCAAGGAAAGCCAGTACCCGAATGATCCACGACATGATTAACGACATCATCAATATTTATGCGAAATGGGGAATGCAAAAATACGACGAACTGCTCTCGCAGATGGACCATGCAGTCCAATGCGCCGCGCTTGCGCAACAATCTGGCGCATCAGACGATCTCATCGTCGCTTCCCTCTTGCACGACATTGGGCATTTGCTCGAGCTCGAATCAAAATCAGGCAATGTCAACATTGACATTGACGACAAGCATGAATCAACGGGAACAAGATATCTTGCAAAATCTTTCGGATCGGGAGTCACTGCCCCGATTGCATTGCATGTAGACGCAAAGCGCTATCTCTGTGCAGTAGAACCTGCATATTTCGACACGTTGTCAGAGGGCTCCGTCAGAAGTCTTGAATTGCAAGGCGGGCCAATGAACAATGACGAAGCACGACGGTTTGAAGGTCTTGCAGGCTTTAAGGACGCAGTGAGCCTCCGTCGCTGGGATGAGCAGGGCAAGATTCTTGATCTTGAAGTTGCACCATTCAGCACGTATGTGCCGATGATGCAAAGTTTGTTGCAACAACAGAAATCAACCGACTGATAAGTCATTGAATGTTCAATTGTTGTTCACGCATTTAGCGTGTAGGTCAGCTGGAGAACAGACAAAATTAATGTGTGATCAGACTTCGCAGGCCTACCAGCGCTGTACATGTTCGACGACGTGACTTGTTTAAATACCACGACTTTAGGAACGCAATCGGTGGTCAATTTGTTTCTCAAAGCGCAGATGCTTTAGCAACCCTCACACTTGCCCAACTCTTGCTATTTAAATTTAGTGAAGGCCCATCAATTGCTGCACTTACCTCAGCGCTTGTTGCTTCTGCTTTGCCGCTACTGCTTGTAGGCCCAATCGCCGGACACTTGGCGGACCACTTGCCACGCAAACTACTGCTCTGTCGTGGAAACGCATTACGCGGAGTGATCACACTGTGCGGACTATTTGCGACAACAGCCAGCACGCGATGGTTTGGCTACATCATCTTTGGGTTACTCGTAGCACTGACTCGAATTTTGTATACAGCGCGCGCTTCATCACTTGCACAACTCGTGCGCAAACACGAGTTGGTGGCCGCCGACTCAACAAGCCTGATCCTGAGTGTGATTGCTGGAGCAATTGGCGCCGGCATTGGCACAGGTGTTTCGGGAAGCCTGCCCATCGTCGCACTCGTTGTCGCTGGTAGCGGTCATATTTGTGCAGCATGGTTATTTAGCCGCATTTCAATACCTCTTGGTGGCGGTGACTCAAGTGCAAAACACTGCGACTTCCGTTCACTTGCCTCGCAGTTTGCGTCGGCGAAAACTCGCTTTGCAATCCTCGCGACTTCACTGCATCGCTTGATGCTTGGCGTATGTATTGCCAGCATCGCGTTGATGGTCGATCGTTCGTACCACCTCCAAACGACAGGTTATGTAACAGTCCTCGGGTTTTCGGCTGCAGGATCGTTTACTGGCTCAATAACTGCCGAGTGGTTGTCGGAAAGATATCCACGTCGATCTATCACTGTGATGTCGTTTGCGCTTGCTGCAACAGCGATTGGAACCGCAGCGATTTTTGATAATCCTCGCATTGGGTTGGTCGCAGTCGCGATATGCGCCTTGAGCTTTCAAAACCTGCGTATCAGGTCGGATGCAACAATTCAGGCGAATGCAAACAAAGAAAACGTTGGCCGAATTTTTGCCGCTTACGACGTTTTATATAACGCAGCATTTCTTGGCGGATGCGCTACCGGTATTTTGGCAAGTGGGGTGCTCAATTATTCCGAAATCTTGAGCATTGTGGCAGTTGGTTATGCCTGCAACGCAGGAATCTTTCTACGAATGAGAGACGGCAAAAGGTCAGAAGACCAAGCACATCCTTCAATCACCGCTTCGCTTAATGATCGCCTCGTGAGTGTCGAGTAATCCGCTCACACCCCTAATTCTCACCAGAATTCTTCCCATGTAGCCTTACGAGATGAAAATTCTGGTAATTACTGCGCACCCCGATGACGTCGATTTTGGTGCCGGCGGAACTGTCGCAACTTGGATTAGCGAAGGTCACGAAGTCGTGTATTGCTTAGTCACCGATGGTCAGGCTGGTGGCTCTGATAACACCGTGACGCGAGATGAAGTTGCGGCGCTACGCAGACGCGAGCAAACCGCTGCAGCAAACATGCTCGGAGTAACCGAACTCCACTGGTTGGGTTTTCCAGACGGTGCAGTAGTTGCCGACCTCAGCTTGCGTCGCGAAATCAGCGCGGTTATCCGTATTGTCAAGCCTGATCGAGTACTCACCCAATCTGGCGAGCGCAACTACAACCGAATTTACGCTAGCCACCCGGACCACTTGGCAACTGGAGAAGCCGCTCTATGCGCCGTCTACCCAGATGCACGAAACGAATTTGCATTTCCCGAACTGTTGAGTGAGCGTGGACTCGCACCACACAGCGTTCCTGAAACCTGGATCATGGCCGGGCCAAACCCAAAACATTTTGTTGATACGACTGATGTGCTGGACAAAAAGATTGCAGCGCTACTCTGCCATGCAAGCCAGCACACAGACCCCGAAGGACTACCCGAGCGCATGCGTGGTTGGGGCGAGATGATCGCAGAAGCGGGCGGACTGCCAAAAGGCCGAACTGCCGAAGCATTCTTGGTTGTTGATACGAAATAACTTGCGAGATAGCTAGCGAAATCACGCGCTACGGCGCGACGGTAGTGATGGTAGTGACTGCAGGATCGAGAGTTGTTTCGGTCGGCACCGTATCGACAGGGATTGTTGTCTCTGGTGGCAACGTGGTTTCAACAACCGGCGGCAACGTATCTACCGGAATCGGCGTGGGCGCCGTAGTAGTAACGAATACCCAACTGACATCAGGAATTTGAGAATACGGCTTCTCGGCTTGCGGTTGTCCAAGCCAAAAACCAAACGAGACCAGAAATACAAAAATTGATACGAGTGTTGAATTGCTTGGGCGACGTAACTTCATCGGGTCTCACCCACTTCGTTGACTTTGAACTCGATATACATTTCGCGAAGTTCTGCAGCAATACGGCGTCGCAACTCACGCTCTACCTTCCACTGCTGTACTGGCAATGATCTGCCAGCAACTCGCACTTCAACGTTTTCGGCCCCCAAGTCGTCGACACCGGTGACACTCGGTACTTCAATAAGCAAAGGTCCAATTTTGGGATCTGCACCCAACTGCGCACAAACGGCATCAATTCGAGTAATCGCATCTTCGATGTCACTCTCACGAGGCAACGGAACGGTCACCAGCACGCGCGACCAGTCACGCGACATGTTGACGTTGTGGCGCAACACGCCATTGGCAATGCTCACCAAGTCGCCATCAAATGTGCGAATTTTGGTAACACGCAACGTCACTTCTTCAACGCGACCCTCTACCCAACCAACGACTCCAAGTGGTCCGAGTCGAACCACATCGCCAACACCAAACTGTCGTTCGGCGATGATGTACAAGCCCGCAATAACGTCGCCCACCATTTGTTGCGCACCAAAACCGAGCCCAGCGCCGGCGATTGACCCCAGGAACACCAGTGCCGAAGATGGCAAACTCAGTCGCAGTAATACAGACGTGATTACTACTGCAATTACACAGAAATTGATACCCCAGCGCAATGCACCAAGCACAGCGGCACGGTGTGCGCCGGTGGTGAGCGCTGAAAGATCGCTTGCATCGAGCTTGTTTCGCGACTTGACCTGAATAATTTGTTGATCTGCAAGAAATGCAACGAGCCGCATCAGCACATGACCGCCCGAGATGCTCATAATGATGACCACGAGGTCGGTGCGCAACCAATTGGAAACGGCGTCTTTGCCTGTGTTTGCCGCAAGTAGTGCTATTGCATTCATCGCCTCAAGACTACGAGACTTTCACTCTGCGACTGTGGCAAGCCACGAGCCGATTAGATCATCCAACCCTCCCTTGTCGCCTACTGACACCTCACTGCCTTATTGCTGACACCAAGTACCTCGAGTTCGACTAATGGTCGAGAGGCGATTTGCTTTCGAAAACCTGTACCCGACTTATTTGCCCACCATGTGTGCGACTCGATTGTCGGATTGACGTCAATGGATAACATTTTCGAAGATTTCTGCGAAACCTCTGCCACTACACCAACGTCCGGATTTCCAATAATAAGAACGTCAATATCATTTGGTGGAAATCCGCGATCGCCCTCAAAACGAGCCGCCCATGAACCAAAGATGAAGAGTTTTTCTACGCCAGGCAACGAACCGAATTCCTTGGCAATTACCTGTCGAGGGCCAAATGACATCATGAGCAATTGACCAAGATGATGTTGCAGCGGCGACATGCCTCCCGAAACAAGTCGAGAGCGACCAACTCGCCGAGACTTAACGAGTTCTGCCATCTCTGCTCGCTGCACCTCTCGCTGCACTGTGGGCAATGATTGCCTGCTGACTTTTGCCAGTTCTGCAAGAGTCCATTCCCTTTTCGGATTCGACAAAATTGCGCAAAGCATCTCGGCTTGTCCGCGTGAACGCAAAACAGGGAGCAATAACGGTGCGACCGTAGTTTTCATAAACTGAACGATATCGCTCACTTTATGAAATCGTTAAAAACTAGTTTTAGTGCTCCGGCGGCGCTTGATAACCGTGAATACAAATCGGACAAGGGCAAGACCGATGACGGCAATCACGACGTACTGGAAGACACCTACATATTCACCAACTGCATCCCAGTTGTCGCCGAGTATGGCTCCTGCGCCGATCAAAACGATGTTCCAAACTGCGCTCCCAATAAATGTGTAGAGAGCAAATGGCACAATCTTCATGCGTCGAAAGCCTGCAGGGATTGAGACGATAGATCGAATAAGTGGCACACATCGACCAACGAGCACCGCTGTTGTTGAACGTCGGTCAAACCACTCTTCCGCGCGAGTGAGGTCTGATTCTTTTACGCCAAACCATTTGCCAAATCGAACAACGAATTGCCTCAATCGATCTGGCCCGATACCCCACGAGATGTAATACAAAATAAGTGCCCCGACGACCGATCCGATGGTTGCAGCAAGAATCATGACCACAACTGAGGCGTCTCCACGCTGTGCAACGAAGCCGGCAAACGGCAAGACGATTTCGGATGGAATCGGTGGAAAGAGATTTTCAACGATTACGAGAATTGCTACGCCAAGATATCCAAGCGACTCAATGACATCTTGCACCCATGTTGCGAGACCACTCAACATATAAAAAGTCGCGAATTAATCGCGACTGATTTCTTTGCGGCTCTTGAACTTGGACGCACGGTAGTCCTTGTTCATCAGCGCGATCACGTCGATCGAGATCTCTTTCGGACATGCAGCAGAACACTCGCCGTGATTGGTACACGAACCGAAGTGCTCGTCCATAGTTTCGACCATTGCCTCAGCGCGCTTGTAACGCTCTGGCTGACCCTGCGGCAAACGATTGAGGTGCGCGATCTTGGCGCCGGTAAACAAACTGGCCGCGCCGTTTGGACATGCGGCAACACATGCACCACAGCCAATGCACTGAGCAGAATCCATTGCTGCATCAGAAACTGGCTTTGGCACTGCGATGAGGTTGCCATCTGGGGCACCGCCGGTAACAGCAGAGATGTACCCACCAGATTCAATGATCCGATCAAATGGCGAACGGTCAACCATCAGGTCTTTGATGATTGGAAACGCTGCTGCACGCCACGGCTCAACAACAATCGTGTCATTGCTCTTGAATGAGCGCATGTGTAACTGGCATGTGGTGGTTGCACGCTGTGGTCCGTGGGCGACGCCGTTGATCATGAGCGAGCAAGTGCCACAGATACCTTCACGGCAATCGTGATCAAAGACCACTGCTTCTTTATCTTCATTGATCAGTTGCTCATTGAGCACATCGAGTAGTTCAAGAAACGAAGCTTCGTCACTGATTTCGGCAACTTGGTGGGTCTCAAAACGACCAGTATCTTTCGGGCCACTTTGGCGCCATACCTTGAGCGTGAGATTCTTTAGGTGGCTCACTTGTAACTCCTTGTAGCGAGGTGCGCGGTTTCGAACACGAGTTCTTCAACATTGCGCTTCGGATTCATCGGGTCGCCTGTCCACTCGAAAGCCGCGACATGACAGAACTTCTCGTCGTCACGTTGTGCTTCGCCCTCTGGCGTTTGGTATTCAGAGCGGAAGTGAGCGCCACAGCTTTCTTCGCGCGCAAGTGCGTCCTGACACATTGCCATGCCCAACTGGAAGAAGTCGTCAACACGGCCAGCCTTTTCGAGTGTCTGGTTGGTTGTTTCACCTGTGCCAGTAACCCGCAAATCGGTTTTGAATTCGTTGTACAGAGCTGGCAAATCGGTAAGTGCTTCTTGCAAACCCTCTTTGGTTCGCTCCATGCCGCACTTGTCCCAAATGATTTTGCCAAGTTCACGATGGAACCAATCTGGCGAGCGCTTGCCCTTGGTATTGAGGTAGCCAGAGAAACGATCTTTTGCCTGTTTTTCTGCTTCTTTGAAAGCAGGGTGATCAATGCCCGGCATTGTCTTGCCCAGCAATGGAGCAAGACCGCTGCTGATTGTGGATGGCAACACAAAATAACCATCTGCAAGACCTTGCATCAGTGCCGATGCACCGAGACGGTTTGCACCGTGATCGGAGAAGTTTGCTTCGCCCGCTGCATACAAGCCAGGAATGTTTGTCATCAACTCGTAGTCAACCCACAGACCACCCATTGTGTAGTGGGTTGCTGGGTAAATGCGCATTGGTGTCTTGTATGGATCTTCGCCTGCAATGCGCTCGTACATTTCGAACAAGTTGCCATAACGCTCTTTGACAACATCCAAACCAAGTCGCTCGATGGCTGCAGCAAAGTCGAGGTTGACGCCATTCTTCAATGGCCCAATGCCCTGACCTTTGTCGACAAGACGCTTTGCCGCGCGCGATGAAATGTCGCGTGGTGCCAAGTTGCCGTAGCTCGGGTACAAACGCTCGAGGAAGTAGTCGCGCTCGGCTTCAGGTATCTGATCGGCCGGACGATTGTCAGATGCGCTTTGTGGCACCCACACACGACCATCGTTGCGCAATGACTCGCTCATCAACGTAAGTTTTGATTGCGTTTCATCGGCCTGCGGGATACATGTTGGGTGAATCTGCGTGTAACAAGGGTTGGCAAACATTGCGCCGCGTCGATGCGCACGCCATGCCGCAGTGACGTTGCAATTCATTGCATTTGTCGACAAGAAAAATACGTTGCCGTAGCCACCGGTGGCAAGCACAACTGCATGAGCAGCGTGTGATTGGATCTCGCCTGTCAACAAGTCGCGTACCACGATGCCGGCACAACGACC